>PACG01000244.1 GCA_002699335.1 Candidatus Poribacteria bacterium
AGTTCATCGACCGGCCTGATAATCGAACAGACGATGATTTGAATAATGTTATCACCCAAGATGAACAGATGTTGCGAATTCTAGACAAGGTGCGAACTGTTGCGCCGAGTAATGCGCCGGTCTTAGTTCAAGGTGAAACCGGTACTGGCAAGGAACTAATTGCCCAAGCACTTCATAATCTCAGTTTTCGTACCAAATCGGGTCAAATAGTGGCACTCAATTGTGCTGCTATCCCAGAAACGCTGTTGGAAAGTGAGATGTTCGGCGCCGAAAAAGGTGCTTATACCGGCTCTGATTCGCAACATGTCGGTCGATTTGAACGGGCCGATAAAGGTACACTATTCTTGGATGAGATTAGTGATCTCTCTTTACCGTTACAATCAAAACTGCTACGTGCGTTACAAGAACGTGAAATTGAACGCGTGGGTGGCTCGCAACCGATCAAAGTGGACGTCCGCATTGTGGCCTGCACTAACGAAAATATTCAGCAAATTGTAGATCAAGGAAAGTTTCGTGCTGATCTGTTTTATAGACTGGACGTGATTCGCATTGTTTTACCACCGCTTCGCCATCGGCCAGGCGACATTCCACTCCTTGCCGATCATTTCTTGGAGCAGTATAATAAAGAATATGCAAAAACTGTACAAGGGTTCAGTCAAGAGGCAATCCAAGTCTTAACTAGTTACCAGTGGCCAGGTAATGTGCGCCAACTTGAGAATGCGGTACAGTCTGCGGTAATTCAGACCCAAAGTGATCTGATTGTAGCCGGTGACATAGATCTACACCGAGATGAGAGTTCGCCGCCTCCCATAGAACCGGTTAGCCAGGATCATTCAGACCGGATTCCGTTTCAGGTTGGAATGACGCTGCGCGATTTAGAAAAAGAGGCTATTATGCGAACACTGGAAGCACACGACTTCAACCAGACTAAAACGGCTGAAACTTTAGAGGTGACCTCCCGCACCATTCGCAACAAACTGCGGGAATACGATAAGCCAGAATCTCAGTGAGAGGTGAGGCTCTACTACAAATTGGCACATTGCTTGCTAACAAACTTCAGGCAAACATCCTGTGAGAAAAAATGGCACAACTTTTTGACACCACCTTTCGCGCACTGGAATTCGCAACGGCAGGCACGCAAATGCGACACCATGTCATCACCGGCAATCTCGCCAATGTTGACACCCCTAAATACAAAAGTTTGGATCTCGACTTTCAGCGAACCTTACGAGCAGCACTGAAAGAGGAAAGGCCAACTCCGCCATCAAATGCGATCGGCCGATTTCAGCAACTGGAAAATAAATCATTTGCCCTTGAGGTCAAAATGACGCATCAGAAAAGAGCTGAACAGGCTCGTAACCGATTTGGCACGCATCTACTAGCAGAATCAACTACTGAAGAACGGCTGGATCGCAACAATGTCGATGTCGACAAGGAAATGGCTAAGTTAATGGAAAACTCATACTTTCATCGTGCCTACCTGGAGTTGGCTAACCGTAAGTTTCGTTTATTGAAAAGTGCGATTTCAGGTCGCGTTTAGCCATTTAAGGAGCTAATAGTAATGAAAGCAGATCTTTTTTCCGCCATTGATTCTAGTGTGACTGGACTTCGGGCACAACGGTACCGAATGAACGTCATCGCTGAGAACTTAGCCAACGTTCAAACTACCAAAACGGCCTCCGGCCAACCTTACCGGCGCAAAGAGGTGCTATTTTCCTCTGGTAATCCAGCACCTGATTTTTCTTTTGTCCTTAACAGCACCTACGAAAAATATGCGAAATTAACCCAGCAAGATCGAGGCGCGGAACCCGGAGTCCGAGTTCTAGGTACTATTGAAGACCAAACTCCTTATCGTGAACTCTACGAGCCGGGGCACCCGGAGGCAGACGCAAAAGGCATTGTCAGGTTACCGAATGTCAATCCGGTGGTGGAAATGGTCAATATGCTATCAGCCTCCAGATCTTACGAATCTAACATTGCAGCCCTGAATACCTCCAAAAGAATGGCGGAAAAGGCACTCGAAATCGGAACCTAAATCGACGAATCAATTTGAAGGAACCTTCTTTGATTAAGGAGAGATAAAGATGAAACTTCAACGAACACTGATGCCGACGCCTTCGGTTCCGAAGCCGGCAGATCAGAAGTCAGAAGAAATTACTGGCAGTGAAGCGGAAAAACCTTCCTTTTCGGATACACTGCGCGATTCGATTGAAGATGTCAACCGCCTGCAGGAACAAGCAGATCAGGCCATTGAGTCGCTGGCCAAAGGGGAAACCAAAGATATTGCCCAGACGATGGTGGCTGTCGAAAAGGCCAATATCTCGTTTCAACTGATGACGCAAGTTCGTAATCGCCTGATCGAAGCCTATCAAGAAATCATGCGAATGCAGTAGTCCTGAGTCCTAACCGAGAAGTAATGCTCGGTTGAAAGGGTAGCCTGTGCCAGAAGGTCTTTTACAACTACTCAACCAAATTCGAGATATATGGAATAATCTGCCCCAACAAGCCAGAATTGTGGTTCCAATTGTTGGAGTTGTTATTCTGGGTGCGTTGATCGGGTTCAGTCTGTGGTCGGGAACCGAAGAAGATCAGGTAATTTTTTCCAACCTATTGGATCGTGACCTCAGAATGGTGCAGGGAGAATTAGCCAACGCGCGAATAAAATACACCGTTCCGACGCCTGGATCTATTGCGATCCCTAACAGCGAAACTGCTCGCGCACAGATGGTCCTGGCCATAGCCGGCGTACCCCGTCCAGAAAGTGGCTACCAGATCTTCACCCAATCCTCCGGTTTTGGCGATACCTTCCTCGATTATAACCGTAAAGACCAACAAAAGACAGAGATCAATATCCGCAACGCTATTGAGACCCTGGCGCCAGTCCAATACGCCACCGTCCAAATCACCCCCATGGTCGATTCCGCCTTTGCGGTTGATAAACAACCGGCCAAAGCGGTCGTAGTCCTCAACCTGAAACCAGGTCAATCACTAGACTACCAGCAGATAGAAGGGGTCACCAACATTGTCGCTCTATCTGTCCGAGGGCTATCAACTGAGAATGTACAAATTGTTGATGATCAAGGACGTACGCTCTCTGGCGAACCNGAACGGACNGCTTACGATCTGAAAATGGAAGGNGCCTTTCGTAAACTTCAATATGAAAACCAAATCGCCACCCAACGTGTCGAACNNATNAGGCAAAGTTTAGCCCCACTNGTTGGAGGNATGGAATATGTTCGNGCCAACGTGNTNGTNGAGACGNACTTTNACGACCAGACAACAGATGAAACGGTTTACAACCCTCTCGATATCGAAACCAATCTGATTCCGAAGCAGACAGAAATTACAATCGATGAAACCACTTCTGGCCCGGCCAGCATGAACGAAGCCGTGGTCGGGGTNTCGTCCAATACAACAGGGNCTTCNGAAACCNNTACAGGAACCGAGCAACAAATAGATGTTGGTAAACAGAGCCGTGAANTCCAGTATCTGGTCAGNGAACGCANAAGCTCCAAACGNACTGCACCGGGTTCTATTATCCGGCTAACCGCCACGGTTCTTATTGACNATAAACCTGATCCTACTTCAACTACAGTCCCTCCANCCCGGGTAGTGTGGCCACCAGACGAGTTGACTCAACTGACAACCTTTGCTGAAAACGCCGCTGGCTTGGATTCAACTCGTAATGATAGTGTCGNGTTGATCAGCCTTCCTTTTGACACTACAACTCGTTCTGCGGCACAAGCACAGGCGCAAGGTGCTNAACGAAACCAGNGGNTACTAGAGCNTATTGCTAAGTACATTGCGATTTTGGCGGTTGCGTTAGTAATGCTATTTTTGATGAGATCTGCGCTGGAGCGGTTGCAATTGGGAGGGCTTCCGACGACANCACCTGCTGGCATCACTGGAATGGAGGGGGATCTTCCGCTTGGGTCGCTACCAACCGATGCGGCGATAGGTGGTGCTCCTAGTCTAGCNGCTATTCCAGGGCGACCGGGGGTAGCANCCATTCCAGGTATGGCCCCTGCCCCCGGCTTGCCGGGAGTTGAACCGCCCCCGGNGGGAGAGGACCCGCTGGCAACCATTGAAATGGATGCCGGCGGGACAGAAATGCAGGAGATCGGACGACTGCAAACGGAAGTAATGTCCCTTGCAGATCAAAAGCCGGAGGTCGTGGCTCAGATCGTCCAAGATTGGTTAACCAATCCAGCATACGCGGAAACCGAAGAAGAATCATCCTGATACCGGAGATTTGCTTAAGGCTCCAAACCAGAGTCGAAACCCTTGTCTAGAGGAGGTAATTCATATGCCACCAGAATTGAGTGGGCCCGAGAAAGCGGCTATCCTAATGATTACGCTAGGGGAAGAAAAATCGGCTGCCGTAATCGAAAAACTNGATGATNCAACNATCANTGATCTAACCATTCGGATCGGGNAAACACAAATGGTGCAAGCCGAAGCCAAANTGGAGGTNTTACGCGAATGCCGNATGTTGATGTTAGCCTCGGAATACATCTCNCAAGGCGGCTTACAATACGCCCGCTCTTTACTCGGCAAAGTACTTACCGAGGACAGGGTCGAGTCGATCATTGAGCAAGCACAACGCCAGATCGACGGTAACCCCTTCGATTTCATGGAAAAGGCTGCACCTCCTAGAGTGGCTGAAATCTTAAAAACTGAACATCCGCAAACTATTGCTTTGATTCTGGCCAATTTGAGCGCCCGGCAAGCCAGCGATATCTTGGCCCTGTTGCCGACCGAAACTAGGCTGGAGGTGGTCAAGCGAATTGCTGAGATGGAAGAGATGAAACCCGAAGTAGTCGATTTAATGAAAAAATCGTTGCAGGAACAGATGCAGGGATTATTAAGTTCCTCTGGTGATAGCATCGGTGGCGTCGAGTCGGCAGCGGAAATCTTGAACCTGCTTCCTGATTCGGATGGAAAAGTAATTATGCAAGGGTTACAGGCAGAAAGCCCAGAAATGGCCGAGGAAATCGATAGTTTGATGTTTACTTTTGATCATCTCAGTGGAATTAGCCAAACGGACATGGAACAGGTGGTGCGTGGAGTCCAAACCGACTTGAGTCTGGATGTACTGGCCAAATCCCTGAAATTAGCTGATCAGGCTGTCGCAGACAAGTTTCGTGGTGCCATGGGTATGAACGTACAAAAGGAACTTGACGAGATAATAACGACGACCCCCCCAATGAGAGTGAAAGATGTAGAAGACGAACAGCAGAAGATTATTACCCTAGTCAAACAAATGGAGGCCGAGGGGCAAATTACCATCTCCCAAAGTGGTGAAGAAGAAGAGTTGGTCTAGTGGAAGCGACTGAACCTCAGGCTAACCTCTGCATTGTAGATAAATGGCACGTGTCCTTCGAGCCGATCAGGTAACATCTGGATCTTTCGAAAAGATCGAGGCCGTTGATACTGATTTTGCTTTAGAGCAAGCCATCCCATCTGACCGAGATCATCTGGGTAACAACCGACCCAACGACGAAACAGGTCTTTCCCAAAATATTGTTAAAGAGGCACAACTTCGGGCTGATGCCTTAATTGATAATGCCGAGCAGCGGGCAACCAAGCTTCAGAATCAAGCAGAGTTGGAACTGGAAGCCGCTAAAACCCAGGCCGAAACCATGCTTCAACAGGCCGAAGCCGATGCCAATCAATTGCTGACACAAGCGCAAGCAGAAATTGAGCAGCAGTTACAAACGGCTCAACAGTCTGGTTTTGAACAAGGGTTGCAGGCAGGACAGCAGGCTGTGGTTCAACAAACTGAGCAACTCACTGATACTCTACAACAAGCTATCGTTGAGCTTTCCGCTTTCAAAACGCAATTGGTCACCCAGTATGAAGCCGAGATTTTAGAGTTTGTTATGGTGGTTGCAACCAAGATTGTCGGTTTTGAATTGACTGTCAATCCGAAAATTATCGTCGAAGTGGTCAGAGATGGGTTAACCCATCTAAAAGACAAAAGCGAAATCTCTCTCTACTTGAACCCTGACGATCTGGCCTTGATGCGGGAATATCGCCCGCAGTTACTCGAGCAGGTCGAAGGTATTGGTACGCTAAATTTCGTGCCAGACGAAACCCTGATTATCGGCGAATGCCGATTAGAAAATAGATCTAACTTGATCGACAGCACTTGGCGTGAGAAGTTGAGCAACGCGGCCGAAACTGTCTGGACACTGTATCATACCGCTAAGGTAACCGAGATTGACCCCGCATAATTCACCACCTAACCCCAACTCGTCTGACCCATTTCACGGCCTGAATCTAACACGCTATATTCGCGAACTGCGCCAGCGCCCCCTGACTTCTACTTATGGGCAAATTACCAAAGTGATTGGCCTAGTAATCGAAGCCAAGGGGATTGCGGCTCCCGTTGGTCAACTTTGCGTGATTTTAGCCACTGATCCGGAAACCAATCAACCAATAGAGGTTATGGCAGAGGTAGTGGGCTTTGAGGATGATCGACTCCTGTTGATGCCGCTGGGCAATATCCGCGGGATCAAGGCTGCTGACCGAATCCGAATTACCAACGCCTCTTTTTCCGTTCATGTCGATGATAAATTGTTAGGTCGGGTGGTCGATGCACTGGGCGAGCCGCTCGATGGTTTAGGTTCCTTGAAGAGTATAGCTCAATATCCAGTTTATAATACGCCGCCCGATTGCTACAACAGAAAACGCATTAGTCAGATTATTCCAACTGGTGTCCGAGTCATTGATGGACTGCTGACCATTGGAAAAGGACAACGGGTCGGGATTTTTGCTGGTAGTGGTGTGGGTAAGAGTACATTGCTGGGAATGATCGCCCGTAACGCCAAATCGGAGGTTAATGTAATTGCCCTAATTGGGGAGCGTGGTAGAGAAGTGATGGAATTTGTTGAAGATGCACTGGGCGAGGAGGGGCTGCGACGATCGGTGGTTGTAGCAGCGACCTCAGACCAACCCCCACTGTTACGAGTGCAGGGGGCGATTACTGCAACAGCTATCGCCGAATACTTTCGGGATCAAGGCAAGGATGTAATCCTGATGATGGATTCAGTCACCCGCTTTGCCATGGCGCAGAGAGAAATTGGGCTATCAGTTGGTGAACCTCCCACAACCCGTGGTTATACCCCTTCGGTTTTTGCCAAACTTCCGATGTTGATGGAAAGGGCTGGTACAACTGATGGGGAGGGATCGATAACCGCTTTTTATACCGTACTGGTCGAAGGCGACGACATGAACGATCCGATCGGCGATACTTCTCGATCCATTTTGGATGGGCACATCGTTTTATCGCGGGAACTCGCTTCCCAAAACCACTACCCAGCTATCGATGTCTCGGCTAGTTTGAGCCGACTGATGTCTGATGTTGCCACTCCAGCCCATCAGGAAACGGCAGGGCAATTTCGACAGGTTTTAGCTGACTATGAATCTATCCGTGATGCCTATAGTATCGGTGCTTATACGGTTGGCATGAATCCCCAGAGCGATTACGCTATCCAACACCAGGACCCAATGAATGTCTTTCTAAGACAAGGCAACGAACCGAATACTCTGGATCAAACTATCGACCAGCTAGCACAAGTATTTCAAACGGCTGACAGTCAGTCAACTACTACCCCAACCGTCTGAACCATTTCAATGCTGCTGGAGCGATGTGATGTCATCGCCACCAGGTAAAACTTTCCAAGTACCTTATTAGATCCTTCCCCATATACAACTTGTAAAATGCAGAAGTTCCGTTTTCGTCTTGAACCGGTTTTACAACGTCGCAAACTGACCTATGAACAGATCAGCCGTGACTTAGCAATAGCCCAGCAGAATTTTCAAACGGAACAGCAAAAATTAGCCGATCTACAGAATGGACAAAGCAATCTGCAGACAGATCTACAAGCCAAAAAGCAACAGCACGGCTTTATGGCTAAAGACTGGACTACTTACGTGGCCTATATTGAACATTTAGATCGACAGGTACGAGTGCAAACAACTATAGTTAAACAAGCTGAAGAGAGGACAGAACAGGTGCGGCAGTTAATGCAACAGGCTCGTACCGAATATGACGTGATGGGAAAGATGAAAGAAAAAGCCCAACAAGAGCACCGCTATCAATTTTTAAAAGAGGAACAAGCTTTTCTGGATGAAGTCGCTGGCATGAAGAGTGCAGGATCAGACAACTGAAATTCGATTGAGTTGAGCCATGACCACAACAATCCGGTTCGTAATTGCAGGACTTTTACTCGTGACCACTATCCTCTCGATTCTACTCTGGAAGCGAACGGATCTAGCGGTAGATCCAACTCCGGGTGGATCGATAAAAGCTACGGTCTACGACTATACTACTGCATCACCATACTACTTGCTGAGCAAACCGGAGCATCTAATGGTGCTGGGAAATGATGAGAATGAAGAGATGGAGAAATTGGTTGAGCAGTTTGGCAGAGAGGATCTGGTAACTGCGATAAAAATGATGCCGGAACACATTCAAGTCCAAGATAAATTTCTCCCATATCTGTTAGAGGAAGAAGTGAAAAAAGTAAAAAGCAGTCGGAAACTCCACGCTCGACTGTGGAATCAGTTGATTTCCCGGTCAGCCGCTTCACGAGATCGAAAGAACAAATTATTGCATAAAGCGCAAGAAGTGAGAATCCGCAATCTGTCCGAGAACGAAAGCAATAAAGCTATAAATCCAACTAAAGCGAATAATGAGGATCATGTTCCGTCTGAAACCCAGAAAAAGATTAATCCCCAATACCTAGTACAAGAAAAGATGGATGAAGAAAACAGGTTGGAAAGGAAATTGGAAAAAGAACAGAGTCTGATTAACCAATTAGAAGCAGAAATCATAGATCTGGAAGAAGAGGTTGGAAAGGAAATTAAGGCCCAGGGAAAACTGAAACAGGATCGTGACAATCTCAGAAAATATGGTCGGAAAACTCCCTATTAAATTAGAGGAATAGATAATGTTGAATCGAACCTTGACCTTCATTTCTGTCTTTTTTTTATCAATTACATTGCTGTTTCTGGCTCTGTGGGCACATCGCCTGCAAAATAGAGATTCGCTAGACCATTGGACCGCAGGAGAAAAATATGGCTATGCCACAATTGATGTCCAATCTCTCAACAAGAATTTGAAACTGTTAGAGGGAGAACATAATGATAATAAGCAGAAAATTAAAGAGCTAAAAAGTGAAAAGCAGAAACTTCAGAAGAGCCTCAAGAAGCATAAACTAGCCAAACGAGAACAGGAATTAGCAATAGAAGCACTAGAAGCAGAAATTGCTCAGCTCGAAAACTTTATTGAGGCCGTAATCCTCAGTGATTCAAACAATCGGTAATGACAGGGGAAATTAGGTGTGGTTAAACTGTTAGCTTTTTTATCGATCATATTTTACTTTTTCGCGGTCTTCTTTGGAATGATGTTCTATTTCGATAACTATGTTGAAAGAGATACCACCCTTCTCTCTGCCGGTGAATTGTACGGCTACTCGACTGTCGATGTTAAAACACCAGATATAGCCCGAGAAATACAAAACTTGTTGGAACAAGAACGAGATCTACAAATTAGCATTGACAGGTTACAGTCCTCTCTTAAAGCCGCAATAGCCGATCGTGATGAAGCTACACAGAAGTACGACGAAATAAGGAAAGAGCTAGACGAGGCATCAAAAAAAGTCGCTAACTACGAAAAAGGGCTAGACTTGGCAAACTTATTGCTTAACATGAAAGCTGATCAAGCTGCAGCGAGCATAGGTGTTTACAGCGACCTGGAGTTACAGTTTTTTGTGAAGTTCGCCGTGCCGCAGATGGCACAAGATAGGGCCAAAGAAAAACTCTACAAAAAACTGATGGAAGCTGTAGGCAATGATATGATCCTTGCAACAAAGATCGGTAAGTTTACAATTCAAAAAGAAGAAAGGGCTCCTGACTAATGTCTAACCTATTTTGGAATGCCCCTTCTGCTTCTTCAGAAGGACTCGGTGCCAGCTTAGGCGTACAATCCTCTGCTTCGTCTAGCCAATCAGCCGGACAGGCTCCAGAAGGATTTGCAGATCTACTCTCTGCTGCTCTGGATCAGGTCGAATCGACTGATACCACTAACACCGCCCTTCCCCAACCAAACAATCGTATGAATCCCGCGACTACGCGGTCAGATACGTCTTCTCCACTTCCCCTACAACTCAACCTCGATTTTCAACCTGATGCCAACCAACTCTCAATTATGCTGGAATCCCCAGCATTGGCGATGGTACCTGAACAGGTGTATCAGCAGATACATCCACTAGGTGCATCTAGCCAGTGGCAGTTGGAGCAACCGCTTGTTTCGGGTTTACCAATATCGGAACAGGTTTCCGCATTGGCCAGTTGGGTTGAAAATTTTGCCGTTGCAAATGGGAATAGTGAAGGATTGTTTACTGAAGGGGTTGTTGAACAGGTTCTTCCGAGTATTGTCAATGCAATTCAAGCCAATCAGACTGATACCAGAGCATCGTTACTCAACGTTCAGATCTCTGACCGTCAACTGACACTGAAACTCGACCAGGTCGAGGTTCAACTGCCGTTGCCGGTTCTTCAAGATCCAGACTTCGATCCGCAAGTCGTCGCTCAGTTGCTGACTGCTAATTTTGTCCCTTTAGATAGTGACGGATCTGCAGTCTCGACATCAGAGAGCACGCCATTGCGAACTGAGATTGAGGACGAGATTAGGTCGGAGAGTGGTGAAACATCACCGGTTAGTCAATTTGGCAACCCATCGGTACAGCAACCACTAATGTCACAGATCACTGTGATAAGTAGTGAAACTGATCCGACAGGTAACGACCAATTCGATGTCGCCGGATCTGAATTGCGTTCTGACAATCGAGCAGAGGCATTACCCTCAACTTCCATACAAATCGCCTTTCATATTGAAGCAGGTCGAGTCAGCCTCGATACTGACAATATGAATTTGCCAGCTAACCTGTCAACCACCAATTCAACTGCTGAATTGGGCTTACAGGAGTTGGATACTAACCACCCAATTGGCATGCCGAATATGGCTAAAACGGCTGATGTTTGGTCTGAGATGACTCGTTCGTCCGGGCAAATCATCGCCACTAGTCTTAGCCAAAGCAACAATTCCGGCGAGACTCAGCTCTCTGAGACCGAAATTCAGCAAGCGACAAGCCGGATTCAAGGCATTGTCACCAATTTAGCTGAACGCTCATCAGGTCAATCTGTGAGCCAAATGCTATCTGCTGAAACCCGGTTAGGCTCGGGCCAAGCAATTTCAGATCGTTTGAATGTCACTTTCAAGGTGGATTCGGGACAGCTGACAATCTCAGTTCCAGATTCAGATCTATCGGTCCAAGTGCCGATGGATACAGATCTACCGACTGAGCAGTTGGTATCCTGGATTAAAACAGCCTCCTCCCAATCAACGCGATCTGACTCGATAGAGATTGATCAGTCGGTTGAAGGAAGTCAAACAGTGAGTGTAATCCAATCGCCAGCAGTGGTATTGGATCTCGATCTCTCGTCGGAAACTGTTACCCCACAGCAGCTAACCCCGGCCCATTCGGCTGGTCTTCAACAGATGCTGGGCACGTTGGCAACGGTGATGGAACAATCAACAGATTCACAACCGTCGGCTAATCTGTTACAGATTAGTATGCCAAGCGGCATTCAGCAAGTGGCAGCTGGAGCAAAGTTGCAAGTGGCCGTCAACGACAACACCATTCGGCTTACCTTACAGGCTAACGATCCAACTTTTCTCAATTCGCTGAACGGTCAACTTCAACAATCGAAGGCACTTTGGGAACCGTCGATCCAGTCGATTCTAAGTCGACTCAATGTCTCTGCCATGCAGATGACGGCGATACCGGCTGAACCGGATTTTTCGAGTGGTGCCTCGCTGCTGTCGGCCATACAAGGCATCTCAGACCAACCGAAAAACTTAGTGGTCTCTCTGAACCCGACATTGAGCAGTGAAGCGGAGGTCTCTAATTTCCCGGTGGCTAGTGTAGAGCTACCCAATTCACTTGCTAGCGAAGGTCAGAGAACAACCGATGCTGCTTTTCGGACGATGCCAACTAAGCTAGTTGCAGGTCTACCGGAGTCAACCGAAGTTAATTCCATTAATCAAACAGAGGAACTGTTCAACCCGTCCGAAATTACTTCGTCTCTGCTGGATTCGCCAGTAGAAGCGACTGATGAGGATCCAGCAACCCGAATGGGACAACAAGTGCGTCAAGTTACCAATCGAGGAGGTTTTACTGATCCCGCCGGAGTGACGACTGTCCCGCAAAAATCATCGAACGGCGTTGCGGAGGCAACAGAACCGACCACACTGACATCCTCAATGGTGTCGAATCGGCTCAACAATAATGCTTTGGGTCAATCCTTCAATTCGGAAACAGCCTTTGGGCAAGGAGGTGAGGCTAACGATACCACTGAGGATAGCGAGTCGATGTTCATCGAAAGCGATCCGTTTATCTCCGTGTTGGAACAGGAGAACGAAGCCAGACGGTTGGAACACCTTTCCACTTCACCACAAAGAGGGGTTAACGAAACGGGAAGGATTTCACCTCAAGATGAACTTCGTTCTCAATTCGCAGAGGCACGACAGATCAGAGATGCGCGCCAAGACATTATTCGCGAGATCCAATCGATGCAAAATAGCCGTCGGCAAGAGACCGAACGAGAGATAACGATCCAACTTCGACCTGCTCGATTGGGGCGATTAGTAGTTCGTGTTTCTCAGCACCGCGAACTGAATGGGAGCTCGGCTGTAGCAGTTCAGATCCAGGCCAGTTCTACAGAAGCACAACAAATGCTGATGCATGAAATGTCGGATCTACAGTCCGATCTACAGAGTCAGGGAATAGATCTAACCGGTCTAGAGGTTTCGGTTGATAGTGGAAGAAATTTCCACCAATCGGGATCACAAGGACTTTTTTTCGCTGACTATCAACGGCAAGTTCAGTCTCGTCGAGGTCGAAACTCCTCAGAGCCGCAAAATGCCGGTATCAGTCCGACTTCTAACCGAACGAAAATCGGCACGCAATATGCGAATAACCAATTGAACCTCGTTGTTTAAGCAGAGTTGGGAACACTCGTGTTCCCAACTTTTCTACCAGCATAATTGGAAAGGTAAATTGGAGTAGAGAGAATGGACGTCAAACAGCAATCCGGGTTGACCGGTTTAATGCAGAGAAACCCAACACCTCAGATCGATCGTAATCAAGAACTGGGTAAGGATCAGTTTCTGCAACTCTTGGTGACACAACTCAAGTATCAGGATCCACTCGATCCTATGAAGAACGATGAGTTTATCGCTCAAACGGCGCAGTTTAGTGCCTTAGAGCAGATGCAACAGGTCAACGAGAACCTTATGATGCAAAGTGGCCTTCATCGGCAAGTTGTCAATGCTTCGACAGTGCAATACATCGGTAAATCGGTGCTGGTACCTGGTAATACAATTGAATTGACAGCGGGTCAACCGGCTCAGTTTGGCGCCGATGTTCCAACTGCCGCTAACTTCGCCGTCGATATAACTGACCGGTTTGGTCGAGTGGTAGACACACTTCAACTCAGTACTAACCAAGCCGATAGACTGGAGATAGAATGGGATGGTCACGATGCAAACAATCAACCACTGCCTTCTGGCACTTACAGTTTTAAAATCAAAGGAATTAATAGCTTGGGAGACATGGTCTTACCAGTAGCCCTGATGAAGGGCAAAGTCTCTGGTGTCTCGTATCAGGGCAACAAGGCTATGCTGTCAGTCAACGGTAAATTAATCGCACCGACCGAAGTGCTAGCGGCAACCAACTAGATCAACTGAATAAAACGGAATTATCATTACTCATTACGAATGAGGCCCATCTATGAGAAGGTATCTAATACCTTTTTAGGGCTAGGATAGGAGTGAAACTGAATGTCAAAATCATTGCTCAATGGGTTAGCAGGCATCCGTGCGCACCAAACCCAGATGGACGTAATTGGTAACAATATCGCTAACCTGAATACGGTTGGCTACAAAACGGCGCGAGCCACCTTTCAGGAAACCCTGAACCAGACTATCGCATCAGCGCAACCGCCTGTTGGCGGAATGGGCGGGGTTAACCCATCCCAGATCGGTTTGGGGACGGCGATCGGTGCCATCAAATCGACCTTTACCCAAGGAAACCTGCAAGAAACCGGCAGTACGACTGACCTGGCGATTCTCGGAAATGGCTTCTTTGTGGTCCACGATGGAGAAAAAAACTTCTTTACCCGCAATGGAAGTTTCCACTTTGATGCGAACGGTACGGTGGTTAATAACCAGGGACTGTCTGTTCAAGGGAAACAGGCCGATGCCCGGGGAAAACTCTCAAACGAGGTCGGCGAGATCACGATTCCAGCCGACAAGAAAATTCCAGCCCAAGCTACAACAGGGGTCACTTTTAGCGGTAACTTGAACTCAGAGGAACAGGTGCTGGGAACAATCACAAAAACTAAACCTTTCATGGCCACAGTAAATCCTACAGAAGACTTTAACGGATTGTATGCCAACGGTACGGCCGAAACCTTCCTACAACTGACAAGAGGAATGGATACTCTAACCGTCGGCTATGAAGTGACAGGTACAGGGGAAACGGCTGAAAGTACTTTTACTTATGGTATCGACTTCACCTCAATTGACGATCTCGTCCTCAAGATTAGTGACCCCACTACTGGCTTTAATGGTGCTTTTAACGCCACCAATGGAACCAATGGTCAAATTCAGTTTACCTCCGTACAAGCTGGCGTTCGATTGAAGATGATTAGTGATACTAGTAGTGCCCTCAACCAATCCTTTGGAAATGTCAACGGGCGAGTGTTGATCAACGTTGCAGAAACCGTCGATTCGGACGAATTTGCGCACGTGGCCAAAGATACGGATGCGATGGTACAGCTCAGAAATGCACAGGGCGATCGACTAGATCTGGTTGCAGGTGATCGGCTAGATTTAAAATCGGTCACCATCGGTGGGAACGAGTTGTACGCCACCTCTGAATCGATTTTAAAGGATGCCGCTGGGGGGGATTTGTTGATTGATAACACCACTACGCTGCAGCAACTGCGAACCGGTCTTCAGGAGGCCCTATTCCAAAGGGAACGGAAAGATGAAAATGGAGTTCCATTTTCGGCTTCTGAAAGGGATCCCGTCACCGGACTGTTCACCGCAGAACCGGAAGAGATGGTTTCGATTGGAGCCGATGGTACGATCAAGATTAACGGCGGACTGGGAATTGCCCGGGGGGTTGAAAAGATACAGATCGGTGCCATTGATCCTGCGACTGGCTCAGAAAAAGCAAAATTCGGTGGCAGTGTCAGTTTCTTCGATTCGCAGAAGGCGGAAGATGTCACCCATATTATGTCGACTACCGTTTTCGATAACATGGGACAAGCGCACGATCTCAACCTCGAGTTTAAGAAAACACGTGAAGCAGGAAAATGGAGTTGGAGTGTCGCCTTGACCGGCAATGAAAAAATTAAGAGCGGCGGATCCGGCACTATCCGTTTCAATGCGGACGGTTCACTGCAAGCATTTGAATATCTGGCTGGCGCAACCGCACTCAGTTTTGACCCTGGTAACAACGCTGACTTTGTGGAGATTGAGATTGGAGTTGGTCTAGAACAATCGTTTAACGGCATTACCCACTTTGCCGCCTCTTCCACCACTACCTCGGTTGAACCAGACGGTTATCCACCTGGCAGTATTGAAACGATTGACGTTGACGACAAAGGCCTTGTTTCAGCCAACTTCGATAATGGGGAGCGTCGTCCAATGGCACAGTTGGTCTTAGCCCAGTTTAACAACCCGGCGGGTTTGTTGAAAGTACAAGATAGTATGTTCACCGAGTCAGTCAACTCAGGTGGTGCTATTGTTGGCGATCCGGGGATTACGGTGCAAGCCAAACTGATCTCCAAGAAGTTGGAGCAATCCAACGTCGATATCGCGGAAGAATTCGCTCGTCTAATCATGGCTCAACGAGGGTTGCAGGCCAACTCTCGGGTAATTACCACTTCGGACGACATTATGAACGAACTAATTAACCTGAAACGATAGTGGATCTTGAGACATTAAAAGGGGGCTACCCCCCCCTTTTAGGCTACGTTTTAGTAGATCGTTTTCCCTAGCAGACCCGGATTGACTGGAAGTGGTAATTTTAGTTTGATTGTTAGAGATAAGATTAATTATATTTTGGAATATTCTGGCTTTCTGGCATCGAATCTAATGTCAGGACAGCCGACCAGAGGAGACTAACGTCGATGGATCATGCAAGTGGAGTTGGCTTCGTAATAATTATTACAGCCCTTCTTCTTACTGTTCTGAGTTCATTTAGCTACATCCCTAAAATACCAAGCGCCATGAAGGGATTAATTGATCCGGCAAGCTTTATCTGCGTCGTAGGCGGAATGCTGGGAGCAACCCTGATCACCTTTTCCATGGCCGATTTCGGCAACCTCGTTACGGTCTTCAAGAAGGTGATGGAACCAGAAGTTCCCTCACCAATCGACCTGATGAAGCAACTGATCGAGATTGGGGCTGCGGCTCGTCGAGGTGGGATTCTGTCTATTGAACCTGGCATA
>PACG01000245.1 GCA_002699335.1 Candidatus Poribacteria bacterium
TTACCGAATCGATATTCATGGAACATCAGGCACGATCTCCCTACCCGGCCCTATGAGCAATCAACCAGATATCTATTACCACCCCTTAGTCAATCCCGGTTTGTTTGACGATAATCGGTGGGAGGTAATAGAAGTAGATCCTCCACCTTCAGCAGACAAATGGCTGCAAGCGCATCACAGAATGGCCAGCTCGATGATTAGCATATTAAATGGGCAAACAGCAGAATGGGAATTAGTAGGTGGGCAAAATGCCAAGCTCTACTTAGAAATGGCAATGATGGCTCATGCCTCTCAGATTTCAGGTTCTCGAGTTAAATTCCCATTAGCAGAAAGTCATAACCCCTTTGATACTTGGAAGTGACGGAAGAGAGTGGACATGTATGATAATCCTAACTCCGCATTAGTCAACTATCATCCAAAATGGTATCACCGAACCGCGCAATGCCGAAGGATTGATGTACGAAAAATCAGGCCGCTTTCACCAAGTTGTCTCTGAGCGATCAGACGATCTCAATGCCGACGAAGTGGTAGAGACCATTATCTATCCAGGATGTGATTAACTATATGGCAGACGAAGAAGGACGAGATGACGACATTACGCTTGTGGCGTCAGGGTAACGCAATCAATTCGATAACTATTGAACCCGCGCAAAAGATAACAGGTGTAGGGGGTAATCAAGCGGGTATCAGCAGCGAGTTAGTACTCTTTTTCTTCTCTCCACTAGTTTCTTTTTTCTCCTAACCCATCCAAACACGTACTAAGCACCTCATATCGCTTCCTGGTCAGGCATCTTAATTTCATCAATTAATGGCCCGTTCCAGATGCCTCTTCTGTGGCTAACTCTATCTTGAATCAGATAGTTCTGATTGAATGACAGACCATACTTTACATAGTCTCATCTATATGCTATTTTTTAGCTATTGACTCAGGCACAGGGAGTCTCCGCTAATCTAGCGAAGAGTAGTAACATATGGTAGGGACCAAACTATCCAGTTTGCACTACTGACAGAAAATTGAGATTCAACTCATATTTTGCGAACTGGCCAATGGCAATATCGTAGCCTTGAACCGACGGGGCGTTTGGAGGGGAGGCACAATTATGCTAACACAATTGCAAAAACAAGAATTTTACCGCAATGGTTTTATCACAGTCGCCGGTGTAATTCCCCGACTGATGGTGGATGCCGCCCGACAATCTATTAACCATTCTATAGGGTCTCTTGGTAAACACCAAGCCGACGAAGAAAAATAAATATTTGGCTCCGGCCTTCTGCAACGAACTGAAGGGAAGCCTGGTACTGACTGATTTGTTTAACAAAACGCCAGTAATGCAGGTGGCGGAAGCCTTGATGGGAGCGGATAATGTACTATCCTGCAGTGGAGCTCAGATCGCTCTGCGTTTTCCGTCGCAACTAGGGGCAGAAGCGGCACAACCAGGAGGTCATCTTGATGGCCTGGCCTAGGAAACGGTAGCAACAGTATGGTCAAAGGCGTATACCGACGTGGTTTCACCATCTTTGCCATTGTTTATTTGTCGGATGTGCCAAATGAAAATTGCGGGAATTTCACCGTTTGGCCCGAATCACACCGCTTCGTTGCAGATTGTTTTAAAAAAGAGGGGCATCAAGTATTAACCAATGGCATGCCACGGTTGGATCTTCCCTGTGAAGCGGTACAGATAAGTGGTGAAGCCGGAGCCTGATTATAGCCCATCATCAGTCTGTACACAGTGGTGGGCCCAATATATCTCCTGATGTCCGTTACACGGTTATTGCCCGCTTGCGGCACGTTGAATGCAGCGAAAACGGATACAAAGCATATACCGATATTTGGCGTGAGTTTCCTGGCATTCGCCAAGCAGTGGCTGAGAACAAAATGTCTGCCAATAGAGATTCCGCTTGATAAATAGNCAGATTATGCCGCCACCACCAAAGGTGGATGTGGCGTACCAGTCTGGGATTGAAACACTATCCAAAATCAGATGCTGGTTTTNGTCACTNTACTTTTAATCGAACCAGTCTGAGATTGTATAGAGTGCTAGATCAGTAAGTGTCGGTCATGCGAAAAATTATCCATATTGATTTAGACGCTTTCTATACTTCTGTTGAACAGCGAGATAATCCTCAACTGGCTGATCAACCTGTGGTCGTCGGTGGACGGCCCGAATCCCGTGGGGTGGTCGCTGCCGCTAGTTATCAGGCTCGTCGCTTTGGCATTCACAGCGCTATGCCGATGAAAACGGCTCTCCGACTTTGCCCTCAACTGGTTATTCTGCCGCGGCGGATGAAGATTTATCGGCAACAATCCAATCTAATTCGTGACATATTCCGCCAATATACCGATTTGGTCGAACCGGTGGCACTAGATGAGTGTTATCTGGATGTCACTCATAACCGGCAGCCGATTCCAACTGCCACTGAGACGGCCCAAGCCATCAAACAACAAATCAAGGAACAATTACAATTAACCGCTTCAGCTGGGGTGGCGACTAATAAGTTTCTGGCCAAGATTGCTTCTGATATGCAAAAACCAGATGGTTTGACCGTTATTAAACCACAGCAGGCCGAAGATTTTTTACGCGGATTGCCAGTTAATAAAATCTGGGGCGTAGGACCAGTTACCCATCAGCAACTAAAAGAGAGAAAAATCACCTCGGTGGGTCAATTAAGACAGCTGTCGTTAGTAGAGATGCAACGCTTATGGGGCAAGCGTGGCCTACGTCTGTATCAGTTAGCTCGGGGAGTGGATGAAGAGCCAGTTGACCCGTCAGAGGATCGGAAATCAGTCAGCCGAGAGACCACCTTTGCCCAAGATCTGTCTTCAGCCGAACGGATGAAGAAGGAATTAAGCCAGCTGAGTGCGGAAGTGTGGCAAGTATTAACGACCGAGAGGCTAAAAGGGAGAAAAGTAACCTTAAAGGTACGTTATGCCGACTTCCAAATCCAGACTAGGAGTTACAGTCAAGCCAGTGGCTGGCTGGCAGAAGCCGAGATTAGACAGGTTAGCCACGACCTACTGGCCAAAACGGCGGCTGTGGAAAAAGGTGTTCGATTGTTAGGACTGGGTGTGTCCGGCTGGTGGCAGGAGAATAAATTACAGCTAAGGCTATTCGAGTAATCGATTGGGTCGAATCAGGCATTGGAATCAACTTGTCTAGTCAGTAACTATCTTTTTCCATGGCTGAGGATTGTATTTTCCATCCGGTAACCTGGTCGGAAAGGCATACTTGGGATCTGTCAACAATTTATAAAGGGTGGGATTCCCTTCCTTGACCTTAGCCGCGGTGTTTAGTCTCCATTCTTGGGAAATATCCTCCAGCCGACCAAGAAAATTCTGAGCACCTAAGATGGAAGTAATACCCCAGTAAATGTATTCGGTGATTTGACAGCTATAGTCACAACTTCTGTCGTCGTAGGAAAACCAGGCGTTGCTGGGGTATTTCCTAGGGACCCGTTGAAAGCGTCCTCCTCTGGCCTTGTCCATAGCATTAGCAATATCAGTCCCTAGTTTCTCACCAAAAACATCCGGGTAGGCATAGGCATATCCGGCAGAAGTGATCAAAGGAAGTATTTCTTCGTAGGATGAATCAAACTTTCCCAGTCTTGCTCCTCCAGGCAGGGTGTGTTTCCTCCGCATATAGGTTTAGGGTCCTCAACTATTCCATACTTCCTCTGGGATATAGCGATAAATTTCAATTTTATCGGCTTCCCGTTTGGTTTCAGTCATGACCACTGCACCGTTATTCTTGCGTATCGCCATTAAAACCAGTTCATTATCAGGTTGACCATCGTTGTCGTTGTCAAAGTATTGAGCCAGAAGACCAGCCGCGTGTAGTATCTTTGAATCTGGTGTTCTGCGAGTAGCAAAGATGAAGATGCCAAAAATTTCGACCTGTTTACTGAACAAGCGGTCGAAACCCTCGGGTGCATTACTAATGGGTTTGACCTTCAAGGGGGGCTGAGCCATTAGGCTATATGAGCAAAGGAAAAGGAATAGACCGACGTGTAATACCAGCTTCATGTTGTAATTATTCTTCTTAGGATAGAACGAAACCATATTATCAAATGTTATTGACAAAGTCTACAAAAGGCGACGGCATTTAAATTCTTCTAGTTGGTGGTTGATAATGCCAAGTATGAACATAACTGAATTTTTCCAGCACGGCGTTACGTTCCCCTACGGGGTAATCAGACGGGTATCAGCACCAGTTGGTACCCTTTTCTTTCTCTTCTCTCGTCATACCGCGAATCACACACAGGAACAAACAGGCTAATCTAGACCAACCACGCCCTTTTTGATATTGGTTCGCAGGGCTGTGACTGACGCTAGTCTCTTCTTAGTTTAACACCTATCTCCCTNGTGCAAAGGATTACTCACTTNGTTGACAATTATTAAATTTTGCCTTAAGGTANATTCTGCNTGNCCCTGCTCACTAATTGCGAAACGAGCTGATAAATAGTTCTAACCAGTTCAATTTCTGGCTTTACAANTAGGNTGATTTTGACCCAAAGAGGTTCTAATGANNAAGTTAAATANNGTGGAAGCCTTGGATAAGCGAAANGAGTTNGTGGAATATGGATTCACCATTGTACCTGAAGTTAGGCCTGAATCCTTAGTCCAGCAACTTGNTATCTGGTCAGATGATATTCTTAATCGTGTCACCATCGATCACAAAATNCGCTATCAGGGCAGTGATATTTTCGTATATACTGAACGTCTATGGGCCGAGGCTGATAAGGAGATCAAGCCCAATCATTTTCCGGATCCATTGGCTGAAAAAATCATCGACCTACCGCTTCAGCAAGAAGTTTGTGGCTTAATTGGCTTGGAATGCCTGAATCCTGATGAGGTAGTTATCATCTTATCCAAGGCCGGCGATGGGCCACCACTCTATTGGCATCAGGATTTTATGAAATGGAATAGTCCGGAAGCGGCTACACCTTGACCCACACGTGTTTTCTTGTCTTATTATCTGACTGATACCATTCGTCAGAATGGTTGCTTGCGTGTTATTCCAGGTACACACCGCAAACGCCACCGACTACACGATATTCTTCCAGATGCACATAGCGCAGAAATTCAGGCCATTGATGATCTTTCCCATCCCGCCTTTGCCGACTATCCAGATGCCGTAGATGTGCCGATGAAAGCCGGCGACTTGCTGATAGCAGACGCCCGCCTGATGCATGCAGCTTGGCCTAATCAAACCAGCCAACGACGCACTTTGTTGCTGGCTTGGCAGGATGTTTTTTCATTTCCCAATCCACCTAGTTGGTGGACAAAAGAAGTTCCAGAAGTAATTAAAGACACCGGTGTAAGATACGAAATGTCGGCCGGGTTTCGAACTCCAACCAGCTATATTAAGTAAAATGCGGACTAGAAATTAACACGCATCCGCCTCCTATATTTGGCCTGTTATGTTATGGGGAATAAATCATGAGGGCACCCAGGTAACTACAGGTCTTATTAATAGTTTGCCCTCTCCTATATAAAAGCGTAATGATACAAATTGACAACCACTTGAGCCAACTGCAAAGTTCGGTTGTAGAGGCAGATGATAGTAAATGAAAAACGGATTAACAGACCAGCAAATCCAGTCCTACCAAGAGAACGGGTTTGTGGTGATTCCTCACTTTTTAACCGATAGCGAATTGGCCGAATGGCGACAGCGTACCGACGAGGCGGTGGCCGAACGGTTGGGTGGCTCGATCGACCAAATGACCAACCAAATGGACCCTGACGATTTCTACGCTCAGGTCTTTACCCAGTGTTTGCGACTGTCCGATACCCACCAAGGAATGCGACAACTGGTCCATGACTCCAGAATCGGTCAAATGGCGACCTCTTTGGCCGGTGAAGCCGGTATGCGTATTTGGCACGACCAAGCCCTGATTAAGCCTCCACACGGTAATCCAACTGCTTGGCATCTGGATGTTCCTTACTGGTCTTTCGACTCCAGAAATGCCCTCTCTTTTTGGGTGGCCTTAGACGATGCCACCTTGGCCAACGGCTGTTTGTGGTATATACCCGGCTCGCATCGACAAGCCCGTTACGATAATGTGGGGATTGGTCAAAATTTAGGTGGGTTGTTCCAAGTTTATCCAGAGTGGAAATCTATTCCACCCCAAGCGGGTCCCTGTCCGGCCGGCTCGATAGTTTGGCACAATGGTTTAACGGCTCATGCGGCCGGTGCCAATATGACTATCCATCCTCGCCGGGCTATGACCTGTGCCTTCATGCCTAATGGCTGTACTTTCAACGGTAAAAAGAACATTTTACCCCAAGACTATTTCGATTCGCTGGAGATTGGAGACCGACTTGACGACGAGCAACAAAACACGTTGGTTTGGCATCAGTCTTGGGCTGAGTAGCCGATGCCCCCACTACGGTATTTCGTCTCCTCACATGAAGTTGTGTAAAGGACCTACAACGTTCAAAAAAGAGGGCTAATGACCTATTCCATAATCACCATCTGCTGGTGGATTTGGCTATAAGTTGCAGTTTGTATCTTATAGAAATAGATGCCCGAAGACAGCTGTCTTCCTAATTCAGTTCGCCCATTCCAATAGGTGGCTTTCTGTTAATCATGACATCGGACAGACCATTTATAGCCTAACTGACGAATCAGGCGACCATTGGCATCGTAGATACTAATTTTAACCATTATATCCTGACTTCAAACAAGATCCAAGTCTCTAGGTTAAACGGGTTAGGGTAATTGGGTAACAATTTAGTTTGTACCGGCATGTGATCATCTTGCCTCTTTGATTTTCATTGAACTGGCACCGTGTGAAATAGTATCTAACAAACGAAAATTACTACAGTAAGAATAGAATCAAACAGTAAGACCAATGAAGGAGCAGTGGGAAAAGCGCGGGTGAAGGGATACCTATTACCTATAAAAAAACATTTGTAAGACATGGGTGTATTTTAATATTTACCACCAAATGATCCATCTACCATGGACTGAAAAAGAGTAATTTCCTCTATGTTTAGGCAAGAGAATACAATCATACAGATTTTTGATAGCTTGTCTATTATCTTGAACAGGTAACAACAAAGGAATTAGATTAGATGTGTCTCGACGTTTCCACATTTATTTAATTCAATCTTGTTAACTATAAGGAGAATTCACTAATGATTCAATTAAGATCTCAGCGCAACCAATTGTTAACCTTGGGATTGGTATTAATTTTTGTTTGCAGTCCCCTTCCTACCTTGGCCTTTGAATGGGTGGTTACTCCACTGGGAGGCAAGGATAGCGCCCAAGGTCCCTATAAACCAAGTAAAGTCGTTTTTTTCAGAATGGATTTATCACCCGAGCAACAGGCGGTGATATCTGGGGGGCTAAATTAGGTTGTACCTACGTTCATCTTAAAAAGCCAGTCAGAGGTGATTTCACTATCGTTTACACTATTGAAGAACATACAACCGAGCCAGCCACTACTTGGAGCAAGTGCGGCGTGATGGTCGCTCAGGAATTAGATCCTGAGACGCCTTATGTATTTATCCAATCGGCTTGTAGTAATGATCCAACGGCATTGAATGACAAGGGAAGCAAAATTATTACTCGTCTAGAAAAAGGCGGTGCGGCAGGTCCAGGCAGTAACGGTTGGACAAAACTGAAGTGGCCGGTNACCTATAAGTTTGTGCGAAAAAAAGATAAGTTTACTGCTTCTGTGTCTTTCGACCGTGGAAAAAGCTTCAAATCTATTAAAACAGGGGACAAGAAAGATGAATCCAGTATAGTGTTTAATGACCCAGTTTATGTAGGAATAGCTATTAATGGCCACAATGGTGGCGCAACAACAGGAACAGCTAAAGTTACGGATATATTTTTGAATAATCAGAACACTTTTACCGTAGAGTCCGTGGGCAAGCTAAGCACAGTTTGGGGTAAAATCAGGAGCATCTTCCGTTAAGAAAATTGAACATGCCAAAAACCCGGGCCAAAGATAACTAGTGTAGGGGGTAATCAGGTGGGTATCAATACCTGTTGGCACCCTTTTTCTCTTCTCTAGTTCCTCCTCGTACATATTTTTGATTTGTACTTTTTAGTGCCGCTGGTTTAACTGAAATCAGAATAGGCACAACTGTACAAAAAGGGATTAATTTTCTGTATCAATGTTCCCTATTTCATTTATCGCCTCAACTTGGAATTGAAGTAAAAATAACCATTTGAGAAATATCCGGGTTTTAAGTTTAAAGCTAGTCAGATATTAGGCTAGAATTGAAAAATGCGAAAAGTAATTATGTTTTCATTGTTTGTATGGCCTAGTGTCATGTCAACGATCTAATGTCGGATAAAGGCGTTTTAGTTTTGTTCGGGCATCCTTTGCTGTGAATTGCCAATTAACCTTCGCGTTTTTGTTGTTCCTGAATTCCTGCCATGCACTTGTCTCCGTCCTGACATCTTCAATGTTATCTATTCTTTTGTTCCAGCACTGCCCGGTTAACACGTTTAATTCTATTTCAGCCATGTTTAGCCAGCTTCCGTGCTTCGGAGTATATACAAACTCGAACCTATTCCATAGCGCCATTGCTTTTTCCGGCTGAAACGTTTCCTAGAATGATCCGGGCGTGTGCGTGTTCAGATTGTCCATCACCAATGTTATTTTCTCAGCCTTCTCATACTGTGCCGCAATCTCTTCCAGAAAATAAGCCCAGTCTCTCTGTGTTTTTCTTTCGGCGATCTTCACCATGCGGTTTCCTGCCAGGGGTTCGCAAGCCATAAAAATATTACACCCTCCGCACCGCCTGTACACATAGTCGCGCTTGGCTGACTTTCCTGGTGATGCCGGAAGCGGAACTTTTGTCTCAGCAATCAATTGCTTTGGGGATTCGTCCATGCATATCACAGGGAACCTGGCATCGAATGGGCGCTTATAAACATCCAACACCATCTCCATATTCGCCACAAAACTGCCGTTTTGTTCGGGCGGAATTACCCACCCTTTACGGCGCCAAGGTTTAATTTCATTTTTTTTAAAACTCGGCGAATCGTTTCATGAGAAACGCTATCAATGTAATCAAGCTCGACCAGCCTATCAGCCAATAGCCTCAGAGACCATCTGGCAAAACCCTTGGGTGGATCACTGCAACTCAATGCAACCAAATGTGCTTCAAAATCCCCGTCTGCCTTTTTAGCGTATATGCGACTTCCTTTTCTACCGTTGAGGGTGATATCAAGACCATCCTCCACAAATCGCTTCTTCAGGCGGTCAATTTTTTTCATACTAATGCTCAGCACTGTTGCAATTTCTTTGTTGGGCGAACGTTTATTCTGGAATTCACCTTCATCCCACCCAAGCAATATCAACGCATTGAGAATCTTCTGTGATCTGTGCTGGCCTTTGGAAGTGAGTAGGCCCAGACTTTTCCGTTCATCTTCTGTAAGTGTCACGATATATTTCTTCATCTTCAACTCTCCTGGATTGATTATGAAGAAATTATATCACACCCCATACGACATTATATCGTTGACATGACACTAGGGCAATTTCATAATGAAATGATTATAATTCTAAGATGGCATATTCTATAGATTTCAGCAGAAAAATATTAGAAATAAAGGAGGATGAAAAATTAAGTTTAGACGACTGCTCCAAACGATTCAAAGTTGGTAGAGCAACTATATTCAGATGGACAAAAAGGATAGAGCCAAAGCTAACTCGAAATAAACCAGCAACAAAAATTAACATGGAAAAATTAAAAGAGGATATAGAAAAATATTCAGATGCTTATTTGAGCGAGAGAGCCAAGCGACTAGGTGTATGCGTAAGTTGTGTCTGGTACGCAATAAAAAGACTCTCAATTACCTATAAAAAAACGCTACAGCATCCTAAACGTGATGCTGAAAAGCGATCAATATTTAAATCAATTATTCGTCACTCCAAAAAAATAAAACGGTCCCTTGTCTATATTGATGAAAGTGGTTTTTCTGTTGATAGTCCTCGAACACACGGCTATAGCCAAAAAGGTAAACGTTGCTATGGAAAGCATGATTGGCAGGCAAAGGGACGCATTAATTCAATTGGGGCCTTACTCAATCGTAAACTACTTGTTTACAAATTATATGAAAAAGCGATCAATGCAAACATATTTATGGATTGGATTACCTCTAAATTACTACCAAAAGCTCCTAATAATTCGGTATTTATTTTAGATAATGCTAGTTTTCATAAGAGAAAAGATATTAAGGATGCCGTAATTTCAGCCGGGCATACCCTATTATTTCAACCTACCTATTCTCCAGATTTAAATGAAATT
Source organism: Candidatus Poribacteria bacterium (assembly GCA_002699335.1). The sequence continues at coordinate 10,271 of PACG01000245.1, forward strand.
GAGAATAAGTGGGCTCATCTCAAATCAAAACGGAAAAAAGAAAACATTGATGTCTACACTTTATTCAAATACCATGCCTATATATGATCATTTTATTATGGAATAGCTATAGAGTCCACCTGATGGACTCTCGGTGTGCTTTGATTACATCACTATAAGGCTTGGTAGTGGCCTTCTGTTTATTTCTACCCCGACCATACATTTCCAGCATCAGTTCAAAGCCATGCTCATGTCCGATAACTGCGGTTATCGGACTTTTTGGGCGCGCCAAACAACTCTTTTAATCTACACGTTGCCTCAGCTGGTAGGCTTTTTCTTCTCCTGAAAAT
>PACG01000246.1 GCA_002699335.1 Candidatus Poribacteria bacterium
TGCATGTTCGAGAGCAATTTCCCCGTCGATAAGGAATGTGTGTCTTACCGAACATTGTGGAATGCGTTCAAACAAATCGCGGCTAAAGCCGGGTTGAGTGAAGCTGAGAAGGCAGACATCTTCAGCGGCACCGCCGCGCGTGCTTATCGGTTGTCCGAGTTGCCAGACTAGATGACGCAGACATGCTTTATAATCAAACTATTGTGGAATCGGAACCCGGTTAGAGAAAATGTCATTCCAATATTGCCGAGTGGGTCGACAGAGTCTTGTGACTATTGATTGCAACGCTGCACGGCAATTCCACTCTAAACAATACAAGGAACTAACGTATGACCTCTGATTATTTCAAAAACCAGACGATGCAGGATCCCGCAGTCCCGATGATCCAACTGCCGATCAAGTTCAAATCGCGTCGCACCAACACAGCCACCGTTCCCAAGACGACGCCGGAGGCCTATCACGTTGATATCTTTGACGTCGAAGGGAGTGGATGCGTACGCCATATCTGGTTCCTCTTCGCGGAAGGGCGACGGGTCGAGATCACCGTCGATGGAGCGGCCACCCCCCAGGTGAACATGCCTCTCAAGTCCTTCTTCGGTATTATGCACGATTGGACCCCCTACTTCGTCGACAACGCAGCCTTCACCGTCCTACCCAACTACGAGACCCCCCAGATGCCCGGTAATCCGGGTTACAATCTCTGGATGCCCATCCCCTTTAGCCAATCTTGCCGGATTCGACTCTACGTGGATCAGCCGCCTGACGGGCGGGTTGCGGGTTTACACGGGAGTGTCTGCACCATGATTGACTGGCACGAGTATGAGGATGATGCTCTACTGACGCCCTTCCGTTTCCACGCCGAGCACCACCGATATCAGCCGGCACCCTCCCGCAACAGTGCTTACCAGATAGCTGATGTTGATGGGACCGGCTTCATGGCTGGTATCGTCCTCGGTTCCAGGCAGCGCAATTACACTGATATGATCTATCATACCGGGGGCATGTCAATCCTAATCGACGGTGAGAGCGACCCTAACGTGATCCGTGGCACCAACATGGAGGACGACTTCGGCTTTTCCTGGGGGTTCCATGTAAAGAATGGACGCTGGATTGGATCACCGTATCACAAATGGGGAGGGCGTCTCGACCAGGATGGTGTCATCTATCGTTTCTTCGGCCCCGATCCGATCGCCTTCGATTCGTCAATCTTCTTCCGTTGTGGTTCGCGCGACGACGATATTGAGACCGTAGCCTATTATTACAAAATTCCTGGCACCCAAGCGATGCCGGTACTAACTCCAGACCAGTGGCTGGTCACCGGCTTCTACGAAAACGGAGATGATTGGGATGCGTTCAACGCCCCAGAAGACGTGGAGGCTATTCCTCTAGACCAGTGGATCTCTCACTTTTCCACCAAGGAACACTTTATCCGAACGATTCCCGCAAATCGTGGTTGGCTCGACTTCCGGTTCTCCGGGATTGACCCACAACTGCACGCTGGACGTTTTACCGGCCGTTCGATGTACGCTAGCAGTACGTTAGATAGTGATCGCGATAAAGAGGTGATACTGCGCTTGTCTTTTGATGATTGGTTGAGGTTGTGGGTCAACGGGGAAAAAAAGGGAACGTGGCAGAGTGAAGGTCGCTTTGAGACGCTCCTCCTGCCGCTAAAGCTTAAAAAAGGTCGAAACGAATTCTTGTTGAAGACGAATAATCTGGGACATTGTTGGAATACTTGGGTATCCAATTTCGTCCTTGAGGAGCCGGTATGACCGAAACTTACACCCAGGCCGTCAATGAAGTCGAAGACAAATCCACTAATGACTCGGTTGGAGACTGAGTGTTGACACACTGGTCACATCGCCGAAACATTGAGAAGAAATATAACTGTTGAATTGGTTGATTCAATTGGTCCACTGTTAGTTGGGCAAAACTGAGGGGGTTATTAGCTCAAGTAAACGGTAGAGAGAAAAATGAAAATGCGAATTGCTGTAGCTCAACAAAATGGGAACCCTGGCCAACCAGAAGAAAACCGAGAAAAGGCAATCGGTTTTCTTCTGCCAGCTCTCGACCTTGGTACAGACGTGATTCTGTTTCATGAAGAGATGCTAGTGGGTTATACAAATATATCATAAGTTGGCAGAGACCGTGGATGGGCCAACTACAGAAGCATTTCAGCACCTTCTGCGTGGAAAAGGATCGCTGAGTACTTATGGGCTGACAGAGCGTGACGGGGATGAATGCTACATATCGGCTCCTGTTGTCTCGGCTAATGGTGTATAGCCAACTATCAAAAACACACCTCTGGTGGGCCGCAGATGGTCTTCGGCATGAACCCAGTTTTTATAGTGCAGATGACTGCTTGGTTACATTCCAATATCAGGAGAATTCTTGTGGTCTTACTGATTTGTTATGACGGGGACTTCCCAGAAATGACACTTGCGTGTGCAAATTTAGGGTGTTCTATTGTTTTTCGGATGGATAAGTCGGGAACACGTAGAAGTAAAAAACTATCATGTAGAAACCCGATGATTGTCGCTTCTTCATGCTGTTACAGATTGGATGAAAATGAATCTATATGTCGTGGGGGGAGTAACATTACTGATGCTGATAGAAGTTTGCTATCAGACACTCTGGGACGAGGAAGGCATAATAGTTGAGGATGTATGTCCAGAGAAAGCATTGGATATGCGAACAAAGAATCCTTTGTATAGAGGTCAGCGAACAGACTTTACTACCCAAATAATGGAGTATAAGTATTGACCGTCTAATAATCCAGACTCGTTTTTAGCTTTGGGAGCCCTGAGAGACAAGCACTAATCTACAAGATGATATCCTGGTAATTTTCTTTTCCAACCATGGATTTTTTAGGCTGGTTTATCTTACAATACTAAACGCTTAGGTTGTATTTGTTAATTCTTTAAATATCCATATCCACAGTCCAGGTGGGGTACTCCTGCCGACGATTGGACGCCTATAAATAATTTTCAAGGTTACGCCTCTTTGTTGCGATTACTTATTAGTCGTTGTATAATATTAAATTGTCTTCACAACAATCTTGAATATGTGGGTTTTACCCGTCAGAAGATTGGATTATTCACAATTTAACGGCAAAAGTCAAGGGGTATTTGGGAATGCAGAAAACAGCTACGATTTTGTTCTTAATGTTTTTCGCGTACTGATCTTATTCACTGGTTTAGCTCAGGCGCAGGAATTCGTTACAGATGGGTTGGTCGGCTTTTGGTCTTTGGATAAGAAAGATATTAAGGGTAACACTGTCAACGACATTTTTGGAAAAAATCCAGGCAAAATAGAAGGTGGCCCGAAAATCATCAAGGAAGGAAAAATTTTCGAGGCTTTAGAGTTTGACGGAAAGGATGATTACGTCCAGCTGCCAAATATGGGCAATTCACCGGAAGTAACTGTGGAGGTCTGGACGCTGGCACATGCCATGCCACCTGCTGCCCATGGCTGCTGCATAGGAATTGTCTCTGCGGCACCTAATGATCAGTGGAAGGCAGGCACAGTCCACTTTAAATATGAGGCTCAGCAAATCACCGTCCATAAGCAAGATGGGGTGAAAGTTCGGTTCCCTAAAGCAGAACTTGATGAATGGTATCATGCGGTTTATACTTGCGACACCAAGAAAAACGAATTAATACTTTATGTCAACGGCGAATTTATTGGCAAAGGCAATGCCGGTAAGGAACCCAACAACCTAACTCACATAGTCATCGCTAGCGAACATGAGGGTCGATATTTACCAGGAGTAGTAGACGAAGTTCGCATCTACAAGCGCATTCTCACCGAAAAAGAAATCAAGAAAAACTTTGAGATTGAGACTAGAGCAGTGTCTGCAGGTGGGAAGTTACCCCTTACTTGGGCAATGCTAAAAGCGCTGAGATAGCCTTAGTCTTCTTGGCACATGGACACTTTTTACGCCCTTGGCTAAGGGGGATATTCGAAGAACAGGTGGAGGCTCGGCCAACCTCCTTCAGACACCATACCAAATCCGGCTTGGCTTAGACCCAGAATCCTTGACTCTGTTCAGGATGACAAGCTAACTTAGCTTGTTCTTCTCGGTCAAGCGAAGCATCTGTTTGATGTTAGGAGGTTGTGTGTGAGCTATGTGGGCGAAGTAATAAGATTAATAAGATAGGGCTTGGCAAACTAACAGAAAGAATTTTGGCTGGGACCGATGCAGTGGAAAAGGTGTCGTCATCCGGTGGTTATCAACAGTCTTATATCAGGTCAGCGTTTCAGCGACCTTCATCAGTTTAACGACCCGTTTTCGGCGGGGATAGACGACTCTGGTCGAGTCTCACTTTTGGAGCCGGTTGATCCGGCTTTGGATGAGTATAGGACCTGTTATAAGTATTTGGCCAAAAGCAGGCGAGCGGCAGATTCGACATCGCCGGTACCTAAATGACGCAACACACGTTTACAGTTTTTGGTTCCAAACCGTTTCTCGATTTTTGCCACGCCCTCTTTCAGCGCATCCAGCCGCAATTTACCGTAGGTCTCTAATATCCGTTTGAGCCATTCTGTCTGGGGGGATTCTATCTCCACCGTGGGGGCCAGCCGCATCTGCTCCCATACTGGCTGGGGGATGGTGATCTGACCGATTCCCCGGTTCTCCTTCTCCAACGAAAGGGGAACATATGGTAGTGTTGTGACCCAGGCTGGGCATGCCCATTTTCAAAGTTTTGCTGGGTGGGTTGGTCGCCCAATCCGATGTTGCCAAAAGCAGAACCCCGGTGTTGGGCTAGATCTTCCAGGTCAATGGCTTGTGCTCCGGCAGAGGCTAGCTGCTTAGATCAGTTCCGTTTTTCCCGCCCAACAGCATGATTTTCCTGGGATCGGTCAGAGTTTGCAATACCAGCTGGGGATAGCCTTTATATCCGCCTTCAATCGTCCGCAGCCGTTTGTCCAGGTAGTGGGTAGCCGCCCCGCTAACAGTAACCCACCGGTTGACGACTATGCGAAAAAATCCGGTTAAAAATTGATCTACTCTTGGTACAGCTAGGGAGAGGCCGATCCCTGTCGCTGATCGACTTCCCTCCTGATGATAGGCAATGCCGATGCTCTTCCGCTCTGCCTTATCAAAGAGGGGGACGGAAACTGCACCTGGAATGTGGCCTTTCCGGTGTTCGCTGAAGGTACTGACATCGATCAGGTCAGGTGGATCGTTTAGTACATCTTTCGGACTTAGACGTTCTATGCCAGAGGATGTTGGCTGGAGGAAGGTAGCTAAATGCTGTTTAAACCCGGATTCCATATCGGGCGAAGGTGCGTTAAAGTTACGGCACCTAACCCGCGACCAGTTGGCTCAAAACCTGGAAGTAGCGGGGAAAGGTTTTATTGACACAAGCCGGATTTTTAATTTTGATGCCAGCTCTTTTCAGGCCCACCAAGGTAAAACTCATCGCCATTCGGTGGTCATCATAGGTTTCAATTTCAGCTGGTTGCATCTCGGTAGTAGGTTGGATTCGCAGACCATCCTGAAATTCCTCGATTTCGACCCCCAACCGTTGCAGTTCGGTTACCATAGCCGTGATGCGGTCGGACTCCTGCCACCGGCAGTGTTCGATGTTGCGGATGGTGGTTGGACTAGTAGCAAAAGGGGCGATGGCGGCTAGCGTCATCGAAGTGTCGGAGATGGCGTTCATATCAACCTCAACACCATTTAGCGTTCCGTTTCCTGATACCTTGATACCGTTATCTAGATAATTGACTCGACAACCCATCTGCTCTAGTATTTCAACGAACTTAACGTCACCTTGTGCCGAGTTGCGATTCAGGTTATCGACCCGGATACATCCACCTGTAATAGCTGCTAGGGCGAAGAAGTAGGAGGCATTGGAGGCATCTGGCTCGATAGTGTAATGTCGTGGCTGGTAGGTTTGTCCGCCTGGAACGGTAAAAAGACGATAGTCATGGTCCGTCACAGAGGCGCCAAAAGTCCTCATCACTGACAGCGTTATATCAATGTAGGGTTGAGAGATCAACGGCCCCTCCAGTTTGATCTTCATCCCTTGTTCAGTTGCCGGAGCCACCATCAACAGCGAGGTTAGAAACTGGCTGCTTTTGCTGGCGTTGAGCCGGACCGAACCACCTATCAATCCGTTGGCAATGACCACTAGTGGAAAGCGGTCGTTGCCCATCTTCGATTTTACGGTCACCCCAAGTTGGCGGAGGGCCGCCAGCAGATCTGCCATGGGTCGACTCTTCCGCATCGGCTCAGCACCGTCAAAGCGGTAAGTGCCGTGGCCCAGGGCCGCATAGCTAACCAGAGGACGGGCTGCGGTACCGGCGTTACCGATGTTCAGATCGGCTGTCTCGACTGGAATTTTCCCTCCGTTACCCGTCATCTGAACCGTGCAGTTGTCCCGGTCAATTTCGATTTGATGACCGAGTTTTTGCAGAGAATCTAGCATCCGCTCGGTATCGTCGCTAAACAGAACACCGGATAAATGCGACTTACCTTCTGCTAAAGCGGCTACCAGTAGTGCACGGTTAGTGTAACTTTTGGAGCCGGGAACCTTAACGGTTGCTTGGACGGGTTTACCGACAGGTTGAATCTCAATCATCATTGGGCTTAGTGTCAAAATAGACCGGGTCTGGTTTTACCCATTCCTCTTCACCGTCGGTCCAGACCTCTCTTTTCCAGATGGGGACAATCTGTTTTAGCCGATCCATAGCGTACTTACAGGCCTCAAAACCGTCTTTACGGTGAGGGGAAGCTACCCCTACAGCCACGCTAACTTCGCCAATCTCCAGCTTTCCAATTCGGTGGATCATAGCTACTCTTTCAATACCCCATTTTTCCCTCACCTCACCAGCGACTTCAGCCATCTTTTTTTCGGCCATTGGGGCATAAGCTTCGTATTCCAAATAGGAGGTGGCACGACCGTGTGTGTTGTTGCGAACCGTACCTAGAAAAGTAATTACGGCACCAGCATTGTCACTTTGTATAGGATCTATCACATCTTGAGCCACAATTGAATCTTTGGTGATCTTGAACAGATTTTCTGGTTTTCCTCCAGATACCGGCGGGATCAGCGCAACTTCGTCACCCTCCGATAATCGTGTCTCCGGTCGAACAAACTCCAGATTGACCGAGACTTGAGACGATTTCAAGCCATTGGCCAGTTGAGGCCAATTGGTATGAAGATAATCTAATAGATCTGAAACGGTAGCCGATTCGGGCAGAACAATTTGGTCGCTTGATCGACCTAACCGTTCTCGAAAGAAGGCGAAATACTTAACTTGGATCTGCATCGGTAAAATATTATCCTTATTCTATGACATCAGCTTATGCTAAAATCTTGACTTAGGTATTGAGAGTCAGTAAATAGGTTTGGGCAACTGGTGATTGAACCTTAACCGATAAAATTAAGGAGTTCAAAATGTGTGGTCGGTATACACTAACGGCAGAGATGTCAATTTTAGCGGAGACTTTCCCACTCTTTTCGTTCTCGGAAATACACTCTCCTCGTTATAACATCGCCCCGACACAGCCGGTCTTAGCCGTAGCAAACGATGGAAAATATCGAGCTAACAACTTTCGCTGGGGCTTAGTACCACATTGGGCTAAAGATCCCTCGATCGGTAATCGAATGATTAACGCTCGGAGTGAAACATTGGCTGAAAAACCGTCTTTCAGGACCCCTTACCGGAAGCGTCGCTGTCTGATTTTAACGGACGGATTCTACGAGTGGGTCAAAATCAAGGATGGAACCAAAATGCCGTTCTATCTCCGAATGAATTCGAATAGTCCCTTTGCTTTCGCTGGTCTATGGGAGCAGTGGCGATCGCCTGACGAAGCGACCAGCTTTAGATCCTGCACCATTGTCAATACAGCAGCTAATCAATTTATGTCGCAACTACATCACCGAATGCCCGTGATTATCAAACCGGAGGACCACGAACGATGGTTAGATCCGAAAGACCGTTCGCCTGGCGAATTAGCAGATCTACTGGTTCCTTATCCCGATGATGATCTAACGGGTTATATTGTCTCCAAGTGGGTTAATTCGCCCCGTAACGACGGGCCAGACTGCATCGNCCCAATNTGAAGCATAACTTATAATCCCTGCTTTTTCAACTGAATTCCCCCTGGTTTTCTGCAANTAGATTTGATGCTAGGTTCAAACCTCTTTCGCAAAACTGCTGGATTATTNTGTTATGACTGCTACATTTCATGGAAGCGATCAATCATGGTTTCACCAAATATTCTCTGAACTTGATCGTGTCTGGCCTGAGCAAAGTATTTTAACTTCATCCATTCCCGAATCAAGTTGGAAATATGCCTTCTCATAATCTTTGTTTCTGCAACTCAGTACCCCTAAAAACTGGGGGAGTCAGTTGGCTAACTGGCTTGACGCTTACGTGTTTTCGGTAGTATAATTCGGATAGTGTAGTTGGCTCCGGATACTAGATATGAGAGTGAAACCTGTACCTCATAGGAGAGTATGTGATGTTAAGAAGTAGTAAAAGTGCAATTATTGTATTATTTGCATTGTATCTGACAGCGTGGAACGTTTCAGCCGATCGACAGTGGGAGGTTGTAAGGGGAGNCAAGTGGCAAGCAAAATTCAATGATGTCTTCTTCCTGAAAAAATCAACCCAAATTGGCTGGATCGTTGGATCTAAATCGATGATTCTCCACACCGCTGACGGAGGTAAATCTTGGGAACGTCAGCCCAGTATGCCTTTCCCGGCCTCTTTTGACAAAATAGATCTTCATAAGGTCCGATTTATTTCTCCAACCANGGGTTGGGTCTGTGGTGACAACGGTACGGTCCTTAAAACCACTGATGGTGGAAAAACCTGGAATAAGACGAACACGAGTACCTTCACCGTTCTAGGGGCTATTACCTTCGTTGATGAGACTCACGGCTGGGCCGGCGGAGACGGTGGGTTTGTCACACATACGAACAATGGGGGACGAACTTGGTCGGCTCAAGATACCAAGACCAATAACGAGATTAAAGGCATCGACTTCAAAAGTCCAACTGTCGGTTGGGCGGTTGGTGGCGGTGGAACAGTAATCCACACCGCCGATGGTGGAAAAACCTGGAAATCGCAAAAGAGTGGCGTGGCCTCTACTTTGGATGCGCTCTTCATGTTAACAGATCAGATCGGCTGGTCTTCCGGTGGTAATGGGGCCATGATTCATACTACCGACGGTGGAAAAACCTGGAATAGTCAAGAGAGTAAAGTGCCAAATACCAACGGTATGCCAGAACCGATTTGGGGCATTCACTTTGCTAATGAGACGCACGGTTACGGTGCGGCTGAGTTTGGTGTTATTCTGCAAACCGTCGATGGCGGTGAAACTTGGACCACTCGACCACTGGCCGATCGACCGGTCCAGAAGAAACTGAACGCTGTTCACTTGGTCAATGTGGATGAAGCGTGGATCGTGGGCGATTTCAGTACCATTCTCCATACTACCGACGGTGGTAAGAACTGGGAGGTCATTTCCAGTAACAGTGATCTAACTCGAATCACCTTCTACGAAAATCAAGGTTGGGCTATCGGTTTGGCCGGTACTGTTTTGCACAGTAGCGATAGTGGCCAAACATGGAAGGAACAGATTAGTGGCAACGCTTTTGAACTCTTTGGTGTTGGATTTGTTTCTGATGATCAGGGCTATATTGTCGGTAGCAATGCGACTCTGATTGAAACCGAAACAAGTGGATCCATATGGCATATGGTTAATGACCCTAGAGACGAAGGACACGGCACGGTCGAACGCATTGTTTTTGACGATCCAATGACCAGTTGGAAAAGTGCACTCGGGTTCTATAACCTGCATTTCCCAAGCCCGACTCACGGTTGGGGCATCGGTGAGATGGGTAAAATTGCTGTGACGGAAGACAGCGGTAAAACCTGGTATGGTCAATCAACCAACAACCCGCAGATTGACTTTAATAACCTGTTTGGTGTTCATTTTGTCAACAATACGACCGGCTGGGTAGTCGGTGCTGGCGGCTCGGTTGCCAAAACCATCGATGGAGGGAAAACATGGTTCGCACAGTATACGGGACCAGAAGAGCTCCGTGCGGTATTTTCACTTGACTTGAATACAGCCTGGATCGTTGGGACTGATGGAGCTGCTTACCATACGAAAGACGGTGGTACTAGTTGGGGAAGGCAAATTATCCCGGTGCAAAAAACACTTAACGGTGTTGTTTTTGCTGATGCCAATGCCGGTTGGGCCGCTGGTGACGGTGGCACCTTGTTGTATACCAACGATGGTGGTGTAACTTGGCTGGTTCAGGAAAGTCCAACCTCTAATAACCTATCAGATATTACACAGTCGAAAGATGGTAGCATTTGGGCTGTCGGGAAATGGGGAACGATTCTGCGCTATTAGGGGTATATTGCTAACAAATCAGCTATACAAACCGGCTCAAAGGTTTTATCAGATCATAGTCCGGATTGCCGCAAAACTATTGAATGATGAATATCATAAAAACAAGAATTTACCCTCGATTTAGCGGATGTATCCGATCTCCGGTCAGTGTGTACATTTGTTTAAGTTGGCCTTTTAGCTCTGCCCTAGACTTGGTCGGGGAGAAGAGACCTGATCGGGGGAATTCATCATCAACAGATATAGTGTCGCGTTGCGGATAAGTATAAAAGAAGCGCGTCTATCTCGTTGCGTCGGCGCACTGGTGATTTGGTTTGTCGCCCACTTATCAACCCCTACCGCTTCTTTAGCCGTTGATCTAGATGCTGGTAATCCAACCTTCACTTTAACTGATAGTATTCAACATGCTCGCCAGCATAACCTCCAGATAAAAACTTTAATTGACAAGCTNGTTTTAACTAAAAAGCTATTGCGGTCCGCCCGTCCGGTCGGCTTACCACAGGTCAGCTTGAACTCCAATTATACTTACGCGAAAGATCTCCCTAAATCGATCATCGACTTCGGCGAGAATTCACCTTTTGCCCAAATGCGGGGCACAGCTTTCCCACCGGAACAAACGCCACCACCGACCCGAGAGGACGACGAGGATGAGTCGAATATTACCGAGTTAGAGTTTGGAGCACATCATACCTTTCAGGGAGGCTTATCTTTAGTTCAGCCGCTTTTCGCTTGGGGACGATACTATTACACCTATCAAAGTGCTACGTTAGCTGTAGCCGCCGGTAAAGCGGAGTTAGACGCAGCTTACAACCAACTTGGCCTTGATGTGGCCAGTGCTTTTTATCGGCTGCTTTTAAGTATGGAGTTTGTCGAAGTTGCCAAACAAACTGTCGATCTGGCCCAGCAACAACTGAAAACTTCTGATAACTTATTAAAATCTGGTGTCTCAACTAATTTTGATGTAATCCGAGCACAAGTTCAAGTAGCTAACGCCCAATCGACTTACATCCGTTCCAAAAACGGNGTCAAACTGGCCAAAAATGCTTTCCAGCATATGCTGAATTTAGATCTAGCCACAGATATCGAAATTAATGGCCAGTTTAGGCGACAGCCAGTCGAGCTAACACTCGACGAGCTAATCAATCTGGCTTTGAATCATCGACCGGATCTACAACAGCTAGATCTACTCAAAAAATCAGCCCAGAAACAGGTCCAGGTCACCCAAGCTAACACCCGACCTAATCTCTCTNTCCTGGCCAATTACCGAATTGATGACAACGAAAAATTAGTTGAGATGAACAAGATCTGGAACGTCGGTTTATCCTTAAATTTCCCGATTTTCGATGGTTTAGTAACATACTACCGGGTACAAGAGGCCAAATCAAGAGTTAATCAATTGGCTCTTCAACGCTCGCAACTGAAGAACGGTATTGAACAGGAGGTTCGCGCTGCCTATTTGCAAATCTTAGAATCCCAGACGCTAACCGAAGTCCAAAAAGAGACGGTCGACCAAGCCAAAGAGGGAGTTCGTCTAGCAAACCTGCAATATAAAAATGGACTCATTACTAGCGTTCAATTGACCGATGCGCAATTGGCTCTAACTCAGGCGGAGGTAAACCGTTTACAAGCCCAACACGATTACTCAATTGCGCTGGCCCGCTTAGAAAAAGCAATTGGGCAACCCCCCTCATCCTTGGAGTAAAAATCAGAATAGAATGGATCNATTATCCTTNNCTTATCAACTCCGNCGTCCATACCCNCATATCTGNATTTCTCGAATCGTCTGCTTCTTGTTAATGACTACCGTTTTTGTGATCGGTTGCCAACGCGAGTCCACATCACNATCCAACCGGTCCATAGAAACAGGGACATCGGCTAAACCGGTGGAGGTCATCGAGGCTAAACAGGGCGAAATTCGCTCTGAGTTAAATCTGTCGGGAACAGTAAATGCCAAGGCTAAAGTAACGATTTTTCCCANAGTCGCGGGGCAGATTATCAACCTGCCTGTCGAGGTTGGTCAAAAGGTAACGAAGGGTGATCTACTAGCTGTGGTCGAATACGAAGAACTAGAGTTGAATCTGCGTCAAGCGAAAGCCTCCTACCGCGCGGCCAAAGCCGTTTACCAGCAAGCCCAACAACTGGCCAAAACCCAAGTCGAATCCCAGGTTGTTCAAGCCCAGGCGGGTTTATCCGCCGCAGAGATCTCGTTACAACAGGTTCGGGATTTATCCGAAACCAGAACTAAATCCCAAATCCAACAAGCAGAGGCCGGACTGGCTTCACTGCGAGCTAACCTGGAAAAGATTAAGCGAGGGGCAAGAGAAGAAGACCACAAGCAGGCTGAGGCCTCGGTCAATCAAGCCAAAGCTAACCTGATAAGTGCCGAAAATAACTCTGAAAGGATGCAACAGTTGTTTCAGGATGGCGCAATTAGCTTGCAATCTTTTGAGAATGCTGAAACCCAGTTAGATATCTCTAAAGCCCAATACCAGATGACCCTTGAGCAGCAAAAACTGATTAAAAAAGGCGCTCAGGAGGAAGATATCGAAGCAATGGAGGCACAAGTTCAACAAGCGAAGGCGGCACTTGATCTGGCACGTGCCTCCAGTGAGACGAAATCTTGGGAGAAAGATATTGCCTTAGCCGAATCGCAAATCGAGGCCGCTAAAGCGGGGTTTAAAACCGCTCAGTTGGCATTAGACATCGGAAGTTGGGAAGTCGAAATTATTTCGACTGAAACCCGGATGATACAAGCGCAAACGGCTCTAGATCTAGCCAAGAAACGACTGGATGATGCTTCGATCAGAGCTTCGATCTCTGGAGTGATTTCGGCCAGAAACTTAGACCTGGGTGGAATGGCAGCGTCAACTACACCGGTATTTGAAATCGTGGAAATGGATCAGGTCAAAGTGATAGTCAATGTCATCGAGTCGGATCTAAACAAAATTGAGCTTGGCCGACAGGTTACGATTGAGGTTGATGCACTCAGTGAAGCAGTTGAAGGCCAAATCTCACAGATCAGCCCAACGCTGGATCTGGCTAGTCGATCGGTCAAAGTAGAAATTAGAGTCGATAATCGCAATGTGCAACTTAAACCAGGGATGTTTGCCAAGGTTAGAATTCCTGTTGACGTCCGAGAAAATGTGGTCTTAATCCCCCGATCTGCGCTAATTGAAAGCGGAGAAGATGGTGCTGCTTCGGTGTTTACCGTCGATGCGGCTAACAAAGGTCAAAGGCGGTTAGTACAGCTTGGCCTAATACAAAACGATGTAGTTGAAGTAGGTGGGATTAAGGTTGGAGAAAAGGTCATTGTGGCTGGGCAATTTTCCTTGAAAGCTGGAGAACTCGTGAAAATTGTCAATTGATAGGTTTGAAAAGCCCCAAGATAACCTGCTCCCTTCATCGCTACTAAAAACAGAAAAGGCCACCTCGCTAGAGTCAGTAGTAACATGGCGATCGATCTTTATCGCCTTATTGCTGATCCCACCGAATGTTTTTTGGGTCGTCGAGACNGAATTCATCTGGCATAGTGGACACCCGACCACCATTTCCCTNTTTTGGAACGTCGTCCTTAACCTGTTTTTCCTGATTCTGATCAATCTGGGCATTAAGCAGGTNTCCCCTAAGTCGGCCCTCACACAAGCTGAATTTATCACCATTTACGCCATGCTATCGATTGCCAGCGGCCTTGCTGGACACGATGCGTTGGCCTTAACTATTCCGGCCTTATCACACGCCTTCTGGTTCGCAACGCCGGAAAACGATTGGGCTGATCTGATTCACTCTTACATTCCAGAATTTCTGGTGGTCAGTGACAAAGAGATTCTGCGTGGCGTTTACGATGGAGAAACGCCGTTTTATAACCGACAGATTATGGGTGCCTGGATGAGGCCAACCCTGTGGTGGACTAGCTTCATTATGGCTGTTAGCACTATCATGATTTGTCTTAACGTCATGGTACGTCAGCAATGGACCGAACATGAGAAATTGGCTTACCCAATTATCCAGTTGCCGATGGCCATCACCGAACANGGCGGAGCGGCCGGGTTTTTCCGTAATCGCCTTTTTTGGTATGGCTTCATCGTAGCGGGCTTCATCGACATCTGGCATGGGCTAGCCTTCTTTTTTCCTTCTCTGCCCGATTTTTCCGTTCGGCATAATGCTCGTAATTGGGGCAAGTTTTTTACTGATCGACCTTGGAACGCAATCGGTAACGTTCCAGTTCCTCTCTATCCGTTCGTAATTGCGCTGGGCTTTCTCTTACCTTTGGATCTTTCCTTTTCCCTTTGGTTTTTCTACCTNTTTAGTAAAATCCAGCAGGTAATTGGAAGTGCACTTGGGATTCCTGGTCCATTCCCTTATCCATTTGAGCAGTCGATTGGTGGATGGTTGTCCATCTTCATTATGGCAGTCCTGGTTACCCGTCGGCATTTAGCCAACGTTTGGCGTACCATATGGGGNCAAGCCAATGGTATTGATGATAGCCAAGAACCGATTAGCTACCGTGTTGCTTCATTGCTTATTTTTATGGCGGGGCTCTATATTCTCTGGTTCACCCTCAAAGCAGGTATGACATTGTGGATCATTATCCCTTACTTCCTGTTTTTCTATGCTTTGTCAGTTGGTATTACCCGAGTGCGGGCTGAAATTGGTCCTCCCGCCCATGAGATGGCGTTCATGTGCAACAGTCAGCAGTTTTTAATTAACATCTTGGGCACGAGACCATTGGGGGGCCGAAATCTGGGTTTCATCACCCTGAACTGGTGGATGTCAGGTCGTGGCTACCGAGAACACATCATGCCCCACCAACTAGAATCCTTTAAAATGGCTGAACGGGCCAGTATGAATACCAAGAAACTAGTCATTGCCATGTTGCTAGCTGTTATCTGGGGCTCTTTGGTCACTTTCTGGGCGATGCTATCAGAACTCTATCGTTTGGGTGGAGCGGTAACGGGAGCAGGTGGTGGCGGTGTCGGCCCTTCGATCGGTCATATTGGCCAGTTCAACTGGTTGGCTGGACTTTTGACCTTTCCTAAAGAACCTGATGTTCCAGCGACGGTAGCAATGGCTAGCGGAATGGGCTTCACCTTCTTCCTAATGATTATGCGATCCCGTTTTATGTGGTTTCCTCTGCACCCCGCAGGTTACGCTATTTCAATGTCGTTCGGAGTAGGTTACTTTTGGTCTTGCCTTGTGATNGCTACTGTGTTAAAGTGGCTGGTGTTACAATTCGGTGGAGCAGGTAGTTACCGCAAGGTAGTGGTTCTCATGTTTGGCATTATGTTGGGTGAATACGTAGTCGGTGCCTTCTGGAGTATTCTGAGTGTCATCATCCAACAACCGATCTATGACTTTGCCCCCGGTTAAACNTCAAACCACAGGCCCAATCNATCTGCCCTTAAATTCAACCAACNGGTTATCACTGGAGAGTTGGGGAAATTGTCGATTGATACACCTAACACCATCCAAAATAGTCGTCAACAGTTGAAGGCTTCCACAACTNTACCTAGTACCGGATCGGTAGTAACATGGCGATCGATCTTTATCGCCTTATTGCTGATTCCACCAAATGTCTTTTGGGTTATCGAGACCGAGTGCATCTGGCATAGTGGTCATCCAACCACCATTTCTCTCTTCTGGAATGTTGTCCTTAACCTGTTTTTCCTAATCCTGATCAATCTGGGGATCAAGCAGGTCTCTCCTAAATCCGCTCTGTCACAAGCCGAATTTATTACTATTTACACTATGCTGTCGATCGCCAGCGGTCTTGCTGGACACGATACGCTGGCTCTGACAATTCCAGCTTTACCTCACGCCTTCTGGTTTGCGACTCCAGAAAACGATTGGGCTGATTTAATCCATCCCTACATTCCAGAATTTCTAGTGGTCAGTGATAAAGAGATTCTGCGTGGCGTTTACGATGGAGAAACGCCGTTTTATAACCGACGGATTATGGGAGCTTGGGTGGGGCCAACCCTGTGGTGGACCAGCTTCATTATAGCCGCTAGCACCATTATGATCTGCCTCAACGTAATTGTGCGAAAACAGTGGACCGAGCACGAAAAACTGGCCTATCCCATCATCCTGTTACCGATGGCCATTACCGAACACGGTGGCGCGGCCGGGTTTTTCCGCAANCGCCTCTTATGGTACGGTTTTGTGGTAGCCGCTTTGATCAACGTCTGGCATGGCTTAGCCTACTTTTTCCCTTCTTTACCTGATTTTTCTGTTCGTCACAATGCCCGTGACTGGGGTAAGTTCTTTACCGACCGTCCTTGGAATGCAATGGGGGGTATTCCTGTTCCATTATATCCTTTTGTTATCGCGNTGGGCTTTTTATTACCTTTGGATCTCTCCTTTTCTCTTTGGTTCTTCTACTTGTTTAGTAAGATTCAGCGGGTAGTCGGCAGTGCTTTAGGAATTCCAGGGCCTTTTCCCTACTTGTCTGAGCAATCGATTGGAGGGTGGTTGGCTATCTTCATTATGGCCGTTATGGTCACACGCCGCCACTTAGCCAACGTCTGCCGAACCATCTTTGGTCATGCCGGTAGCATTGATGACAGCCAAGAACCGATCAGCTACCGAGCATCTCTNTCGCTGATCATCATTTCCGGGTTCTATATTCTCTGGTTCACCCTCAAGGCCGGCATGACGTTCTGGATCATTATCCCTTACTTCCTGTTTTTCTATGCTTTGTCAGTTGGTATTACCCGTGTGCGGGCAGAAATCGGACCTCCAGCCCACGAAATGGCTGGCATGTGCAACGGCCAGCAATTTCTAATCAATCTCCTAGGTACCCGACCGTTGGGCGGGCGAAATTTAGGTTTTATCACCCTGAACTGGTGGATGTCGGGACGCGGCTATCGGGAACATATCATGCCCCATCAACTGGAATCATTCAAAATGGCTGAACGGGCCAGTATGAATACTAAAAAGCTGGTGTTTGCCATGTTGCTGGCGGTCATTTGGGGATCTCTGGTCACNTTCTGGGCTACGCTGTCAGAACTCTATCGTTTGGGTGGTGCAATCACCGGTGCTGGCGGTGGTATTGGTCCTTCAATTGGTCATATTGGGCAGTTTAATTGGTTGTCTGGCCTACTCAATTTTCCCAGAGAACCGGATCTACCAGCGATAGGGGCCATGGCTGGCGGTATCGGTTTCACTTTTTTCCTGATGGTTATGCGATCCAGATTTATGTGGTTTCCCCTGCATCCAGCCGGTTATGCGATCTCACTGACCGGTGGGGTAGGTTATTTTTGGTCTTGTCTTGTAATTGCCAATGTGATAAAGTGGTTGACGTTACAGTTTGGTGGCGCCGGTAGCTATCGAAAAGCGATAATGCTGATGTTCGGCATTATGCTGGGTGAATACGTAGTCGGTGCTTTCTGGAGCGTCTTGAGTGTCGCCATTCAACAACCGATCTACGATTTTGCGCCGGGTTGAGGAAGGATTGATTCACGCTGGTGGTATCTGCGAAACTAAAATTATCGCAGGAATGGCAGAGGCTTACTATGCTGGTATTGCCCCACAACCTATTGGGCCCGATCTCGTTGGCAGCTTGTGTCCAGTTAGACGACTCAATTCCCAACTTAATGGCTCAGGAACACAATACGCTAGGTGCAGGCTATCTCAAAAAACGTTCGTTTTCAAAGATCGCTTTGTCGAATTCCCCACGGAACCTGGCTTGGGAATCGAGTTGGATGAAGAGGCTGTAGCTGATAAGATCGATCACGACTGAGCTAATCTGCAAAGCTACGACCTTGACGATAATTCGATGTGAAAGAAATTTTTAGTAATTATGGAATTGAAATTGTGGTAGGAATGATTTTTGCCGTTTTAGCAACTCTTTTTTCTAGAGTTATTTATTTCAGTGATTTTAATAAAAAATCGGATAAATGGATAGATTTAGACCAAACGATGCAAACTGATTTACCTGTGAATCATCGTTTGTGTAAGTAGCCACTGGTTTCCAGTGCGTTGCTAAAGTAAATTGGTCTTTTTAAAATTTTTATAAACCAATATAGACAAAAGAGAAAAAGGAGAATACTATGGCTGAATGGAAGGAACTTTTTAACGGGACTGACTTGACCGGTTGGCGCATGCGCCACACCGAAAAAGATCATGCCTGGGAGGTGAAAAACGGCATCTTGGTCAATACGGCTAGTGCCGTCGATATTGTCACCGAAGCCAATTTTGGCGACTTTGATCTCCATATCGAATACATGTTTCCTGAAGGAAGCAACAGCGGTATCTATCTGCGTGGTCGGTATGAGTTACAAATTTTGGATTCTTTGGGTAACGCTTACGACTATCCAGCCGAAAACGCTGCCATTTACAACTTTAAACGGGTAGATGTAGAAGCCACTAAACCGGCGGGTGAGTGGCAGATCATGGATGTCAATCTGGTCGGCATGGTAGTAACAGTCGATCTGAATAGTCAGCGGGTTCACGATACCGTAACACTTGAAAAACCAACTGGTGGGCAACTATTTAACGATAATGAATCCAGCGGGCCACTAATGCTGCAAGGTGACCACGGTCCTGTCTCTTTCCGTAACATCCGTATACGAGAGCTGTAGCTTAATCCTTAACAAGCCACCCGACTGGCATCTTCTCTTAGTGCTTACTTTGAGAAATGCCAGTCAGTCACTTTTGTGGTGGAAAGAAAAATCTCCCCTATTCCGTTCCACTATTTCTCCTAAACCATTACCTGATGTGGCTAAGTAAAAGAGGTTAGGACTGCTGCCAATCGAAGTAGTCTGTTACCTCAGACAACTCGAAAGGAAAATCTTTGAAATCTTGGGCCGGCTGGAGGCCGAAAAACTGCCAATCGGCAAAAAGTCGGAGGGCTTCAAAATCTTCTTGCCCTTGATAGTGACCACCCTCTCGTATCTGGATACCGTTCCTATCTGGCACTTGTAGAAAATCGTAGATTGGCTGGGTAGCTAAGAAAGCGACGACCGTTCCCTCAGGATTGGCCCAATCGTCGCCGAGCCCCTCAGTTCGGAGTAGTGGTCGTGGAGCAACCAATCCCATCAGGAAGTGCTGGTCGAAAGGGAGCTCGCTCTCTCGTCCGGTCCACTGTTCAAAGTCAGCGTGAGTCCAAGCCCACCATCGTTGCCGGCTGGTTAGCGCTGCAAGATCTTCGCAATTTTCACCCAGTGCCAGATAGGAAGCCGCCCCGGCACAACCAGAACCGGCAGGATTGACTAATGCAAACCGGTCATCGAGGGCACCGGCCAAAAGCGCGGTCTTACCATTACGTGAATGACCCGACACCATGATCCGCTGGGCATCGACTTCTGGTAACGTCAGCGCATAGTCGAGTAAACGTCGTGCGCCCCAGGCCCAAACCGAAATAGATCCCCAAGAGTAGGATGGAAGTTCGGCCATTTGGGCCAATTTTTGATAGGCAGATCTAGCTGGGCCGACAATCGGCTTGCCTTCTTCCATCGGTTCTAACTGGTTGTTCTGATAGCAGATCACCATATAGCCGCTATCGAGCAAAGTCGCGAGTAGATTTTGATTGTCACCGACGTAGATCAGTGTTGGTAAGCCGTCCTTGTCAAAACTGTCGATCTCAGCCTGGCGTTCGGAAACCGCATTCGCTGAAGGGCGATAGCATTTAACCGCCAAATCAAAGATGATTTCCGGTTGCGCTTGGAGTGGCATAAACTCAAAATGAAGTCGTTGGCAAGTATGACCATTATCAATCTGCTCAACTTGGTCAGATGTGTTGGTTTTAACTCGTTGAGGGGCGTCAGGCATAGTACCATACTGAAGATTGAGAATTGTCTCTCGAATCTCTTCTCGTCGCCTTTGCCAGTCGCCGCTGGTGACGACCCTCTGTCCATCTTGAAAAAGGAAGGGGTCAGGCAATTTTTTAATCAGTCGCATAGGCTTTCCTGTTTAATTGCCCGGTTTATTGGGCTTGAAGGTTGTATGACAGTTAATCGACCGATCTTCGACTCGGCCGAGTTGTCGTATGAAAAAACAATCTATTATACCGCTCCCGNTCCTGCTAAGATCTAGCGGTAAGGATGANTGACAGTTTAACAATTTTTACTCAAAGAATAGCCCATCTCCAGCAACTGTCAACGCCGAATTATAGTACAATCACTCCAGAAACAAGCGAAACCCCAATCGGGACCAGAGCATAACCTGCAGCGATGATTAGTTCTAACTACTGCTAATAAACCACAGTTTTGGTTGGTGTTTAACGCAGAGCCTGACGAATAGCAGATAAAAAACGCTGATTTTGTGAATCGGTACCGATGGTCACACGNAGGCAGTTTGCTAGGGGGCCAGATGACCCAAAGTAGCGAATTAAAATCCCTTGATCGACCAGTGAGGTNTGCACCAGATCCGCCGGTTTTTTAGTNCGGAACAGAACAAAATTAGCTTCTGTTGGGAACGGATGGATCCCATCCATCTTTTCTAGGCATTCATAGACCTTCTTCCGTCCACGTCGAATCGTGGCAACTCCAGAGGTGATTAGATCTCGATGTTGCAAAGCAATAGTCGCACTTATCTGCGTAAATTGGTTTAGATTATACGGCAGACGGATCTTGTTAATTTCGTTGATTAGATCAGGATGCGCAACTAAATAGCCGCATCTTAAACTAGCCAATCCGTAGGCTTTGGAGAAGGTTCTGGTAATGACTAGATTTTTGTGAGCGGTGAGTTGCTCCAGGAAGGTTTGGCCTGAAAACTCGTAGTAGGCTTCGTCTATAACGACNAGTGCATCNCGACGAGACAGAATGTCGCCAANTACACTCGTATCGTACAGATTGCCCGTTGGGTTGTTAGGATAGGAAAAAAAGACCAGATTCCGTTGCTGTCGATCCAGTGTCTGTTGCCATAAGGAAGCATGGAGGTCGAAACTGTCGTTAAGCGGTAAACCAATCGTTGGTATACCCGCCGTTTGCGCAAAAATCCGATACATGGAAAAAGTTGGTGTTGGAAAAAGCACCGCAGCCTCTTGCCGACCAAAGACCTGAGCTAGGTAAGCTAACAACTCATCCGAACCGTTGCCCATGACGAGCCAATCTTTCGGAACGTTTAGATGACGAGCCAGTGTTCCTCTGAGTTGATCTGCTGTGGCATCTGGATAGTGGTGAAATGACAGTTTGGATATAGCGTCACCGATCTGCTGCAGGATCGGNNNCGGTAGATCGAAGGGGGATTCATTGGCATCTAGTTTGATTTGGTGAGAAACTGCATTGACCTGATAGGCAGTGAGATCTTTCAGGTCAGGCCGAAAAAAGTGTCGTAGATCCATTACTGAAATTTGGGTGTGNAATTNACCCACTTGGAGATCAGAATCGTTGGCCTGTCAACATCGTAAGTCAAGATACAGGGGAAATAGTTTAGGAGCGATCTGATTGCAATTTCTGGATATACTCTTCGTTGACATTGTTGGACGGATGGTGATGGGTTTGATGGTGCTCCGCGTAATCTTTGACCAGCGTGGTGTAGGTACTAATGGCTTGATCGGTATCCCCTTCTTCTTCGTAGATCTTGCCGATCCAGTAAAGTGCTGACCGACGCATATCGTAGCTGAAATTATCCTTATTGTCCACTACCTTCCGATAAGCTTCAATTGCACCGTCGGGATTTTTTTGGCCGTAGTAAATTTGTGCGATAAAGACCAGCGAATTGGAAGCATTCTCGTTGCGAGGAAAATCTTCGATCGCTTCTTCAAGCTGGATAATCGCTTCGTCGTGCTTGCCCATTCGTTGATAGGCCCAGCCAATATAGAAACAGGCATCTTGAGCCACTACCGATTTAGGATAATTCTCAATCGTTCGTTCGTAGGCCGAGATCGACTCCTCATACTTTCCTTGGGCAAAGAAGGATTGCGCAATACCGAATTGGGCGTTGGGAGCTAAACTTTCAAGCCCTGCGTCAACTACATTTTGGAATTCAGCAATCGCCTCATCGTATTGTTGGGTTTCGATAGCAATTCGCCCCAATTGATAGACCACTTCGTGCACGATTGGATCATTCGCCAGATCTATTCTCAATGTCCTGAACTCATCCCGTGCTAGACTCCACTGCCCTTTACCGTAGTAGCACATCGCACGATTGAATAACGAGGTGTTGTAAAGGGAACTGCCGGAATAGTCTGTAAGTAACTGTCCAAAAAATCGCAAAGATCTATCGTAGTATAGATCTGACTCGGCCAACTCCGAGCTAGTAGCTTTTCTTTCCTCGGCTAGCCGGTAATTAGCATAAGCGATGGCGTAGAGGGAATCGTCAGCATATTCGCTGTCCGGGTAGTGGATAATCAGCCGACGAAACATGGAAAACTGTTGTTCCTGTGAAATGGAAAGACGAGAGGCGTATTGATAGAGGGCATCGTCAGACCAGTGGGAGTCGGGATATCGATCAAACACCTTGCGGTACAGCGTACGGATCTTTTTAATTTGGTTGGGGGCACTGTCTTCAGTGACTGGAGGAGTGTCAGCTTTTTCCACTTTTCGCCACGTCTTGTCCGCCCGGTCGTCATATTGGCCTAGGCGATCTTCTGCTGCTCGACCGATGAAGAAGCCGACCAGAGAGGCCAAGATCATTAAATCAACCACAATAATAATGCGCTTCATTATCTTTCTACCTTTTCTAAAAGTTCCCTGTTTATCATTGGAGATACAAGTCGCATATTCTATTCTGTCTTGACCTGGCCTAGCCTGTAAATCTTGACCTGAAACCCGACTCTGGATCTAAAAACATGCAAAGTTTACGTGAGGTTATACAGTATGTCAAGGTCAAATCAAACTCGACTCCGACTACAAAAAATAGCTTTTTCATCAATTCCACCCTGTGCTATAATTCGGCTAAAATTCTTATACTTTAGCGAAAGTTATTGCCATCCTAACTGCATAGAGAGATAATCCAAATCAATATTCGATGAGCTTAGAGACCATCACTAATCAGCTTGAACAACTGATCCAACGTATGGATCAATTTTTAGAACAATCTACTTCTGGCAATCGACAACCACAACTCGATCTAGATCAATATCTCGCCTTTCGTTGGCAAAATCACTACCAACACCTGATTCCTGTCATACACCCTGATCTGACCGACATTTCTGATCTAATCGGCATTGACTCGCAGATTGAACGAATAGATCAGAATACACGCCAATTTTTGCAAGATCTGCCGGCTAACCACGTTCTATTGTGGGGCGACCGAGGAACCGGAAAGTCGTCTTTGGTCAAGGGGATGTTGGTTCGCTATGCCTTGGACGGACTGCGCTTAATTGAGGTTGGCAAACAAGGGTTACTATTTTTGCCCGAGATCGTCGAAACGGTCTGGGGCCGACCAGAAAAATACCTTTTGTTTTGTGATGATCTCTCTTTTAATGTGGAAGAATCCGCCTACCGAGAACTAAAAGCTATGTTGGAGGGCGGAATTTCAGCTCGTCCGGAAAACGTTCTGATTTATGCCACTTCAAATCGACGGCATCTGATGCCACGACAAGTCAGCGACAATAAATTCCCCATCGATGACGCAGATGAACTCTATCCACGAGAATCAACAGAAGAGAAAGTTTCATTGAGTGATCGTTTCGGTTTGCGACTGGCCTTCTACCGGATTTCTCGTCCCACCTATCTACAGATTGTTTCCCACTATGCCCAGAGGAGAGCCATAGATCTATCGGATCGGGAACTACACCAATTGGCACTGGAATGGGAAGCTAATTCTAGCGTTCGGTCCGGTCGTGCGGCACGACAATTCATCGATGATTTGGAGGGACAACTACGCTTACAATAGCTTTAGATCATAATATCCAACGAGGTGCCACCGTGCAAAACTTAGAACTTAAAGCTATCTCAAACTGTCATCAAGCCTGTGTCGTTGCGCTCGAGAAAATGCCGGCCAACTTTAAAACCTCTCTATATCAGATTGACACCTATTTTCACTGTGCCACAGGTCGGCTCAAGCTGCGCCAAATGGCAAACCAGACGGAACTGATTGGTTACAATCGTCCCGACAGTCAAACCTCTCGGTACTCCCAATATCAAATCTTATCAGTTTCTGACCCCGATCCGCTCAAGCAGATCTTAACCCGAACATTAGGTGTTAAAGTTGTCGTTGAAAAGCAGCGATCTGTGTGGCTTTTCGGCGCGACGCGCATCCATCTAGATCGGGTTGAAAATTTGGGCCAATTCATCGAATTGGAGACGGTGATCCAATCTCAGTCGATAGAAGAAGCCGAGCGTGAACACCAGCATGTCAAGCGGTGCCTGAAAATTGAGGATCAGGATTTGGTTGGCCAATCTTACAGTGACCTTCTTCATATTTAACCGTTGACATTCACTTGAGTATCAGATAAAATCCGGTTCTAGTTAGTTATCGCACTTACAAAATAGCTTTGGGATAATTGTACTGGAGATTGGTGTTAGATTTTGATAGAGCGACCGAAATTGATTGAAAGGAGTTTGATGTGCAGGCATTTGACTATGTTGCAGCTAAAAGTTTGAGTGAAGCAGTAGATCTGCTCACAAAATATCGAGACCAAGCCCGCATTTTGGGCGGCGGAACAGATCTGATCGTACAAGTTCGAGAAAACCGTCGCCCGGTTGGGGTGATGGTTGATATTAAAGGTGTACCTGAAGTAAACACCTTGTCATATAACGGTAGTTTGGAAATTGGAGCCTCTGTTCCCTGCTATAAAATTTATAGCAACAGAGAGGTTAAAAGTAAATTTCCAGCTTTAGTAGACGCAACTTCCATTATCGGCG
This sequence comes from Candidatus Poribacteria bacterium, assembly GCA_002699335.1. The sequence continues at coordinate 25,132 of PACG01000246.1, forward strand.
GCGTTCAGATCCAGAGCCGGGCTAGTGTCGGTGGCAACTTGTGTAACGCTTCGCCAGCTGCGGACTCGATACCAGTCTTGATTGTACTGGGGGCAGAATGCGTGATCGAAGGACCAAGTGGGGAAAGATCAATTGCGGTTGAGGATTTCTGTACAGCCCCCGGCCAAACAGTATTAGAGAGTAATGAACTATTGGTTAAACTGGTCATTCCAACACCAGCTCCAAACGCCAGTAGTTTTTATCTTAGGTTCATTCCCAGAAACGAAATGGATATTGCTGTTGTCGGCGCGGGAGCTGCAGTTGAGTTGAGTGCCGATCATCAAACGTTTGTTTCTGCCCGGATCGCACTAGGAGCCGTTGCGCCAACGCCACTTTTCGCCGCCGCCGCCAGTAGTGTATTAGCTGGCAAACCGGTTTCAGACGAATCTATCGAAGAAGCATGTGAAGCGGCTAAAGGCATCGCTACACCAATCAGCGATATGCGGGGCACAGCCGCACAACGGACACATCTAGTTGGCGTCTTAACCAGACGGGCCCTGAATGGTGCAATTAACCGAATTAAGGAGGGGAACTAATGTCAAGAAAAGCACACGTTCAAACGCAGATTAACGGAGAGAATGTAGAATTTTTGTGCGAACCACGCCAGAGCATGCTGGAAGTGCTGCGTGACGAACTCGACCTGACCGGTGCTAAAGAGGGTTGTAACAACGGTAACTGTGGTGCCTGCACGATCATAGTGGATGGGCGACCTGTTGACTCTTGTTGTATGTTGGGAGTAGAAGCCGAAGGGAAAGAGGTCCAAACCATTGAAGGTGTTGCCACTCCGGAAGGCCTTCATCCTTTACAACAAAAGTTTCTGGAGCATGCTGCCCTTCAGTGTGGTATCTGTACCCCTGGCTTTATCATGAATTCGAAAGCACTACTGGAAGAAAATTCCAACCCGACCGAAGAAGAGGTTCGGTTCTGGTTGGCAGGAAATCTATGTCGTTGCACCGGGTACGATAAAATTGTACGGGCTGTCCTCGATGCAGCGGAGATAACAAGGGCGAATCACTAATGGCTAGCGGAAATGGTTACAAGGTTGTCGGAACACGGCCTATTCGTCACGACGGAGTCGACAAGGTCACAGGGCATGCTAAGTACGGTGCCGATCTCAATTTTCCCGATATGCTCTTTGGTAAGATTCTACGCAGTCCTCATGCTCATGCCAAAATAGTATCTATTGATGTCAGTCGAGCTTTAGCCCATCCTGGGGTGAAAGATATTGTGACTTCAAAAGATTTGCCTACTCTCAGCGAGAATATCCTCGCTGATGATAAAGTATTTTACAAAGGACACGCTATCGTTGGCCTGGCCGCCGTCGATGTTCACACTGCCGAAGAGGCTCTTTCTTTAATCGATATAGAATACGAAGTTTTGCCCGCGGTGACCGATGTCGCCAAAGCCATTCGAGAAGATTCCGTGGTTCTACATCAATCGTTGACCACCAACACACTGGGCGAGAAGACGGGCAAGCCCACCAATATCGGTTCCCATGTTCGTCATCAAAACGGTGATGTGGAAGCCGGTTTCGCTGAAGCAGATGTCGTGGTTGAACGAACGTTCACCACCCAAACAGTGCACCAGGGATATATCGAGCCAATCACCGCTACCGCCAAATATAACCCTGACGGGGAACTGACGGTGTGGACCAGTACGCAGGGGGCTTTTAACGTCCGTCAGCAGGTGGCCGGGATTTTGGACCGTCCAGCTTCGAAGGTCAAGGTCGTTCCTCTGGAAATTGGAGGTGGATTCGGTGGTAAGACAACGGTATATGTCGCTCCGGTGGCGGCTTTATTGGCCATGCGTACCGGTCAAATCGTCAAAATGACCATGACACGCGATGAAGTGTTTGAAGGTACAGGCCCAGCGCCCGCCACCCTAATTCGCCTCAAGATGGGAGCAACCAAAGCTGGGCGTATCACAGCGGCTGATACTGACCTCTTCTACGAAGGCGGAGCCTACCCCGGATCAGCTGTCGGGGCCGGGGCCAACTGTATGTTCGCCGCTTATAAAATTCCCAATTTAAAGATTGACGGTTTCGACGTGGTGGTTAATAAACCCAGTTCCCATGCCTATAGAGCACCAGGTGCCCCCAATAGCTCTTTCGCTGCCGAGTGTGTGATAGACGAAATTTGCCAAAAGCTGGATCTTGATCCGCTCGAGTTTCGAATGATTAATGGCGCCAAAGAGGGCGACCGGAATCCGATCGGCCCTAGACACGGCAAGATTGGTTACTTGGAAACAGTTGAAGCAGCCCAAACCCATGACCATTACCAAGTCGAGGTCGGCAACGGTAAATTGCGTGGTCGGGGAGTGGCTTCCGGTTACTGGGGCAACGGTGCTGGGCGCTCCAGCGTGAATCTGACCGTTAATCAAGACGGCACCATCATGTTGCTGGAAGGATCGACCGACATCGGTGGCACCCGGACCTCCATTGCCATGCAAGCGGCAGAGGTACTGGGGATTGCAGCCGAAGATGTCAGACCGGCAGTGGTTGACACTAACTCCATCGGCGAGACAGGAGTTACCGGCGGTAGTCGAACCACGCACGCTACTGGTCTGGTTGCTATTCGGGCAGCTGAAAGCGTCATCGAACAGATGAAAGAAAAACTGGCCGATCATTGGGAAGTAAACCTCAACCAGGTCGACTTTTCTGATGGTACTTTTTTAAACAGTGACAATCAGATTAGTTTCAAAGAAGCAGCTAGGATTTGTTCTCCCGTGGTGGGTTCGGTCCCTATATTCCGGGAGTGGGTGCTGATGTGGCAAAGCCCGGTCAGACCCGACAGATTCGCGGCGATCTCGTCGACCACATTCTCTGGAATTTACACTATCAGGCGACGGGCCAGCCAGAGACGGCCAGGCCGTCGATCGGTGTGTGGTGGGCGGACGATGAG
>PACG01000247.1 GCA_002699335.1 Candidatus Poribacteria bacterium
CCTTTCTTTTGCGACTTTCCATATATATACGACGAAAATGATCAAGTTGTCAAGAACCCAGATGCGTTCAAGTCTTACATGGAAAATGATATTCGTCAAATGGTCGACAAGTATACTAACGTATTAAAAGATAGGCTAGCAATCTACATTGATTGTGGAACGAGCGATGAGCTCATTGTTCATGCCCGGGATATCCGAGAAAAGCTGAACAAATTGGGCATTAAACATGTCTACAACGAATTCAGCGGTGGTCACGCTTGTTGCGTTATGACTAGTACTGGAGAGGCATTAGAAGTTTTTTCCAAGGCAATGGTATTTGAAATGTTAAAGGTAACCAATGTTGAGTCAATAGGGAAGCTGGCGGTAAAATGGGGGTTTATCAAGTCAAACTGATCACATTAGACAATACGACTTCCGATCAACCCAACAAATAAAACTAACACAACCTCCGTAAACTCATCACAACATCCAACTAAATTTCCGCATCATACCTCCCAATCGTTCCTTCAATCATAGTCTACTGGCCTCTGGGACTCCTGTTTCTTTTTGGCCGTACCATCTTGGGCTACCCCACACCCACACCCACACATCAGAAATTAACCGAGATTAAGGGGCGCTCGGTACTGCAACGGTTAAAGGCTGTTCTAGTGGCTAATCCTTAACCGGTCTGGATCAGCCCTATGCTGTTTCGTGACCAATTAAGCAGAAGAGAAGGCTTCACCTAGAGCATAGTCGTAGCCATCGGAATGATGGACTAGTCGGATATTGTCTTATCTTCCGATCGAAGTTCGCACTCATGATTGCTGAGAAAACCGATCGCTAAATCTGGAAAATCAGTAAAAATCCCATCGATATCTGCCTCCAGAAAGAACATTCGTAACAGATGATCAAAGTCGATTACTTGCGGTGGTAGCCTGTCAGCTCTTAGGGTGTAAGGATGAACCTCTAAGTTTAATCTGTGGGCATCTTGGACTAACGACGATAGAATTGGCCTCCCATCCCTTTGAACCCCTTTAACAATGTGTTGCATTGACGGACCGACCCCGTCGGCGTAACTGGCAACTAGTTTTAAACCTGACGGCAACACCATCTGTTCATAATCGATTGCTGAATTTGGCCGGTTGGAACCAATTAACTGTACCAATTTAAGGTCGGTTTTCAAAACTTCACGTAACCGTCTAGTTTCAAATGGATCAAAACACTGTACGTATACTAGATCGTCTCGCTTAGCATACCCGTAATCATTCAGTGTCTTGAGAACTACTTGACTAACATCTTTTCCATGCTGTTGGTGCCATGCAGGCGCTTTAATCTCCACATAGAGGCCAACTGATTTACCGGTACTATGGTTCAACCCCTGAATCAACTCAATCTCTTCGCTCAATGTTGGGATTTGAAAAGTCGATTGGTGAGATGGAAATCGTGCAGGATAAACAATAGTATTCTTTTCAATATCGAATCGCTCGGTAACTTTCAACCGCTTAATTTCAGCCAGATCGAAGTCGATGGCATAGTATTTCCCATCTGTTCTAGCCCGCCCTGGAAAAACCTCGGCTACATTTGTAACTGCTTGAAGATAAATATCGTGTAAAACAATTGGTTGGTCATCTTTGGATAAAACAATATCTTGTTCGATGTAGTGGGCGCCCATACCATGAGCCAGCGCTATAGACGCTAGCGTATGCTCTGGAAGATAACCAGAGGCGCCTCGGTGAGCAATAACAATCTTTGAAGGTTGGCCAATCGATACCGAGGTATAAATTAGTAATAGCAGAAAAACAGGATAGAAATTGCTATATCTAGTTCTATTCATTTAGATTCTGCTTAAAATAATTGGCTAAATCTGGTCAAAGACCTCATCTTTTACAGTGCTAAATGGTTCTTCCCCACCTTCAGTTAACTTTTGAATTCGCAACTCTGCGTCGTCTAGCTTTTGGCGGCATAATCTGGCCAGGCGGATCCCATCTTCGAAAGCCTTGAGTGATTCCTCCAGTGTCAGTTCATTCCCGGATTCCAGAAGACCGATAGTTTCCTCAAGTTGTGCTAAACTCTCTTCAAAATTGATATCTTTATTCACTTTAAATTTCCTCCTTTGATATAACTTGGCTGGTAAGTTTGCCTTGTGCGAGCTTGATATAAACGGTGTCGCCAACTTCGACAGATGACGCGTTGGTGATTGGTTTACTCTCACTGTTGCTAACGATACTGTAGCCGCGTCCCAGAATCTCAAGTGGATTTAGCTGGCTTAGCTTTGCGGTGTTGACCTGGAATTTGGTTTCCTTGGCCTGCTTGAGATCTTTAATCGACAACACTTGTTTCTGCTGACAAAGATTTACAATATCCTTTAATTGGTGTATTTTTTGTTTTATTGTGTTTTGGTTAATCAATTGCATTTGCCCAATCTGCTGTCGGAGCAGATTGATACGGTTAAGTTGTCTTTCGGCTGGAATTTGGTGCTCGAGGACTCGCAATCCTGTCCTGAGGAATTTGACTATTTGCCCAATGTTTTGCAGCAATCGTGATTCCCGATCATAGATTTTTCTCTTAAGTTCATGTTGATCCGGAACAGCGTGCTCGGCGGCGGATGAGGGGGTAGCCGATCGGTAGTCGGCGACGAAATCTGCCAGCGTGACGTCTGTTTCATGGCCAACGGCGGAAATGATTGGAATCTGTGAAGCAAATATCGCTCGAGCAACCGATTCATCATTAAATGACCATAACTCTTCAATTGATCCTCCACCGCGACCAACAATTAATAGATCGAGGTCCGAACGTTGGTTGGCCATCTGGATTGCGGTTACGATCTGGGTAGGGGCTTCGTTGCCCTGAACTAGCGTGGGAAACAGTAAGACCTCTACAACTGGATACCTTTCTGAAAGTACACGTATAATATCTTGAATTGCCGCGCCGGTGGCCGAAGTGACAACACCGATTTTCTTTGGGAACAGGGGAATTGGTTTTTTGTGCTCTTCATCGAATAGCCCCTCTTTTCCCAATTTAGCTTTCAGATGCTCTAATTCTAGCTGCATTAGGCCAATGCCGGCTGGTTTAAGTTGGTCCCCAATCAATTGGTAGGTACTATTTTGGGGATAGATATCAATTTTGCCGTGAATGAGTACTTCATCGCCGTTTTTCGGTTGGCTTTCTAGGTGGATTGCGCGATTTTTGAAAATGACACCGTTTATAGCGTTGTTTTCTTCTTTGACCTTAAAATACAGATGCCCTGAATACGGTCGGCTCAAATCTGATATTTCTCCTTTAACCCAAATATCAGATAACGCGGGTTCAGAAGTCAGTATGTCTTTAATATATTGGACAACCTCAGCGACTGTATACGGATGCTGGGGCAGAATTTCCTTAAATAGTTCCATCAGGCTCTTTTTAATTGTTTTTACTATTTTAACATATAGTAGGTCTTTTAAAGACCACCAAGAAATCGGCCTTTTTCAGCCCACACCGAAGGGCCAATCTGAGATTTATCTGCTGGTGCACAACATTTTCATTGCGTAGTAGAGAACTAATGCCCCACTGCTTGCGACGTGATTCAAAATAGCTTACAAGTCAGCGCCGGAATAGGCCGATTCGTAAAAGCCATAATGTATCGTTGCTAATGTACCATTTCGTTTGTGTTACCAAATACAGATGAATGGTATTTATTGCGGCCACGGATATACCACNCAAGGAGACGTACATAGCAATCTCAAAACCTATTCACNAGTCACTATTCTAAATTCATCCTTCNACCTTCTCTGCTTTTCTTTTTGCTTGGTTGTTGCAATTTTGTAGTAACTGCTATATGATATGATTGATGGATGTTCCTGCTCCTAATTTATTAGATGGCTTTGCCTATTCAATAAAACTCCTTTTCTGTTGGCCTGTGGCTATTAACATGAGGAGTTTAGATAAATGACAACCTATTACTCTTTAACTGAAGCCTTAAAAGATGCGGACAAAGTAAGGATACTAGACCTGAGTGATCAACNACTGACGATATTGCCGCCTAAGATGTAGGCCAACTAGCCCAACTGACCCAGCTTCAAGTTCTTACATTTGTACCAAAACCATTTCATCCTCTTTCCTGAGGTCATTCCCTACTTGACTTCTTTCCGTCTGCTTCATCTGTATAATAACAAATCGGTCAATTGATGCACCTGCAGCAATTCTGGCTGGGGACAACTACTTGAGCCAACTGTCGGNAGAGGTGGTCCGATTGACTTCTCTGACCCAACTCCACCTGGGACGGAACCAACTGCGGCAAATACCTCTCCAGATTAGCCAACTGAAAGAACCGATCACCCTGAACCTGAGCTACAACCAATCGTCTCAACTGTCAACTAAGGCCAGCCAACTGCCACAATTGCCTATTCTTAACCTGGATCAAAACCTACTTCTTAACCCACCCACTGAGTTCGGAAAGCTAAGAAACTATCGGCAGCAGATGGAGACCATGGCCCATGAACTGACCCAGTTGATCGATACGGCCAATGCACTCATCTTTGAGGTAAACACGGATGGCTTGATCAACGAGTGGAACCNGCAGATGGTCCAGNTTACTGGCTACAGCAAAGATGGTGTGGTGGGAAAGTAGGACAGAATATCATCAAACTGAATTAATACCGACAAGATTTAGAGTAGAGAGTAGAGCAAAAAACCGAGGAACTAAGAGTGGTTAAAGAGGTGGCGGAACGATTACAAGCCAGAGCTAAGTTGGCACAAATCGCAGNTGATCAGGCCCGGCAGNCCGCCGNAACCACCTGTGATCAAGCCATTCAGGCCAAGAGCCAGTTCCTGTCTTGTATGAGTCATGAGATTCGTACTCCCATGAACGACATTCTGGGTTACCTGAGCCTGATGGACCTGCTGACGCCGCTGATGGACAGTTTGAGGCCAGTCGGCATACGACAGCAGGAGTAAGCTATGGGTGGGTAAGTACGGGCACTGATCCTGGCCTTAACGGCCAACGTGATGAGGAAGTAGAACAGTGTCGGCAAGCAGGCATAGACGGGCACCTGGGCAAACCGTTGCAAATGGCCCAACTGGTAGCCGGGATAGGGTGGTTAAGATCGGATGTTGAGCCGCAGAAGAGCAACAGGCCANAGCGGATCAAGCCTGGAGGATTGAGTTAAAGAACATTCCACTGTTTGANCCAGACAGTTTGCGGGAAATAGGAGGATTAGCATTGGGGCAAGAGATAGTGGATTTGACCATAGAAACAACGGGACCGAAAAGAAGAGAAATGGAAGCAGCAATAGAGACAGAAGATTGGCCCGGGGTCAGAAGGTTGAGCCATCGGATGAAAGGGGCAACCGCCAATAGTGGAGTCCAACGGATGTCAGCTATGGTGGCTAAGATGGAAGATCAAGCAAATAGCTAGGCGCCTGGCAGAGTAAAAGGGCTCTTATGGTTACAATTACCATCCTAATGGTGGGCGCGGCCAAGTTGAAATACGGAATGCCTGCTACAGTGAAAATGTTCAATGGATTCAAGACCCGAAGCCATGGCTAGGGTTTGTCGATCTTGGCTGTGGTTGAATCGCAAACAATCATTGGCGATCAAACCCGCACCGAAAGACATTATTTCATCAGCTGCCTCCCTAGCATAGAAGCAGAAACCATCGGCTGAATGATTGGCAGCGATTGGAGAATCAACCACAAGTTGCACTGGAGCCTAGATCTCCGTTCCGTTTAAACGAAGATGGTTGTCGTATTCGTCAAAGCTTTGGTACTGAAAACACCTCTCGGTTGCCGAGAATAGCATAAAAGCGTCTACAACCGTGAAATAGAGTCCAGTGTGGGATCAATATAAAGNAGGTGGAGATGAAAAACATCTAGAAAAAATACAAGGAATTTAGATGCGCTTGCTTTGGGAGGAGTCGGAAAACGACTTGACAGAACCAAGTTTTTTCTGTAAACTAGCTANGATTTGGTTTGGGAAGGTTTTTTAGATTTAAAGGTTTTAAGGAGAGGCAAAATTCATCCGTTATGAAGAAGGTTTTGAGCTTCGCGGCGATAGTGGTGATGATTGTGGGGTTTGGTTGTGATCAAAGCAGTCAAATTGTCACCGACATGGAACTTGGAAGGGATATGNTGAATGGGTCGGGCAACCTAAATGCGGCTGTCGGCCATCTGGAAAAGGCAAAAGAAGTTGAAGAAAACCCAACAGAGGCGCGAACGCTACTGGTAATTGCCTATTATTATGGTCTTTCCACCGGAGATGCCCGGGCATTAGGGGAAGAATCTACCTACAAAAGTAAAGGGAAAGACCTCGTTTCCAGCCTGAGTAAGACTGAGATACAGGCCATTCTCGATCGGCTCTTGGAACACCGTCGCTACCACAAAGCGGCAATGGATGTGATAGTCGCGTCAGGTCAAAAAGGAGTATCTGTTCTTTTGGGAGCAGTTNCCAGNCCNCTTTACNCCAAAATTCAATCCGAAGTGGAAGAAATGCTGATTCGGATTGGAATGCAAGATGCCTCATCTATAGTCGAGGCATTGAGTAGCTCNAGNATGTCCAAGGCTANAAAGATGGAGATTGTCCGCGTAATTGCCAAAATCAAAAATTCGGATGCCAAGGAGNAATTGGTTGATTTTCGATCGAATGTAAATGGTGCATTGAAAGTCGAAGTTGAGGCTACACTCTATCAACTCGGAACGACCGAATATCGGTCTGAGTTAATTGCTGGTCTCAGCGCAACAGATGTCGAAACACGGCGTGTGGCAACACGCGCGATGTTAATGATTAACATGTCTCCCACCGACAAAATTATTAAAGCGGCTAAGGATCAGGATGTACAGGTTAGATTGCATGCGATGAATGCGCTAGCGAAATATCCAGCTAAGCCTGCCCTCGCACCGATTTTAGAAGCCGTTTTTGGCGATCCAGATGCGGGTGTTAAACAGGCGGCAACGGCTGCGGCCATTGAACACATCAGTAAAGGGTATGGCAAAGGGTTAGCCAAGCAACTAGTAGGCAAGATTAAAGACCTGGAGAATCCCGATGATCGCCTGAGAGTGGTTAAGCTAATGAGAACGGACCGAATCAGAAATCAGATTAAGATCAACAAATTTGAAAATTTGGAATATCAGATCTACGAATATATGGACAAGGAAGAGAACAACGAAATGGTGAAGCGCGAGTTGAACCATTTACTTAATGACCTGGAGACAAGTAGCTAACAACCTCCAACCGAATAGGCACCAGAAGACAGCGATGAAGGGAGCTAATTTTGGTTCCCTTCACTTTCTCCAACCAACCAAAACTCCCCGCCACTTTGTTCCGATAGTGTCTTCATGATTAGGGCTCCTGGAAAATCTGCAGACATCTCTGCTCCCATCGCAAATACTTTAGTGCCTGTTGGAACTTCATTTTTGATTTTGCTAAAATTAGGGATTCCTGCCGTTGTCAAAATCCCATCACTGAATAGAACCACAATCGTTGGTTGGGTATTTTTAATTGAGGTCAGTGCGGCTAACATATCTTGATCAGAAGCCTGAGCTGTTTTCCTGGGTTGGGCTAGATCAAGTTCCTTAATCGCTTGTGTGACATTGGTTTCAGTTACCGCAGAGAAGTCAGGCCGCCATCTCTTGACCTCTTCACTAAAGGTCAAGAGGTTAAACTGATCGTGGTCTTCCAAAAAGCCAAGTGAGTCTTGTAAGATCATCCGTATACGACTCAAGCGAAGTGGATTCAAATTCAGCATACTGGAAGATAGATCCATTGCATAAATGATCCGTTGTGGGCCAGGTTGCTTTTCAATGAATTTGACTAACCGACTTTTCGGAGTCTCATTCTTTGCTTCCTGTGTTCTTCGTATGACAACGGGTTTTTCTATCGCTGGAAGCTGATTTGGAATGTCGATATTGGTATCGAGGCCGACCGGTTGGTCAAGCCAAGCCGTTTGAGAAAGATCAAAACGGGTCGGTTGCGCGGCAGAAACAATCCCCCGGTCCGAAACGGGTGCATTACTAGTCAAGATTTTCAGACTGGTTTGGTCGGTCGGCGTGGTCACTTTTCGCTTCTGAAGCTGAATACGCTTAGGAGGAATGATTCGCTTAATCCGTTGTTTTGGGGCTTCCATTAAGGCTCCCTCTATCCGATCGACACGCCCCTCCTCTTCTGCTGGTATCCAAAAGTAGAATCCGATGATACTGATCGACAGGTGTATCACAACGGATAAAGTTAGGGCTAAGTTTGATCGATGGATACCTTGCATCTAATAGCTCCGCGGATCAATATTCTAATTGGTAACGTTATACCGCTCAATGGAATGAGAATTTTAGGCTAATACGACTGTATTCAGTTGGATTATCATAGAATCAAAGGATACACCGATTTAGAAGTTCTGTCCAGATATTTCTCACTCTACTAAATTGACCTAGACAACAGAATCAGTGAAGGTACATTGATACTTTCAAATTAGTAAATGTCAGTATATTTGACAATTAACCATCGGTCTAAAATCTGTTCTAATATCAGTCGATTGCTGGTTTTTTGTTTTCTCTGTTTGACACCTGCTGTTGGATATAGCTTATCGCTGGTCACATCAGGTGCGTTCAAGGCCGCCATCTGGATTGACCGAGATGCTAGTCAAACTGAGGCGTTAGCAGCTCGTGAGATTCAGTATCATATCTATCTGATGAGTCAGGTTGAATTGCCGATTCATCGTTTCTCTCGACCGACAGATCAGCCGGGGTACATTGTGATCAAACCCACCTCATTATTACCAACTCAACCAGTGCTGACCGAAAAAGATCTGAGGTTTTTAGATTCAACTAACGATGGATACGTAATTCAGTCGAATCCAGAAGCCGCCCTGATTATATCAAAAACCGCGACCGGACTAATCTTTGGTAGTTATGCCTTAATCGAATCGGTGGTAAGACAACTTAGTGGTTTGTCTGGTGTGGACCTCGATTTTCTGATGCCACAATCGGATGACATTGAACTGCCTCTTTTCGATATGCGGGAAGCCCCCTTTTATCCGGTTCGGGCCACATTGGAGGTAATGGAACCCGACTGGTTGGTGCGTCACCGGTTAAATATGAGTGGCGGTGAAGGGGTTTGGACCGGTACCGGCAACGACGATGGTTTAGGTACTGCATTCAAGTATGTAGCCAACTTTGAGCCTTACCAGGATGAAGCGTTGTCCGAACGTAAAGGACGGATTTCGAGACTGCGCAACCGCTTTGGCCAACTAAAATCTCGTGGTATAGATTCGTACCTATTTATGTATGTAACTGGCGAATCTACTCAGGCTTTAATCGAGCAACGACCAGATCTATTTGAACCGGCCGTTGCTTATGGAGGAGCCAGAAATGGGGCTAGCTATCGCCCCTTCTGTTGGTCGAATCCCCATTTTTTGCAGTTGGTTCGTCAGCTGACACAGGAGATTGTTAAAACATACCCGGACCTAGCGGGATTTCACTTGCGAGCCTGGGGATATGAAACGCGTGCCTGCAACTGTCCTAAATGTGGTGACCGTTCTGAAGTTGGGCAGAAACATCTCTGGCGTATCTTTTTTACCATCGTCGAGGCAGCTCGGCAGGTTCGACCTGACTTTAAGTTCTACCTATCAGGATACAACCAATCTTGGTTGCGTGATCCGGACGGTAGTTATGCGCGCCAATTGCCGAACGGAACGATTTTTTCCAAAAAATGGGGTTATGATGGAGAGCCCGTCACCGATCCAAATATTCCACCGGCACTATTGGAAAAATTGGGTCAATTGGGTCATCAGTTGATTGTCCTTTCCCACGACGTGGAGGAGGTGATGCCGCTGTGGATGGTGGAAGGAGATCTCTTTGTGGAGGGCGTGCGACAGTTTAGCACTGACCACCTGACACCTGGACTGGGTGGATTTACCGTTCAGGGGGCAACTGTTGGTCTAGGTTGGCTCGATCAGATCTTAAGCGCCAGGATGATTTTTGATCCCACCATCGACCATTTTCAACTGATGCAAGACTATCTGTCCAACGGGTATGGTCGGCAAATCTCCCCGGTGATCTTGTCGGCCGTGCGAATTAACACCTGGGTGATGTCGAGCTACTTTTCCGATTATGCTGGCTCCTCCTCGGTGAGTGGCGATTACGGGAAAGGATCTGCTATGTTCGCCACCCGTTTTTGGGATATTATCGGTGTCGAAGCAGTTGAAGATGCGTTGGCCATTCCAAATTTCAAGCAAGCCGAATATGCTAGAGGTCGGCTGGATTCACTGCTAAATCAGCAACAGCAAGCAACCGAGAAGATTGCGCAGGCAGTTGAGTTAATGTCAGATCAGATTAATGATAATCGTCGCCGGAATCTGCTCGACACAGCAGAGATTTTCGAGCTTTGGCAGCAGTTATTTGCCAGTCGACTCAGCCTGGTCCAAGCCGTGGTGGTGGGTTATACACCTGCGGTGGAAAAGCCACAAATCCAGGTTCACATTCAGCGAGCAATCCAGCATAGTAAGGCTATGACCGGTAATGTCTATCGAATCAAAGACTATGTCCCTGTTTTTGGTTATTCCCGGCCAGTTATTATTGCCAGTCTAATTAAAAAACTGGACCAAGAGGCGAAATGGTTGCAACAGTTTCCGGCTCAAACGCTGATTCGAGAACTCGAAAGCTCAGAACAACAGACGCCGGAGTTGATGATCGCTGAACCACACAACCATCCGAACCCATTTCATCAGCGCACAACTTTTGTCTATGAACTGAACCGATATGTAGATCAGGTTGAAATCCACATTTATACTCAATCAGGTCGCTTAATTTGCCGATTAGACGACGTACCAACTCGTCAAGGGTACAATGAAACTGTCTGGGATGGGCGGGACCAAGAGGGGCGGATTTTACCGAATGGGATCTACTTTTATACAGTTTCGGCAGAGGATCGAAACGAAAGTTTTCAAGTCTATAGTCGGTTAGCAATTCTTCGCTGAATCGTTTACCTTCGGAGTTTCGGCAATAATTTAGAAAGCCAGTAATCACAGGAATTCTGACGGGTCTTCTTTAGAATACACCTACATTTCATCCGAAATAGGAAGCGGAGTCTAGTGATCCCAGAAGGAGGTGTAAATGCCCACCAATGTTGGGAAAGTTAGCGGAAAAACCATAGCAATGGTATGAGTCTCTGGTAAAGTAGCTTCCAACAGCGAGTGGTTTTGTCGGTGGCATGTCAGTATTCAAACCATTTTTACTAGAATGGAAAAGAAACAACGGTGGAGGAATTTCGGCAAACACTGACCAAGGAGGCGTTAGAGGCGTGGGAATGAGTGAGGAGTTGAATGAGATCAATAAACCGGCTGGGTGTTTTGCGAGTTCAGGAGCAAACACTTCGGAGCGAGAATCTAACAAAGCAAACTAACTTAGCTTCTTAAGCATGTGGTTAACAGCGGACTTTTCAGAACAGTCTTCGATATTATTAGTTCTCTTCCGACGGAAGCAGTACAGCATGCCTTGCCATGATGATTTTTCTCAGCCCCCCGCTTTTCATTTAACTCGCCCAGTTTTAATCTTAGTATTTTTCGCTGTTGTTGCTTGACCCAGCGGATGTATCCTGACTTTTGTCGTTGGCTCATTGCATCCACTTTTAATCGGAAGGAGAAACAGTATCTCTATTTCCGGGATAAGATTCGTTCCAGAGGTCGAACTGTTGCCGTTTGAGTCGCACGTTGACGGCGAAGCGCTTTCTGGTCCGCCAGATAATCGGTTGTCTGACGAAGTTCTTGCCGGCGTTTCTCTTCAGTCCGACGTTGACCGCTTTTCTGGTCGGTATAGTTGATTTGCCACGTCCCCTTTTGCTTGGCGCTCAAAACAAACTCACCATCCATTCGGCCATTGATATAACGGAGTAGATCTCTAATCACCCAGTAGACGTCAGAGGCTGAATAGGTCAACGTGTTATGATGGGACTGATCACCGATATAACCAGTGATCTGTTGAACGATCTCGGCAACCTCTTTGACTGTATAACTCTTCTCCTCGATTTGTATCACTAGCTAGCAGCCTGAATCGTCGGCATTCGTTTTGGTTTGCTTTCAAAGCGGTTAACGGATTTGGCCGAATTACGAACTTGGATGAGCTGACTGGCAATAGAAACTGCAATTTCGGGGACAGTTTTGGAACTGATGTCCAATCCAATCGGTGCATAAATTTGTGCCAGTCGTTCAGGTGAAATCCCCATTTCGATTAGATCGTCGAAGATCAACTTAATCTTACGCCGACTTCCAATGAGGCCAATGTAACAGGCTTCAGAATTAATCACAGCGTGTAGTGCTTCTTCATCATGGTTATGACCTCGGGTGACAATTACCACGTAAGTTAGATGATCTATCGGATATTGACTGAGTTCGGTAGCAATGTCCCCAATAATGATCTGGTTGGCATCGGGCAAGTAGCGTTCAGAAGCTAAATCTGCCCGATCGTCAATCACCGTTACATCAAAGTCAGTCCAGTTGCCCAGATGGCACAAAGCTTGACCGATATGTCCAGCCCCAGCAATCAACAGGGTGGAACGTGATTGGATGGGTTCAATAAAGACTGAAATTGGTCCTATTCCATTCCTTGAATTCCATTTGAATAATAGTGGCTCGTTAGTCTGTAAGACCTCGGAGGCAACTTGATGCACCTCGGTTTCCAGTGTGGTGCGGCCCAGATTGCCAACGGTTTCTCCATTAGTAGCGACCAATCGTTTTTGTCCCACTTGAACCTCGGTGTCTTCACTCTCAACTACGGTTGCTACATAAAGGGCGACTTTCTGTACTGATAGGCGTTGCAAAGAATCGAATAGATCTTGTTCGGTTTTGGAAGTGGGCAGGTCGATAAAGATCTTCATCTGTCCGCCACAAATCAATCCATCATCCCAGCCGTAATCGTTATCAAGCTGAAAATCCAGCAAGCGGGTCGTTCGTTCCCGAATCAGGTCGATGGCCTGCTGACGGGCTTCAGCCTCGACACAGCCACCACCCAGAGTACCGATATTTTGTAGATCGGGTAGAATTAGCAATTTGGCACCCGATTTTTGCGGCGTTGATCCTTTGGTTTCAACAACCGTGCAGTAAGCACCGGTCTCGCCATTCTCAATCAGTTCTGGAATCTTTTGGTAGATCTCTTGCACTATCTATCCTTTCAAATGCTCTATAACATTTTATCTAAACTACGCTTTGTAGAATTCGACGTTTTGACCAGCTATATCCGCCACTTGTTCCACCAGAGTTTGACGAGTTGATTCATCCATAACGCTAAACGATTCGGCAAGATCTATCTTTTCTTGCATCTGAGCGGCATCGTCTGGTCCAGAAATAAGGGTCGAAATCGGAAGTGACCAAACAAAGTTGATCGCTTCTGCGATGGTAATTCGATTGGGCACCACTTTGGGTCGGTTCCCGTGTTCCCCGTGTTCCGAACCACCAAAGAAGCCACCATTAGCGAGCGTTTTCATAGCCAATATGCCAATGCCTCGATCAATCAGTTTAGGCAGTATTTCCCTGACAAAGCTCTTGTAGCTCAAGTCGGCAACATTGACTGGCATCTGACAGACGTCAAAAATACCGGATTGATCCAGTAGACGTAGGTGAGCCGAGGGTTGGGTATGCCCAGTGAAACCGATATACCGCGTTTTACCGATCGCTTTAGCCTCCTGCATAACATCGAAAACCCCATTCTGGATGCATTGGTCGACATCTTGTGCACTGGTGACATTATGAACTTGCCATAGATCCAATTGATCGGTTTTGAGCCGTTTCCGCGAAGCATCCAAATGTTGCTTGGCCGTCCCCGCATCACGTGCCGCACTTTTGGTCATGATAAAGATCTGGTCTCGGTATTTGGGGACCAGCAACTTTCCCAATCGACTTTCACTTCCACCATCCTGGTAACTTTCAGCAGAATCAAAAAATCGAACGCCGCCTTTAATTGCGATCTCGATTGTTTTTTGCGCCTCTTTTTCGTTCATCCGACCAATGTGCCAGCCACCGACGCCTAACATTGTTACTGCTTCGCCAGTTTTCCCCAGCTTACGTGTCGGCAAAAGTTTCCCCAGTTTGTCGCCAGGTAGAACTGTCTGTTGCGCTGAATCCGAGGAGTTAGTTAGCATCACACCAGCGGTTAGTCCGGTAAGCGATTTCATGAAAATTCTTCGATCCATTGCTTCTCCAATCGGGTCTGGTTGGCCTCGATGTTAGTAAAGTTTGTTGGATTGAGCAGTGTTCATCCTCAATAAAAACGTGTGTGTTTGTGATTGCTAATTCAAGATCAAACCATGCAAATGTTTATCCATTTAGCTCTGCGAGGAAATAACAGCAAAAATAGAGTATCACAAATTACATTGATCTACCAATCAAAATTGATTATACTGCCCAACAGGTTTTGGAAATTCTTTCAGGAAAGGCAAGTATGGGGACACTAAGCGGAATTGAGTTAAAACAGTTAGTTTGTAATAGCCAATTTGAACCTCGTTGGGAGTTGTATGAGTTAGCAGATCTAGGTCCAAAGGAGGTTCGTGTTAAGAGTGAATTAACTGCGGCCAAACACGGCACCGAACATTCGGAACTATTGGGTAAATCGATCTACTCTAAAGTGCCTTATTTAGAGGACAAAAAGGTCTTTGATCGCTCACAAGAACAAGAACACGATCCGTCACAGTGGCGTGGTGTTGGCAATACGACTGTTGGTAGAGTAATTGAAGTTGGCTCTGAGGTGACAGATCTAAAAGAGGGTGATCAGGTTTGGGGCTACGGTAACTTTCGAACCGTTCATCAAGGTGGTCATTTTCAACTGATGCCAGACGGTTTTAGCCCGGAAGCAGCCTGCTGCATGGACCCAGCTAATTTTGCGTTGGCTGCCGTTCGAGATGGTAATATCCGTGTGGGTGAAAAAGTAATTGTTTTTGGCATGGGGGCCATTGGGCTTTTCACCGTGCAGCTGGCCCGGTTTTCAGGCGCGATCGACGTAGTCGCCGTGGACCCGCTTCCTAATCGACGAAAACTGGCCCTGAAACACGGTGCCACTATGGCCGTGGACCCGAATGAAGTTGGCGACTTTGGGATGGCTTCACGAGAGTGGCTCGGCGATGGAGCCGATGTCACCGTTGAAGCCAGCGGTAATTACCATGCGCTGAATCAAGCGATTCGCGCCACTCGATACGCCGGGAATGTGGTTCTATTGGCATTCTACACCGGAGAATCGCAAGGGCTGTTTCTTGGCGAGGAGTTTCACTTCAATCAGACCAACATTATTTCAGCCCGGGCCTGCAGTCATCCACAACGTGATCTTTACTGGAGCGAAGGGCGGATTTTTGAGATTCTAATCCAGTTGTTTCGTCAGGGAGATTTAATCCCTCACGGGCTCCCGTCACCGATTGTCAACCCGGACGAGTTGACAGCGGCCTATGGGCAGATCTTACATCACCCGGCTGAAGTGATTAAAGTCGGTGTTCGTTGGTAAACAACGCATACAGAAATATTTGAAAGGGGTAAATATTGATGGATTACCAGAAAGTCTTGACTGAACTCGAAGATCTGGTTCTTGAAACCTATAGTCTATGGGATCATAACCGCATCGGTTTTCAGTGGCGACACTATACCTGGAACCATACCAAACGGGTACGAGCGATGGGGATGGAACTGGGTCGAAAAGCCGGCGGTGATGTCAAGAAACTAGAGCTGGCTGGAACACTGCACGACATTACCAAAAAGTACGACGGGGAAATCTTAACCGACGAGGAAGGCAAACGGGTTACCAGTTCTCAAGGCTTTTGGCTAAATGAGAAGTTGAAGCCTACCCAACAGAACGTGGTTACCGAACTCTACGACCGGTACGATCTCTATGATACTGTACATCACGATTCTGGAGCGGTGATTACGGAGAAAATACTAGTTGATTTCGGTTTTGACACCGATTTTGTTGAAGCGGTACGTTCTATCGTCTTTGCTCATCTCAAGCCGATCAACATAACTGATGACGATTTCAAGATCCTCTACAAAAACATCGAGAATCAGATTTTGTACGACGCTGATACGATGGATCCGAATATAGGGTATACGGCCTTTTTCCGTAATGTTCATATTCACGCCCATTTCGCCATTCAGCGAAACGGCAAGTTTGAACTTCAGGGATATGTTGAAGGATTACCGAAATTTGTCGATTCTAAAGACAGTTTTGTCGATCATTTGTTGACCGACGTCGCAAAGGAGGTGGCGGCTAATCGTCAAACTCGGAGTCGTAACCTAGTAACGGAGATAAATCAGGAATTGGAAAATCTGGAAGTCAATCGCCAATATGGATTGCTAGGCGTAATCGAGTATTTTGTCAGTGAAGTCGAAGATCCAGATTTCGCCTATCAACTCAACTATTTGCAAAATGAGTGGATCCCCCAACGCCAGAAACGGTTAACGGCCGACAATCTATCGTCAGCCAAGCGAGATGATGCGCAAGCCGCTATCGATCGGGTAACAACCTTTACCAACGATCTAGAAGCTGAATATAAAGGATTTATCTAAATCAACCTGTAAATCTTATGCAACCTGATTCCCGGGTTAGGCCTAATCTCGTCTATCTCTTTGCTGACCAACTTCGATACCACGCCTGTGGGTTTGCCGGGGACCCGTGGGCACAGACCCCAAATATGGATCTACTGGCTAAGCAAGGTATCGACTTTACCAATGCTACCTCCTGTACCCCGGTATGTGCGGCGCATCGAGCCTCTCTTTTTACGGGCAAGTACCAGAGCAGTCACGGCATGGTCATCAATGAACTCCGTCTGAGTCCCGAGCATCGCTGTTTTGGCCATGTCTTGACGCAGAGCGGCTATGACACCGCTTACATCGGTAAGTGGCATCTATGGGCGGATGAACTCGGTAATCACCGGGCCGTACGTAATGGCTTTGTGCCGCCCGGTCCCTATCGACTTGGATTCGATGGCTATTGGGCCGGTTACAATTTTAACCACAATTCCTACAATGCCTTCTACTTCGAGGATACCTGCACTCCAATTCCCTATCAGGGATATGAGGCCGACATCCAAACCGGGATGGCATTAGACTATATCCAACAGGCCGTAGCAAAGAATAATCCATTTGCACTCTTCCTCTCTTGGGGGCCACCACACGATCCCTGGGGAGCAGACAATACCCCGGCTGAATATTGGGAGATGTTTCAAGAGACCGATATTCAGCCTCGCCCCAACTTCTCAGATCAACCGGATCCTTATGCGGATCAGTGGGGACAACTGGATGATCGGTACCTGAGCAATTTGCAATCCTCGATGCGAGGCTACTACGCCCAAACGGCTAATATCGATTGGAACTTAGGACGGGTTATGGACTGCTTGGATCGACTCGGTTTGGCTGAAAGTACGATTTTAGTCTTCACTTCTGATCATGGTGAGATGTTTGGCTCTCAGGGGCGACGAGCCAAAAACATCTTCTATGACGAAGCCTGCCACGTTCCATTTTTGCTACGTCAGTCGGGGCGTACGCCTGCGGGATCTACAACCGAGGTTTGTCTTAATACGGTTGATATTATGCCGACGCTTCTATCGCTGATGGATCTACCCGTGCCAACGACTGCAGAAGGAGAAGATCTCAGTCACTGGGCGGAGGGTCGTTCGGGGCCGGAGCCCGCCGCCGCTTTTATGCAAGGAATGGGAACCACCGCCGCCTGGGCTGACGGATCGGAGTGGCGAGGGTTGAAGGATCGACAATTCACATATGCTATCTATCGACGTGACCGCGAAGAACTTCTTTTCGATAATCTAGCCGATCATTACCAAACCCGAAATCTGGCTGAAGATGCAAATTGGTCATCGACGCTACGTCATTATAGAGAGATGCTATTGGCATGGATGCAGTCGCAAAACGATACTTTTGAAGCCTGTACCTGGCACCGGGATCAATGGATGAATAATCGTAACATTATGCGAGGAGCAAAAGATGGAACACACGACCTCACCCTCCTGCAAGAGATTGTTCAGACACACTTTCACGATGCTGATCGTATCTTACTGTAGTTAACTGGACAAATCCTAACCTGTACTTCGGTTATTTCGGTCAAGGTCTATACCGTACCTGTAAGCTAGAGGTCTATTGTCAATGTCGCTCCAGTTACTGTGTTTTTTGTTCACGCTGGTTGTCTTTGGCTTAACGGCGCAAGAAAATCAGACTACTAACCATTTTCAAAATGGGATGACGGCCTTTAAAGCCCGCAATTTTGATCAAGCTATAACCTCCTTCCAGTCAGCGATCACTTTAAATCCGCTTCACACCGAAGCCTACAATTACCTGGGAGAGGCTCTGTATGAACAAGGGGTCTACTTCGAAGCAGCCGAGGCTTTTCAACAGGCTCTGAAGTTGAAGCCTGATTATGGTCGCGCACAGGTCAATCTTGAGGTTGTTCGGTGGAAGTTACCGCCTGAGATTCTGCCTCCCCCCATCGAGGGCTGGCCGGAGGTTCGACTGCAACTTTTCGATGGTTACTTAATGGCTCTTGGGGCGGCAATGATGACTTATCTGGGCGGTAATTTAATCAGTGCTAAAACGGAGGAAGGGATTGTTCCTTACGAGATTGGAGCAATTGGCTTTGCCATCGGTGGAATTGAGCAGGTCTATCTAGCAGGTGAAGAGTTCGGCTACGGTGGTGGGAGACGCATTAATGTCATCGCCGGTGCCTTGCTTTGCCCTTTGATCGGGGGAATTATTGCGGATCAACAACCGAACGCCAATCAAGCGGATCGATTTCGCGGTGCAGCCTACGGGGCGTTATTATCGCCAATCGGTGCCGTTATTGGTTATCATCTATCCCAGAAAAGTATTTTTTGAGTTAGGGCAGCTAGGGTAATGTGGCCAGTAATCAAAAAAAATTGAAAAAAATCAATTTTAGCCGAACAATCAGTTTGGAAGCTTGTCTAATTAAGTATATGCAAGCACAACAGATTTTTTCAATTGGCGCCATCTTTGCTAAAGATCACGATCAGTCCACAACCGCATTTGAAGACGACCTGATTAAACGCTGTCGGGATGGCGACCAACGGGCGATGGAGCAGATTGTGAAACGATACGAAAAGCAGGTCTATAACACAGCTTTTGGCATCGTTGGCAATCGGGAAGATGCTCAAGACATCACACAGGATGTTTTCCTGACGATCTGGAATAAAATTGGTCAGTTCAAGTTCCGTTCTAAATTCTCAACCTGGATCTATCAAATTGCCAAGAATCAGTCGCTCAACCTGAAAAACCTGAAAAAACGGCGCCAAACAGACGCCACAGAAATCGATGATTCTCAAGCCTGGGTACCGGTCGACGAAAAAACGCCAGAAACGACACTGTTAGTCGATGAGCAACAAAAACTGTTGCTTCGAGCACTCGATAATCTGAAAGAGAAGCACCGCACGATTTTAGTCTTGCGGGAGATGGAAGCCTTATCTTACGATGATATTTCGGAAGTTCTCGGTTGCTCCATGGGCCGAGTCAAATCTCGGCTCCACGAAGCTCGGCTGGCTCTCCGAAAAGCCTTCTTAACAATTTGAGGCATAGTGTTTAGACTCTAAAGCAGGATAGTTAAAGATGAACAATCACCAAATAATTCAGCGACAGTTATCCGCTTATCTTGACGACGAACTAGAATTTTCAGAAACAATCCAGGTGGAAAAACACCTCGATAACTGTGACCAATGCCGCCGGGTTTTAACCGACTTTCAAACTCAGCAGAACCTGATTTCCAACCTCAGACACGATGTTCCGGTCGATATTTGGAGTCAAATTCAAGGCCAAATTAGCGAGCCTGTTGATGAAAAAATTTCGCCACCGTTGTGGCGGCGGTTGTGGTTTCCAATACCGACTGCTGGGCTAGCAGCCTTATTGGTCATCGGTATCATCTTTCTCTTCCCAACTTCTGAAGATCCAGTGTTTGATCCTATCAACAATTACTTGTTGGCTCACGCTAAATATACAATGGATTACCCGGCTTTGGATGGCATATCTTTGGATGAACCCGCTGTTTCAAGCACTGCAACCAGTGAAGCAGAGCCATTCGAAGACACGGATGTACTACTTAGCGCCTACTATGATTATGAGTAGAATAGCCATGAGTAAAATTAAACTAAATTTAATCATTGTTAGTTGCCTGTTGATTCAAGCAACATGCTCAATGGCGATCACTAACGAAAGTCAGTTTTTTGACCTTGTCAGTAAGGGACATCAAACAAATTGGATAGGAAAAAGATTAATCGTTGGATGGACAAAAGAGAGATGTATAGCCGTTGAATCAATGGTGGTTAACAAAGCCCCAAATATTCGTTACTCCCGTTCAGTCTTACCAGACAAAAAAGAAACTAATCGAACGCAAACCGGTAAGCGAAGTCGCCGCAGAAAAGGTGGGCGAAAAGAGCAACTAGGCCGTCAGAGAGAACCGCTCAACCCACGTAGCATTAAGATCGTTACGGCGGATATTCTCCTTCAGCATCAAAAGTTAATTCGAGATAACTATCAACTGCAATTGGTCGAGGACAATGAATCAATCTGCTGGCGAGATTCACAGCTCTGGTCAATTAAGCCCCGTAACCCGGACCGCGACCGGCTGTTCAAAGTCTGGGTTGATTCAGAAACCGGGATTTTGCTGCGAGTAGAGATCAAAGGCCAGCGAAACCAATGGCTGTCGTTCTTAACTCAGATTCAGTTTGATCCTCAATCAATATCGGAGGAGGTGACACAATACAAAACACTTAAAACTGGAGACAAAAAACAGGAATACCGCTTTGTTTCCAGGTCAGAAGCTGAGAAAGCACTCCAGCGCGAACTTATTCTACCAGAGCGACTCCCTTCCGGTTTCAAGGTTGACCAGATAGAGCTAATGGACATATCACCGACACCTGCGGCTCATATTCGTTGTACAGATGGACTGGAGGTGATTTCAGTCTTTCAAAATCAAGGTCGACGGCGTGATAGACGAGATCGACGAAATAACATTCGAAAGGAGAAGATCTCAGACGTCCACGTGACTATCATGGATCGCGCTGATGTACATATTTACCGATGGACTGACGATTCCGTTAATTTCACCTTAATCGGATCTTTACCGGAATCCGAGATGGCTCAAATTGTTGAATCATTCATCAATAACCCTTAAACCTCAACGAAATAGTTTCGTCTGAAGGATCAATTGCGGAAAACCGCAGCCGCAAACTAATTTTAACTTACAAAATAGCATAGCAAATGGAGTAAATTATGAAACGGAAAGATTTTTTGGTATCTGCTACCGCTGGGCTCCTTACCCTCAGTCAGGTTTCTGAAGCCCAACGCCCTGACCGTCCAGACAGAGAAGGTTCTCGTAACCAACGGAGAGGAAGACCAGGTGGAAACCGCGGCGGCGGTATGGCCGGCATGATTACAGGGATGATGGGGACTTCTTGGGTTGGCTTAACGTTTGAAGTCAATGTCGATGACAAAACGCTGTTGGCAGCACGCTCGATTTACCAGAAGACGATGGACGAATCCAAAAAATTGATGGCTGAAGCTATGGAAACGCGTGATTGGCAGAGTATGCGTCCCAAAATGGAAGCCATCCGTAATACTCACAAGGATGGGCTCAAGAAAATCCTGAGTGAAGAGCAGATGACCAAACTGGAAGAATACGAACAGGAGCAGATGCAGCAACAGGCGCAACGCTTTGGCGGCGGACGACGTGGTGGCGGCGGACGACGTGGTGGCGGCGAACGACGTGGTGGCGGCGAACGACGTGGTGGCGGCGAACGA
>PACG01000248.1 GCA_002699335.1 Candidatus Poribacteria bacterium
CAGCCACTTGACCACAAGCGGCTGACTGGCGGCTCCGAGCGGATGTACCCAACGATAAAGTGATGGGCAGTTCACGTGACAAGTGGTTGAACGACGACACTCTCGAGGTGTGCAGTACCACACGAACACCATGGGGAACTCTGACCAGCACGCGTCGACTCATGTGCGAGATGAGCCCTCATGGCAGATCGAGCGTCCCCTCAAGAATCTCCAACAGGATCTACCAGCCTGGGAATTAGCTAGCCTCTATGGCGAACTGGATGCCATGGATATTTCGTCTCTGACGAGTGCTTGGGAGGAGGTGGGAGAGGTCTACTTTCTGGAGACCGGGATTGGGGTGCCTCTCTTCGATTTCGTTGCTGGAGTCCGAGAAGGCGGCTTCGAGACTAGAATCTATGATTTCATGAGTCCGGATCTTGAGCTAAAACTCTATGAACTGAAGGACCGCTAAAGATAACGACTGATCGGTGTCGTCAGCAGGATTTGTAAGGTGACACTGTTTGAGAGCTTGTTTATAGGATGTTCGTGGAGCTAACTCTCTCATCGGTTCGAACCTGTGGCGCAAGTAGGGGTGATCCCATCATCAAGACGGTCGCCAACGAGGTGCGTCGCCACGGCCGATTGCTGCACCTTCATTTTCACGGCAAGTGTATGAAGACCGTCAGCGATTTTTTTTGAAATCGGGGTTGATTGTGTGTGCCCATTTGAGCGTCCTCCGGGCAGCGGCGTTGACAGGCTCAATGATTTGCGGGAGGTCGCGCGACAGCTGGGCCAACGCGCTACCATGAATGGCAACATACCCACCGTCAACATACTAATCCGAGGGACTCAACAAGACGTTGCCGTGAGGGTCAGGAGGTACTCAAGGCCTCTTCCGACAACCCCAGGGACATCGTCGGTACCGGCGGTCAGGTCGGGTTAGAGACGCCTGAAGAGAGTCTATGCGCACTTGCAGAGGAAGCATAAAAGGTCCGCGAAGCAAAGGAGCTAAGGCCGCACCAGACGCTTCAGCGGACATGGAGGTGCCACGCGGCTGATCTTTTCGTTATGGTACTGTCTAGAAAGAGATTTAATCTCTGATCTATCGACTTGTGAATTTTCTGTTTGATTTTTAACAAGGTGTAAAACAGGTGGCGTAAAGTAAAGGGACATTTTTATGGTAACCTTAATTATAGCTGTTCTTATAGTAGTGTTATCATCTGCATTATGTTCAGGTGCAGAAGCAGCCCTATTTTCAGTTAGTATCGTCAAGGTCAGACAATTATCGAATTCAAATAAAAAGGCGGGGAAAGCTCTTCTTAGTATTAGAGAAAATATGAGCCGTCCCATTGCCGCAATCGTTGTGTTAAATAACATTGCAAATATTGTCGGAAGCGTAATAGCTGGTGGGATTGCTACCGTAACATTAGGTAATAAGTGGCTGGGGCTCTTTTCGGGCTGTCTAACATTTTTGGTGATTATTTTCTCAGAGATTATTCCCAAAACATTAGGAGAAAGGTATGCAGAAAATATCGCATTGATAGTTGCAAATCCAGTTCGGTTCATAGCTTCTATTTTGACACCTATTTTGTGGGGAATTGAAAAAATCACTTTACCGGTAACAGGAGAAAGTTCTCAAAAATTTACGACAAATGAGTCCGAAATTAAATTATTAGCCAGTATTGGTGGAAAAGAAGGTGTAATTGAGAAAAAAGAATCAGATTTAATACAGAGAGTTTTTGAATTGAATAACACAACATCAAAAATGTTAATGACTCCTAGAGTGGCCTTGACGCATTTAGAGGGTAATATTCAATTAGGAAAAGTGAAGGATCAAATTATTAGTTCGGAACATAGTCGAATAGTGGTGATAGACCGGACTCCAGATAATGTGATTGGGATAGCAATGAAGGATGAATTATTGACCGCCTTATTAAACAATAAGGAAAATGAAAATGTGAATAATTTTACTAATCCGGCCCAATTTGTAAGCGAAGCTACTACCGCCGACGAACTTCTTTCAACCTTTCAAGGATCCCATCAACACTTAGGGGTCGTAGAGGATGAATACGGTGGAGTGTCAGGAGTGGTGACATTGGAAGATGTTATAGAAATCCTTACCGGAGAAATTATAGATGAAACAGATAAATCAGAAGATTTGCAGGAGGAGGCTCGGGTAAAAAAGATCGAATAAAGCTTTGATAAAGTTTTTTTTCGGTCCCCATAATACGGATATATATGCACCACGCCAGCGTTACCGTATTCACTGAGATTAGATCGACCGAAGCAGATTGGTGCTGGAGGAGATGGCCCCCGGCGAGGGGCTCTTCTTTTCCAATTTATACTTAGTATAAAGCGAACCGAATCGAACTGGTGAGACAATGATATTCTACGCGATTGCATATCAACAGCAGGGGGATAGTTCGTGATCTGCTGTCACACTTTACAAAGCCTGACAGCAGATCTCCGTTCCCTGGGGCTCGTCATCGCGGATCTGCTGTTTGTACACTCCTCGTTCAAAAGTCTGGGATCGGTTGATGGAGGAGCGGGAACCGTAGTGGATGCGCTGGAAGCAGTTTTAGGTACAGAAGGGTTATTGTTGATGCCGTCGTTCAACCTACTGAACGGACAAGATAAACGGATGGCCGCTTGGAAAATAAAGTCAACCCCCTCTACTGTGGGCTGGTTGACAGAATTTTTTCGCTGCTTACCTGCTACCCATCGGTCAGACCACTATTCGCATTCGGTGGCAGCTAGAGGGAAAGAAGCCGCTGCTTTCGTGGGTGATCACCTGAATAGTGAGGGAATGGTATCTCCTTGGGATCACCCCCCTTGGGGGAAAACCTACGGAACACATTCACCTATGGTACACGCCTATCACCGAGGGGGAAAACTGCTGATGCTGGGCGTAGATTATCAGTCGTCCACCTATTTTCACCTGGTCGAAGTTATGCACTGGCATCAAATGCGAAAGGAAAATCCACTAGTACCATATCCCAGTTTAGACCGTAACAAGCTGGGGGCGTTTTGGGATAGAGTCGGACGATTGAGCCGAGGTAAAGTGGGTCATGCAGACTGTCGGTACTTCAGTATTAGAGATTATGTCGATACCTGCCTGAACGAGGTCGGTCGTTATCCCGAGCGCTATATCGGATAGTTGGATTAGGAAGAGAACACAGAGTTAGTTTTTCAACTGACTAAAGATACTATGACAGACGAAGGAGAAAAGGGGAAGACGAAGTGTCCTAATATACCGTTCATGTTGACCGACCAAAAATGATAGTACTGGTTGAAAATGAACTCGTAGGCAAAAACAGATGAGGTGGTCTTTCTGACCGAAGCGCTTAACTCATGGCCCCCAACCTTGAGGTGCCAAGTACTTACGGTGTTCCGTTGCCACCTAGATATTCAGCTTGGCACCTACTCCTGATGTTGGCTAGTACGGGAATTTGACCGAGCGCCAAAAGCGGATACTATTATCGCTTATACCAACTCCTTCTTTTGCCGGTAGGCTTGAATTTGATCAACGGGCACCCGAAAAATAGGTTTGCTCTGGTCTCCACCTGACCGTACCATCCACTCGCAATCCGGCGCAATCGAGTAACTCTTGTAAATGGATTCGGCTCTGTTGTGAAGGGCTCTGCAGGTTCTTACTAAATCTCCATCGTCCACTGAATCGGTTCCGGTGCGATGCCCCGTTCCTGAGCCCAATGGCTCAGGGCATCGCTAGAACCACCAAGCAGTTGTCGGCGAATATCGTCAACCTGATCCAGCATCGTTTCATCTGGTTGAACCTGTTTCATGAGATCCTTCCGGCCGCCCATCCACCGATAACTGTAGCCGAAGATAATGACTTTCGATGTGCGATTGCTTAGATTGGGAGCAGAGGTATGGAAAATGCGATTCTCAAATAAAAATGCATCTCCGGCATTGAGACAGAGATCAACAGCATGAACCGGATCGACCTCATCCGTGGGAATCGGCAGCGGTATTTTCTCTAGATGTGAACCTGGGGAAAACATAGTGAAGCCGGAACGCGGTTGGTGAAAATCCGTCAAGCAGTAACCCACCTTGATGCCGGCACGGATGAGGTTATTGTGCCCCAGATCTTCGGTAATGCCGATATCACGGTGCCATCCGCGTTGTTTAATTGTTTCTTCATCGGCGGTGGGTTGAGGGGACTTATAAATAATGGCCGTAGTATGCAAATGAATATTCGGCGACAACAATTGGATAACCAGAGGTACCGTCGGTGAACAAGCCAACAGCGGATGAAAGACTGGTTCCTCCACAATTCCTGGCCGCACCTGCACGTATGCGCCATCCGAATTGTATGATTCGATCATTCGATCGCTGGCCTGCGTCAACTGTTCAACCTCTTCCGGTGAAAGGACATCAGGTACCACCATGTACCCATTATCATCAAAAAACTGGCGTTGTTCCTCAGCCAGTTTTACAAATTCCATTTGAACGCTCCTTTTCTTCTGAACATGAATACACTTAGAATATCAGAACTCGAGATCTAAGCGCCGTTTGGTCGGGGTCTGCCTAGCAAATTGAGGAGTTGATCACTGGCTGCTTGTAGAACTTCTTCCTCCACAGGTACGCGATTACAGAGGTTAAAACGCCAGTAGGCCCATGGTGCTGCGTACTGCGATTGGAGGATATAACGTGTACGATCTGAGTTATTGGGCGCCCCACGATGCCAGCACATTGGATCTTGCAGATAAATGTCACCAGCTTTACAAAATATGGAGACGGGATTGTTGCCTTCAAACTCTGGATTTTCCTGATTGTTGGGGTTTCGGCCGGAATAGTGGCTAACCGGTACGTATTGTGTCGGGCCATGTTCAATCAGTTCNATATCGCTCAATGCCATCTGCACTGNAAACCACATCGCTCGCATTCGAATCCGCGAGTCATACCGTTCAATACTATCGGGTAAAGGGAAATGNACCTCTCCGTCAACATGCCAGCGATCAATAGACAACCCAGGCTTATTGCGCAGGACATTCTGTCCACAAAACTTACAGTTGGTTCCGACGATAGCTTCNGCCAAACTGAAGATCGGTTCACGGAGCAGCATGTCCCGAAACATCTGATCCAGTTCAATGGTATTTCTGAGGATAAAGGGTAGATCCTCACCGGTTGTTTGATGTTTCCCCAGCTGAACATACCTGACATCTGCAAGATTCGGATTAGTGCTTTCCATCAAATCTGGATCGTCGAGCAGTTGGTCAGTCCTCTCTCGNAGGGTGGAGACTTCTCCCGGAGTTAACACGTTTGGAATATACACATAGCCATCACGGAAGAACTGCTCGGCAATCTTTTTGGTACTCACTGGGCTGAAGGGTTGGCCAGCCATAATTGGGCTACTGGACATGACAATTCTCCTTTATGTATCATAGATTTTGTCAAAAATCTGCCACCTTATGTTTGAAATGATATCATTATACCTTTCTAGCGAAACATATCAACACTGAATTCTAAATTGTACGTTCAGTGTCGCCGATTGTTTCAATCCCCTGATCTATTTATAAAAGTCGATATAAAATCACTGAAACAAGTCAGCTTGCACAGTTGAGGAGACAATCATGGAAGTAAATCCAGCGCAACTGCTTGAAAATGGCTACATTATTTTACCACAGGTCATACCGCCCGAACAGCTAGACCATCTACGTCGCGGATTTGAGACTCTGGTTGAACGGCAGAGGATTGTCTGGGCAGAAGAACGTAACCTTGAGGATCCACCCGGTGGGGTTTGGGAAACGAGCGCGCAACCGAGAGTTTTTTTTTCAATGAGGTAGTGGATAAAGCGACTGATAACACGGTGCANTTTTGCCTGCACCAGAATACACTGGGTGTCAGTCAAAAACTTATGTCTACCACGGATGCTGCCGTTACGCTGATGGCGTTGATGTGTAGTCCGGTTAAAGATCATGGTCCAGCCAGTTGGCATCGTGACATTGATCCTGTGCATCAAGCACCATTGAACGGGATACAGATGGATATGATAGAAAACGCGCCGGGTTACGTATAATGGAACATCCCACTCTATGACGATGATGTATTTTGGGTTGTGCCAGGTAGCCAGTGTCGTTCCAACACAGCGGAGGAACATCAGCACCTGTTAACTNACTCCCAACAGCCAATTTCAGGTGGCATTCCCGTAGAACTGAAAGCCGGAGATGGAGTGGTCTACANCCATATTATNCTCCATTGGGGTAGCAACTACAGTACCAAACTGCGTCGAACCATTCATCTTGGTTACCGCGCTTTTGGTAGTCCAGTTTATCCAATTGTAAACCATTATTACTGGCAACCTGACTTTGCGGAAAAATTATCCAATGGGGTCGTCGATCAGTTTACTCATTTTTTTCGACTTCATTCCACCCAGTGTGACGTAGTGGAATCGATCTTTCGGGCGGTGGCAGCCAAAGAGTCGGACATCTTTCTGAAAGGGATCTGCACTTTGCATCCGGGAGAAAAAGGAAGGATGGTTTGCCTGGTGTTCCTTTCCAAATTAGTGGATAAAGTACGGACTTTGAAACAGCCTGACGTTCAGAAAATGTCAGTTGAAGAACGTGTCNGCGCGATTTCGGAGCACCGACTCAATTTCTATCTGTTTNAGGATTTTGCTCAACGCTTNACAGCAGATGAAGCTAATCTGATCTGGCAACGGTTTTCAACTCTCTATGATCTGATCCAAAAAGAAACTGATCGCGTGGTTTCAGATCTTTCATCCAGAGCTGGGGAAATTGATCGGAACCTGACCGTGATGGATCTACTTCCACAGNACCATGCCATCACCAATTGAACAGATGAATAAACTAGAGACAAGGAGCAAGAGGAGACGCCTTTTTTCTATGGTGGCTTTCCCGACACATAATCTTGGCCAATTAGTTTGTCTTGGAGTTGAAATCATATTGTGTTTAGCATCTTGTTTCACTAGATGAACCGGCACGTCGGTTTTTTCAGAAAGTACTCAATCGATCCCAGAGAGCCTGACCTGTCAGCCAAGGGTATTTTCACCGACAGGTCATCGAGCGNCCAATNCCAAGACTATGATTTCCTTTCAACTGGACAAATCGGCCTAGATCAGTATCAAGGTCTACAACGTGGCCGGAAGGTTGGTTAACTGGCTGGCAGAGGAGCAAACCTTCTCGGAGGGGTAAGTGGCCATTGCCTTGGGATGGCCGAGACCATCAGGGACAGGTGGTGGCCACCGGCTTGTATATCGTGACGGTTACAGTTGGCNGTGAGACTCAAACATAAGGTCGTCAACGTCTGGAACNAGTAAAGGTTAGCCCTGAGGACTGAATAGACCAAACAGTTGTTTCAGCAAGACTAGGCTAACATACCTTTGACTTTTTNCCCTTTCACTGGTTGGATCAGCAGAAATCCGCTAGTCGACNTGCTTTTAACCGCCGCAAACTGAGGGCTAGCCATTTTTAGGGCCCTTTTCTATTTGCCACGCTGTGGTCGTGTTGGTAATAATTTAGGACAGTATTAAAATTGTACGAGGAATTGAAATCCCTGACCGGTGAAATATGGTAAATTTACGNGNAAATACACCTACCGGTTCATCCGGTGGCGCTGATGTTGCAGGACACCTATATGGCTTAGAAAACGGTGTTTTTGGCATTTCTGATCTGGCCTATAAATCAACTGTGCTGAAGGTTAGCGGGGCACANATTTACAGGAAGAGACAGCCGTTTTTTATCGGTCTGCTGACCGGATATGCGGTGTCGACATGCTTATCGTGCGTGGTGAGGAGCCTGTTCTTTTTCGGACAAGGCTACCTGGTGCACGGGTTCTGAAAGAGGTGCTCTATGAAGATTGCATCGATCAAGATCTCGGTTTTTGACATGCCTAGCAATACCGGTCGTTTTGATTTACGGGAGGTCGAACAGGGCGCCTGGCGGNGATGGGTTCACGTCCGAAGTACCCGCCTGCAGGACGCCGTGCATGTGTTGCATGTGTTCACAGATGAAGACCTCGAGGGGACATGCACAGTAGGGGATGCCCGGTATACGACTATGCGACAGGATGATTTGGAGCAGTTGCGCATTTTGGCGGTGGGAGAGAATCCATTTGATCGAGAACGCTTGAATGCCAAACTCCGTGCAGCAACCCGCGGCATGTTTGCTCGTCCCGGATGGTTTGGGACATTTGATAACTGCCTCTGGGATATTGCAGGTAAGGCTGCGGGGATGCCGGTNTATCAGCTTCTGGGCAGAGCACGGCAGAAAGCGCCTGCATATTACAATTTTGGAGGGAAGACAAAAGAAGCTGCTGCTGCGGATGCACAAAAAGCCGTAGGATACGGTTTTCCTGCTGTGAAGGATCACTTTCGCGGTACCGGCAAGGAAAATATCGAATGGTTCAAGGCTGCACGAGAGGCCGTTGGTCCGGATATTGATCTTCTTCACGATGCCGCATTGTGTCACTATTCATTTGAAGAGGCGTTGCGGGTTGGACGAGTGCTGGATGAATTGGCGTTTGGATGGTTTGAAGAACCTTTAGCCGATCGGGACCAGATTGCGCTGCAGCGATTGTGCACCGAACTGGATATTCCAATTGTTGCACTGGAGTCTTTGATGCACGATATTGATCTGAGCGCTGTGTGGTTGATTTCGGGGGCAACGGATTCATTGCGGGTCAACGCCCGGCATGGCACAACGTCACTTTTGAAGCTGGCTCATCTGGCGGAACTGCATGGCGCACGGGTAGAGATGAATGGTCCTGGCGGGTTGTTTGGGCTGGTGCATGCGCATTTAATGTGCGCTATTTCGAATACGAGCTATTACGAATATTTCCCCAACGGCTCACGTGATGTCATAGGCAAAGAGATTGGGTTGCTCAATCCTTCTGTGCCCGAAGAGGGATACGTTGTTCCGCCCAGTACACCCGGTTGGGGTGCTGAATGGGATTGGTCGTATTTTGAAAAGAAGTGTGTNGCTGAACTTTAGCATCTTCCAACGAATGCACGATATTCCACCGTGTGGTCCGATTACACTGTGATTGCACAAACAGGTACGTTCCATCGCATTTATTTTCAGATGATATTCTCGGAGGTTTTCTATGACATACTTGCTGGTCTGTTTGCTGGTTATGGTGCAGGTGAAGCCCNTTTCAGCGGACCAGCGCCCGGAATATACGATCTACCGGGTGAGNACCCCGATTTCAGTTGATGGACAGCTGGATGAACTAGTCTGGGTTACCGCGCCCGATGTGGGCGCATTTGTATTTCCCNGGTACGAATCGGGAAACAAGGAACAGACGATGGCCAAGGCGCTGTGGGACGATGAAAATTTGTATGTGGCGTTTATCTGTGAAGATGCACATATCTGGGCAGAGCGTACAAAACGGGATACGTCGGTGGGGAAGGACGATACGGTGGAGGTGTTTACTGTGCCCAATCCGGAGCGGCCGCAGGCGTATTTTAATATTGAGATGAATGTGCAGGGCATTTTTCTGGACCAATTTCACCCCGATGGGCTGGGTGTGCCGGTGGAAGAGGAGTGGAATGGGGAAGGGATTCAGATCAAGACGTCCATCGTGGGGATACTGAACGACGACAACGATGAGGATCAGTGCTGAATTCTGAAGACGGCCCGGCCCCATTCCGTTTCAAAATTTCGCAGACTGCGCGCCATACACACACCGCCGCAGCTGGGGGATGTATGGCATCTGGGGTTGAACCGGTTGGGAAGAAAGACGAACCAGCAATACAGCCAGTGGTCGGCAAGCCGAACCGAGAAGCCGCAGTTCCATGCACCGGATGATTTTGGACGGGTGTTATTTTCAGACAGGGCCAGTCCATTCTGGAAGTGATGTGTCAGGCCGGTCGGTCCCCGAGAGTAGGAAGGAGATCGAACTAGGGTAAGGTTCAGGTCAGTTCAGAGGTAGGCCTCTTCGAAAAAGGAAGTGGTTCGATGGCATACATCAAGCCGTCAAAAACGGTCAAAAACTTTTTCAAGGTCGCTTATTTAAGGAATAGATTCACATTTCCTAAGCAAACACTGGTGAGACAATACTCTACGTGGTAATTGGTTTCTATTTTCTATGCAATCCAGATTTTCAAAAAGTCTAGCCTTGGAATGGAGTCGTAAGTCGGGAAATTTTCTCTGGCCTATATTTTTTGTAGCACCAGCAGTTCTTGGATTTCTACTTTGGCAATTGATGCCAATTGTTGCTAGCTTGATAATCTCCTTTACCGACTCAACAATCATTGGGGAGACTAATTGGATTGGGTTTCAAAATTATAGACAGATGTTTGTCAGCGACCGGTTATTCCGCCAGTCGCTAAGCGTCACCTTTTATTACGCTATTTTCAGTGTGCCTTTAAGAACAATAGCGGCGTTTTTTTTGGCAGTTTTACTGAATCAAAAAATTCATGCTCGTCCTGTTTTTCGGACCATATTTTATCTTCCTTCGATTGTTCCAGCTATTGCTTCCAGTGTTCTCTGGATTTGGCTTTTTAACCCTGATTTTGGTCTTCTCAATGCTTTGCTAGAACCATTAGGCTTTGGCAAATTGCAATGGATCTATAGTACTCAGACCGTTATCCCATCACTTGTCTTGATGAGCCTATGGGATGTTGGACCGATGATGATCATTTTTCTGGCAGGTCTTCAATCGGTACCAAGGTTTCTTTATGAAGCCGCTGAAATTGATGGCGCNAACAAATGGCACAAACTAATACATATAACTGTGCCAATTGTCAGCCCCGCAATCCTATTTAATTTAATCTTGGGACTGATTAATGCCTTGCAAACGTTCACTCAGCCCTATGTGATGACCCAAGGAGGACCAAATAACTCTAGTTTGTTATATGTCTTATATTTATATCGTAAGGCTTTTGATCAATTCCAAATGGGATATGCTTCTGCATTAGCTTGGGTAATATTTCTAGCAATTGCCTGTCTAAGTTATTTGGTTTTTCGATCCTCACGACATTGGGTCTACTACGATGGAAAATAAACCAATTAATTTATTAGAAAAGAAAATAATGACCCAAAACGATAACGGAAAAATAACCAAAATTAGCATCTATTTCCTGCTAGTCATCGGCTCAGTTATCATGATAATACCTCTGCTGTGGATGATTAGAAGTTCCTTTATGGGCATGCAACAGATATTTATTTTTCCTCCGGAATGGATTCCAACCCCATGGGTATTTACCAATTACCCGGAAGCGTTAACAACTGTTCCTTTTATCCAATATTTTCTGAATACCATAACGATTTTGATCCCTTCAGTATTAGGGACACTTGTNACTGCTTCAATGGCAGCTTTNGCTTTTGCCCGTCTAAAATGGCCAGGNNAAAATTTCGTTTTCGCTGTTTTAATGACGACTCTAATGCTGCCCTACGCGGTAACACTAATCCCAACCTTTTTGATATGGGCCAAATTAGGTTTGATTAATACCTATTGGCCGCTAATTTTGCCCAAATGGTTTGGTGGTGGCATTTTCTATATTTTTTTGCTGAGGCAATTCTTTTTAACCATTCCCAAAGAATTAGATGAAGCCGCAACGATTGATGGGGCTAATCCCTTACAAATACTTTGGCATATTATCATTCCCTTAAGTCGGCCGGCGCTAATTACAGTGGGTATTTTCTCAACATTAGCGGAATGGAATGACTTTTTGGGACCATTGATTTATTTAAATGATTCGCGGAAATTTACTATTGCCCTGGGGCTAGCTGAATTTACAGGACTGTATAGTTCTCAATGGCATCTACTGATGGCTGCCTCAACAGTTGTTATTATTCCAGTTGTAATTTTGTTCTTTTTTGCCCAGCGCTACTTTATTGAAGGAATTGCTCTGACGGGTACAAAAGGCTAAGTCGATCTTTAGCTTAGTAAATTATGATGGGTTGATAGAGAATTTATGTTCGATGTTCTAAGCTCAATCATGGACTTTATTAACAACAGATTCTCCTATTTGGGTGGCATCAGAATCGTCCGGGACCTGCTAACTCTAACCTGATGGCCAGTACCCAGCATACCGAGTCCTCCCTTTGCATTATCTGAGATGCTGACTTTTTCGTTGAAGAAGATAACCTAGCCCGGTTATAAATTCTAGCTCATTCAGACACGAATATGTTGGCACAAATCGCTGAAAAGTCAGTTTCAATCAACTAAAACCTAAAGGAGGAATCTCATGGCCACCCTACCTAATAAAAATGAAGGGCTGATCGACGGCATGCCTCGCGACAAACGTGGTAACTGGCAACCCGAAGGGGGTACCAAACCCGCCAATCCCATCTTTGCCTGGCCACCAAAACCAGTCGAAGTCGCAAAATGGCTCTATCATTATCTCTTTCCATGGAATCTTTTCTATATGGTACTCGCAACGCTGACATGGCTCTATTTTCAGCCAGATCTGTCGCGAACAACCACCTTCCGTGCCGACTGGATAATCGAAATCTTTATACGCAACCAAATACTGCTCATTGTTTTTGTCAGCATCTGGCATATCAGGCTTTGGGGACGTAAATCTCAGGGGTTGCAATACAAATACACTTCAGAGTGGCTGGCAACCAAAAAACGCCAATTCCTGTGGGGAAATCAACTATATGACAACATTTTTTGGAGCTGTGTTAGCGGTGGTATTACTTGGACGGCCTACGAAGTGCTGATGCTTTGGGCTTATGCCAATGAGGTGATCCCCTATGTACAACCGTTGCAGCAGCCTATCTACTTTGTATTTCTGCTCTGTCTCGTACCGCTATGGCGGCTGTTCCACTTTTACTGGGTCCATCGACTCCTACATTGGCCGTCCCTCTACAAGGCTGGGCATTATCTGCATCACAAAAATATCAATGTCGGCCCTTGGTCTGGCTTGGCCATGCACCCCGTCGAGCATATCCTTTACTACAGCTGCATCCTCATTCACTGGATTGTCCCCTCGCATCCCATTCACATGCTCATGAATGCACAGCATGCCTCGTTAACACCTGCCCAAGGCCACGTCGGGTTTGAAAAAGTTGTCGTCAATGAAAAGGTCAATATGGCCGGTGGCTCTTATTTCCATCAGCTGCACCATCGCTACTTCGAGTGCAATTATGGAGAACCAGATATACCTTTTGATCACTGGTTTGGTACCAGCCACACGGGATCTGCCGAGTCTCACACAGCGATGCAAGCAAAGCAAAAAACCGTGCATGATGTCTAACCTAATAAATAATGGCCCCACATTTTGGTATGAAATAAAAACCCGTTGGTGAATGGATAGAGGGTGAGTATAGGTCATCCCCTATACTCAAGGGTTTGATTGAATCGGTCAATCAGCCACAAAGACGGTTCGTAGAAGCTATATCAGCGACCAACGACGCATCTCGGTTAGTCGTTGGTGGTCCGCTTGTCGACGACCATCAAGATGGTTATTTTGAAATATCCAACTTAAGTAACTAAACAGTTATTGAAACCCGCGCCAAAGGTAACTCGTGTACGGGGTAATCAGGTGGATATCAACTCCCCTTAGCTGGTGCCCCTTTTTCTATTTAGTTCCGTCCATAAAAGATTATTCGGATTTTGCTCTGTGCTACCGATGATCTTACGGTCAAAGTCATTTTCCAGTTCCCAAACAATGCACTTCAACCTGGCAGTAGCACACAGAATTCACCCTTTCTTATTGATTCTCCTCTAGCTAGAGCTACAACACCTAATCTTTCTAATGTCGATAATACTACTCAATCTGTCAATTTGGTACAAGAGTCGTTGGTGCAGTCGGTAAGTGGTTGCCAAATTGGACCAGATTTGCTAATATAGAAACCACTACTAACTCTTCCGAGATTAAGAGGAACATATATTGATTCGCGTTATTAAAGCTGAGGGGATGGGAAATATTCAGTTAGAAGAGGTTCCCACGCCTCGTCCAAACAACCGCCAAGTATTGGTTC
>PACG01000249.1 GCA_002699335.1 Candidatus Poribacteria bacterium
GGTTTTGTATTTCCATCTTATTCATGTAATTCCCAATCGAAGCACATTTTCGGATTTAACGATAAACTCCCGGCATAAAGTTTAGCGTTGATCCAACGTCACCATGTGAGCCTGCCATCACAGCGAAAAGACACTGTTCATCCATTCCCGAAGAAATAGACCAGAAGGATTAGGTCAACTAATACTAGCTATCTTTCTCCCACTCAGATGAACCTATCTGCTTGGGGTTTGGTCCATATTTATTCTCTTCCGCTTCACTATCGGAGACATACCAGATCAAAGTCAGAATCCAACCAACTACTGGTACCAAGCTGATCAGTAACCACCAACCACTGCGACCAATATCATGCAGTCGACGCACACTAACAGCTAAACTAGGGATTCCTACCCCTAAGCTATAAATGCCCATGCATAGCCCATAGGCAATCAAAATTATCTCAAAATTTCCCCCCATCATAATTACTAAGTTGACTGATATGATGGGCAAGATGATGAAGGCTAGGACGTTACAGATTTGAAACATCCAGAATTCATTTCGTCTGGACCGGCCACTAAAGACGAGATACTTTTTCAGCACTTGTAAATACCAATGGATCGAATATCTACGGCTAAATAAATGAAGGCAATACAAAAGCACTACCACCCCTAAGAAAACCAATCTCGTAAAATTGACCAATTCTGCCCAATTCCTGAATGGAAAGTCTCTGCCAAAGACTTGGTCATTCTGCCAATTGTTCAACGGAAAAGGCGTGCCAAAGATCGATGTCAAAGCCCATGGTTCTGGTGGAATAGCCTCCCATTTCGGCATTCCATGGGCAATTTCTGCCGTTATCTGATTGCCTCTTTTTTGGATGAATTCTCTTCGTTCTTCCAACGCCTCAACAAATTTATAGGCGGATTGGGCTACTCCCAAATTGAAGACCTTCAAGGCTAAAGGAGATTCGGTATTTATGATCAAATCCATTTCTCTTTCTTGATCTGATTTCGACTCCATCTCTTGTTGAGCTAACACGGCTCCCCTAGCCACAGCTTGTTGGGATCTGAGTTTGGTTCCCTTGCTAGTACGAATTATGCGCTGATACTTCTCGCCATTGACTAAAAAGCCCAAATCTCGGTTATAGGTGGTTCCACCTGAGTCAATACTGGCTTGCAGTCGGATCTGGGGGAAATTATCCTTTTTTTCTCCTTCCAGAATTAACTGGCCTGACAACGAAATTCCTTCATCCAGAGAAAATCTATCAACGGGCCGGATTGCAAATCCCCATCCTCCCATGCCTTGGCTAACTTTGATTAGGCATCTATTCTTACCCGAATTCAGCTTAACAATGAACCGGTCTTGGTCGATCACTACACCACGTCCCTCCGTTTTAAGGGAATTACTTGATGCAATATATTGATGAACGACTCGACCATTAATCCAGACTTTGACTGAGTCGTCGCTGCCCAAGCCAAATTCAACATATTGATCTTGGTCGCTTTCGATCTGAGCGAAGGCATAGGCGGTTACATTATCTAACCGGCCTATCTCCTTAATTAGATTAATAATCTCTTTCTTAGCCGTGATCGGACGCCATTTTAGAGTCTGATTTTTAGAGTTAAGAAATTCCTGTTCTTGATCCGGCTGAATCTTAGCCTCACCCCCGTGTTGTAATAAAAAATCCTGATCCAAATCGTGTCTTTGTTGAGTATAGAAGGGAGCCAAGAGGGACCAATCTGTGATAAATTGGCCTTTCTCTGTATCATCATCTTTTTCTTTGCTTTCTGTCTGTGCTGGTTTCTTTATAATGTCTGGTTGGGTTTCTGTTTCCTCACCAATAGTCAGGTAAGGCTTAAGCAGAACCTCTATTCTGTGCGCCTCTGCTAGTAGAGCTGTATCGTTCCAGTGTTGCTCTATAATATTTATCAGAGCCTGTCTATAACGTTGACGGCCTGATTCTAGCTGATACAGCCGATTAGCGATTAAGCCCTGTATCTTAACTGAAACGGGATCTTGGCTATCGTCTCTAATGGGGCTATATCTCTCAAACAAGCTATCTGCGCCCCATGGGATAAAATGGAATTTGTCTGTCTCTGGATGGAGATAAAAGAAGAAATTATTGTAGTTGCCAGAATATCCGTCCCAAAAACTCAATAATCCTTCCAAGGCCCAAAAGCGATAAAATGCATCCAGATCGACTAATTTACCAATAGCTGTCTCTATATTCTCGTCAGGATTATTCAAAACCTGAATCAGGTTGCTAATTTTTTTTCGCCCCTTTTTGTCAGAGCCGAACTTGTGTTCGAAAGAATCAACCCAACCAGAGTAAAAATCGACCACTGTCCCCTCGTACAATACTCCTTGGTCATTGCCAAAGGACCCTTTTAACAAGGGGCGATGTATTCTTTCTACATGGGCATAAATACCCAAGTTTTGACCATTAACCGTCAAATTAGCATAGGCACATCGAGGCGCCGGTGAACCGGCCGCATTGAATAAGCNATANCCCATAAANTGGCTGATTAANCTGACATCCTGTTGGTTATNATTAAAGGTCAAATTGGTTAAGCCATCGANTTGTGCTTCTCTATTCACATGATTNATCTNGATTTTAAGAGATGGNCGATCGGAATTTTGGGAACCAATGAACCCTTTTTTACGAATTCCAACTTGAGAGAATTCAACTCCGTCGATAGAAACACGAGCCTCAACATAAGTATAAGGATGGTCAGGTGGGGCATATTGCCGGCTTTCTGGTAGAGCGTCGGCAAAATCCCGAGATTGAAAGCGGATAGTATCCCAGTCGGTGGGCTCGAGAGTGATTTGCACATCTAAGACTCGGTTGGTGGGAAAAACATCGTCGATTGTCAACGTCTTATTTGTTTCGTCTTCAGCATGTACTATAGTTGTTAAAACAACTGAAATTAACAACCAAACAAGNCTTTTCANTAAAGTTCCNCNAAATAAAATGCGAGTCAGNGAGATAGATNNAACAATTTATAANTAAGATNCCATTTTTCTTGAAGACTAAGAGAAAAAGTTTTGAAAGATTAAGTTAGAGTGTAAGAAGGTGCAAATGATAAAAGCAGTAAAGTGAAGAAAAAGGGTNCCAGCTAGGGTTGCNGATACCCGCTTGATTACCCCGTACACGAGTTATCTTTTGCGCGGGTTTCANTNATCCGTACCTAATTCCCATTCCAAACTTTGCCTTCTGGGTTAAGTTTTGGTTTGCCCTTATTGTCTACATCGACGACGCATTTAAATCCCCTTACTTCGCCTTTCCCGCGCTAGGCCACTAGCATTGCGATAAGACACTAATACGGCTTGACCTAACTTTATACTTGTGTAGGGCCTAGCTCGATCGAAAATCACTTTGCACCCTTTGGTGTTACTGTTGTTAACTGTAGTGCTGTGCAACGATCGCTATTCTCAAAGACTATAAGCAGATGGAACTCCTAGAGATCACACTCAAAAGCAAGGGCTTCGATTCGGAGGTTATGCATTTGATCCTTCAAATTGATTGTCGAAGAATGTATCGCAACGCTTCTAGCGATTATTGCCGTCAGATCCGAGGTTTTCTCCGCGGAGGTGGCTAGCACGAATGTCGTATTTTCCTGGATAACGAATGGGCAGGTGACCGTCGGCGATCATCAGATCGAGTGGATTCACCATGGTCTTCATCGGCATCTGAACTTGCATATGTAGCCGGGCCGACTCGTAGACGGCGTGTATCATTTCTAAGGCCTTGTAGCCGTTTTCGCCGTTGCCTCGGTGATCATCGGAACGCCCTGAAGCCCAAGCCGCTAATTCCTGCGCCTGACCGGCTCCACCCTCGAGCCACTCAAAACCGGCTGAGCCGTATTTGAAGAACTCGCCATCGGGTTTATGATGAGCCCAACCTCCCGATTTAGCGTTCATCAGGTACAGATCATCTGTGGTCATCTCGATCATGCCTTCCGATCCGTAGATCCGTGCACCTTGCCAGCGATCTGGAATGAGGTCGGAAACGATCATTGCCTGAGTGTCATTTTCAAAACCAAAGACCGCAAGTGCCTTGTCTTCTATCTGAGT
This sequence comes from Candidatus Poribacteria bacterium, assembly GCA_002699335.1. The sequence goes on from PACG01000249.1 coordinate 4,049, forward strand.
CGAACGCTCCCAGCGATCGGTCTCACGTTCGACATTACCCATCACCCACGTGCACTCAATGTCGCCGAGTAAGTACCTGAACATGTCGGTTTGGTGCGATGCGTAGTTCGGTAGTCCGTCACCAGCAACACTGGTAATAAGCCGAATATCACCCAGCTGGCCATCTGCGATCAGCTGTTTGGCTAGAGTGTAGGCCGGTAGGAAGCGCCGCTGATGACCGATGGCTAGTTTCACCTTGTTCCGTTTGCAAACCATCAACATGTCGGCCGCTGCGCCCAAACTATCAGCCATTGGTTTTTCGCAGAGAATGGCTTTCACACCGCCAGCAGCGGCCGCTGCAATGGTCATGGGAGCGTGGCCGCTATGCCAGACGCCGATTGAAACGACGTCGGGCTTCGCCTCTTGCAGCATCTCTCGAAAGTCGGTGAAGTGTTGAGCTTTGTAGTCGTCGTATTCCGAAAATATTTTGTCGTACTCGTTCATCACCTCACTACTCAGATCAGCCAGAGCGACGATTTCGTACTGTCCACTGTTCAAGTAACCCCGCGAGTGGTTCTTAGTCATACCACCGCTACCAATGATACCAACATGAAGTTTTTCGGCCATTTTCCTAGCTCCAGGTAATTTCGAATTTAGATTGCCCCACAGAGTTTACAGATGTGTTGACGTTCAGTCCCCAAGCATCGTATCTCAGTCATCTGAGACTCCTGTAATCGATCACAGGTGGGATTTATTTTTCATTCTTAGATCTGCTCTTTTCACTATTCAGAGCTTTACTCACCTGACAATAGCGCCTGAGCCAGAATCGCTTCTGGCAACCACCATTGTCTTAGCACAATCCCGAAAAGGTCTTAATGCCTGCTGATCCGACTTCGGGCAAAGATTCGTAAAATTACTGGTCCAGAAAGGGGCGATTTAACCGCGAGTGGTAGGGCGGTTCCATCACACTTTGCTGCCGTTCATCAGCCCATTCTGGTACTGGATAGGCCGGGACATATGCCAGATTGCCCGCCGTATATCGGGTTAAAATAGACCTTCTGGCATGGTCGGCTTTCCAGGGGATTGTACCGTGGGTGACAGCCTCGGTAAAGATCACCACACTGCCAGCTTTGCAGGTCACCTGCCGTATCTGTNGCTGATGCTTTTGGTAGCGGCGAATAGAATCNGGNCAAGCGATGTTGCTCTTGTGACTACCTGGAATCAAGACCAAACCGCCATTCCCTTCATTGACGTCGGTCAGTTGGAAAGCTACCACCGTCAAACCATTGTGCATCCGTCCATGGCGGAAAATGTAGTATTGATTGGGATCGAAACCTGGGCCGGAAGAGCCGTGAAAAAGATGCCCCTCCGCCCCCTTATCCATTGACAACAGGGAGGGGTGATGATCCAGGCGGAAACCTTGGCCCAGGATCTGGTTTAAGTAGGGCACAATTTTGGCGTGGGCTAACATGAGGCGAAACGGATCGCACCAGGGCGAGGCCAACTCCAGCAAGCCACCCAGTTCACCCCGGCCATGTTCCCCGCGCAGGTGTTCGGAATCACCATCCAGTCGTTGATCCCGAGGTCGAATGCGTATCTTATCCAGGTTCTGGTCGATGGCCTGGTTGGCGGTGGCAACTTCTTCTTGAGTTAAGACATCTTCGACAACCAAATATCCAGTCAGATCAAAGAGGTAAAGTTCTTCCTGATTCATGTACAAGTCCTCCTTCAGGTATCAGTTCTTCAAATCTCTCCTCTCGGAGAAGGATAAGTGCTTCAGCAGTTTAGACTAAAATCAGCCTGTTGGCCGATTAACTTGAACCCATACCTAAGGAACAGAGATACCAGGAACTTTGAGCTGAATTCGGTAGATTGAACTTCTAGTAGTTATAAATAGTGTTTGCCAGTTCTCACCACCCCAACCTAGCCACTCCTTCCGGCACTTGAATTACACCCGGAGGTCTAGCGTCAGGATCAAAGATCCAGATTCCTGGCGGACCTGTCAGGTAGACATTTCCTTGTTGATTAACTTCCATCCCGTCCGGTGCCCCATTTTCACCCTCTCCTACCGTGAAAACCCGCCCCTTAGTTTTATGGCTCCATCTGCTTGAACATCAAAAACTCGGACATGCACGTGTAGTGTCGTCAATATAATAGGATAGATTCATCCGGCGAAAAACAAAGACCATTTGGTCGGTCAAAACCATCTACCAGAAGTGTTAACTGCTGCTCATCGGCTGACGGCGATAAACGTCCTGAAAATCGAGTTCCGTTCTGCCTTCCTCTTCGTACTTGACTTTCAAACCGTATGGTGGATCAGTAAAATAAGTACTGCCATCCGACTTGACCACTATATCGTTGGGACTATTCAGTGTTTAGGATTGCTAAAGTAAGTATATGATATGCGGTGAAAATAAAAGGAGGATGTCATGCCTCGTCCAAAATGTGGATCTGATAACAAAGTAAACAGCGGAACAGTAAAAGAGAAACAACGGTACAAATGCAAACAATGTGGGTGTAATTACACTCAATCATATCAGCATGGGTATAGATTAGATAAAAAGCTATGAGCATTCCAGTCGTATTTGCAGGGCAATGGGTTACGAGGTCAGGGCGCATATCAGGGGGAGTAATGTCACGCTGCTCAATTGGATCAAACAATTTGGAAAAAATATCAAGGAATCTGTTCTGGGAAATATGCCGCATGGGGTACGGGATCTAGAGATAGTGGAGATTGATGAAAGGTGGCATTTTACAGTCAAAAAAACGGAAATTATGACTCTGGATTGCGACCGTAAGATTTGAGCAGAAAGTCATGGCCGACACCGTTGGCGGTCGCCGTAAGAAAGCCTGGAAAAGATTACTGGGCTGACTCAATGGCCATCGCAGGGGTCAAATGGCGACAGATGGATTCAAGGTGTAGAAACAAATTGTCTCAGTGGAACAGATTAGAGGTCAAAAACAGCTCCCTCCAATTGAAAGTTTAAATGCAAATAGCAGGCACTATCTAGCCCGATCAGAGGGCGCAGACGATGTTATTCCAAGTGCCCCATAATGGTAGACCTGTCCTTGGCTTTACTTTTTATCAAAAAGCATTATCTATCTTACTTTTAATAATCTCTAAATTTTTGCTTTGCAAGTAAGCATGGATGTCATCAAAATCATGCCATGGATCTTGAAGTGCTTACTGCCAATCGTCTCTGTGATCACTTCTTTGAAGCCGAAAACATGCACGGCGGATTTTATTCGACCTAATTACCCCTTATACCATATTATGGATATTTTGGTCAGTAAATCATATTTATTTAATTGTAAATGCCGTTACTATAGACGCAAATCACCATGAAATATAATAGCTTAGTCCGTAGGAGCGTGTTCAAAATGTATATTCGCACCGGCAGCCTGTTACTTATCTACGACCACGGTGGTCCAAACCCCGGCATCTGCAGCTTACTCCTACACCTCAACTTGGCAATACTCTCCGGCTAGAGTTTAAAACGCAAAGCCATACAACCCATTTACACCAAATAACACATATCTTCTAAACTTGACCTCCATGTTCCTATTTGGATAAGCTGTAATCCGTTCTCTTAGTGCCTGTAAGGCGGCTTCACTAGCCTTCTCATTCTGTTGTAGCTCCTGTTTCAGTAACTCTCTACAGGTGGATTGCCAACAGAGGACTGGCAATACGGCTCGACCAAAAGGCATACTAACCTCGATCGACCTGATTTCGTATTTCGCTTGTGATCATGCTTCAATCAGTTGTTAGTGTTCCTTTTTAGTTCAACTCTCAATTGCCTTGGCTCTACCTTGGTCATCAATTGCCACGAATACGAAGGTGCCCTCCGTTACTTTTTCTCGTTGACTGACTTCAGGTTTCCGAGACCAAACTTCAACATGAATCTTCATGGATGTTGTGCCCACTTGATACAAATCACAATAAATACAAACTATATTACCAACAGAAACTGGTCGTTTAAAGCTGAGGGCTTCAATGGCTACAGTGGCCGCTCTGGATTTAGCATAGGTTTTGGCCGCTATCCCGGCAGCCAAATCCATTTGTGATACTAGCCATCCGCCAAAGATATCCCCATTGGCATTAGTATCCGCAGGCATGGCTAAGGTGCGCAATGTAAGTTCGCCTCGGAATTTGGTTCCATCCATTTCAAAACTTTCCTATCATCAATAAAGTCGCCTGATCTTAATATTATCAACTTCTATTTAGACATTACCCGTCAGCTGCTCACCAAAACCTTCCAAATTGGGTGAAGTTATGGCGAAATATATTGATCATTACAACAATGTCCGGCTCAATAGTGCCATCGGCCATGTTGCTGCAAAAGCTAAGCTGGAAGGCCGAGTGCAACAAATTCTCAAAGAATGGGACGAGAAGTTAGAAGCAGCTCGTGAAGCTGGTCGAATTAAAAGACAAAAACAAAAAGCTGCCGGAAAAGCAAAGTTGACGAAGGTCATCAAAATGATATGATATTACTGGTTAACTCAATTCAACAGATTTTTCGATTCCAGCTGAAGCTAAACGTATTATCTTTTTTACTCTTTCTTCTACCAAATAAGATTCTAAGGAGATCATCTCCTTATCGAGGTTTCATCAGGTTATCTTATGCCTCTTATCTTACCGATTAGTTTAGACCTAGAAAAGATCGTGATAACATGAAATCATTTATCCTCTATGAATTCAATCAGCCTCTGTTCTAGCAAGAAACTGACAGGCCAACGCCTGATCCTACAGAGATGCTAATTCAGGTGATGGCCTGTGGTATTGATGGCACAGACTTGAAGTTGTTGGATGGTTTTGGCTATGTCCCCGATTTACCCTTTATCGTGGGACATGGGATCGCTGGCATAGTAGCTGAAGTGCGCGGCCATGTAATTGCCCTTGCCTACAATTTTACCACCTGTGGCGAATGTTTCCCCTGTCTAACAAGCTCGCGAGCAACTCTGCGTAAACATGGGTAGCATATTGGGGGTGAAAGGCAAAAACGGAGGGTACGCAGAATATGTAGTAGTACCCGAACGCCAGCTTGTACGAATCTCACCAGGTGTTACCTGGACCAATGCGGCTATCTGTTGCGATGCTGGTTTGACAGCCTTTCACGCAGTCGACCGTTCACACTCAAGGTAGGCGAAACAGTACTAATCATTGGCATCGGTGGTGTCGGCTCGGTTGCGGTCCAAGGTTGCCAAGGCCGCTGGTGTATGCGTATTCGCGGTTGAAGTCTCTGCGGCGAAAGAGGCCTGGGCGTGTGAAATGGGGGCGGATGAAACGCTCAATCCAAGCCGGGTTGATATTCCCGCGACCGTCCGCGAATTAACCAATGGTTCCGGTGTCGGTTGTGTAATTAATATTGTGGGTCAGAGTGCAATAAACAATAGGAGATGGGATCAACGTGTTACGCCACGGTGGCCGCCTGTTCCTGGTTAGGTATACGCCCGATTCCTATGCCTTGGAAGGGAAATACTTGGCTCAGAATGAACTAGAGAAGTAATTGGCACCAGAGCCGGGGGCGCAAACAGGATCCGATCAACGCAGCTTCTTTTATGGCTAGTGATAAGTCGAAATCGATTGTGACTCAGACGTTTCCTATGGAAGATGCCAACGAGGCATTGGCTACCCTATGGTATGGTGAGGTGTGGCCGGATCGTGCTGTTAACGTACGTTTTCCCTTGACCTACTGGATAACCTAACCATGATTATCCAACTTCTAGTTGGTGCACTTATTTTCATCCTCCACCTGGCAGGTGTATCTGTTCTGGGCCGAAGGTGCTAACCTCTGGTCAGGGGGCGCTCTTGTGAATGCGTCCGGTAGCAAAATAGATTTTATCGTTCGGAGAGCAAGATCCGTTTCCCTTGTTGCCGTGTTTTTAATAGAGACTTGAGCCGATCAAACTGGTCAGCAGGTATCAATGTCTGATTCAGTTTGAGTACAGACTCGATGGTCGCTCGATGCCTTGAACTGCTTGAGGTAAGTTGGCCCCCCCCAATCTGATGTTGTAACTCTAGGTTTTCTGGAATTTGATCGATTAACAAAGACTTATCTATGTTGATTTTGAAAGATTGGTCGATGGTCATCGTAGTAGGCAGGGAAACCGGAGAAACTCGCTGGTCGTCTTTCAGTAATTGATCATACTTCAAAGGTAGCAGAGGTAACTCTAACAATAACTGATGTCCCAGAGAAATCAGATAATCTGGGCTTTGCCAATCAATAACCAAGCGGCTTTGAAATAGGTTTAGCCGGGTAAAGCTCAATTTGTCTACCTCGACAGATTCGTCTAGTTCCAGTAGATCTATAAAGAAGGATCTAGTTTCTGGCCCATTTTCATCTGGTGCATGTCTGCAGGTAAGCCTATTGAAATAACCAGAAAATTGGATTTCCTGACTAACCACTACGGTTTTTGTCTCCAATATCTGAATTGAGGTAGTAGCTCTCTGTTCATTGTTGTGCTGAATTGGAGTCTTAGCAAATTGATACAACGGTTGTTGATGGACGGTGGGTTCAAATAGATCCGGGTTCAGAATCATCGCCCATCGGTTTTGATTTGAGATCGGTAATTGATTAAAGGGTTGACCGTTAGCCGTTGGATCTAGATACAAGAAAGTGCCATCATTTTCCACTACTGCCAAGATCATATGATTAAAGTACGCGAGAGATGGCACCTGACGATTAACGTATTTCGACTCTCCTGCCGCAATCAAAACCGGATATGAATCTACACCGATTTCAGATAACATCGTATGGAGTAGTGTCGATTTATCTTTGCAATCGCCATACCCTTCCTGAAAAATTTGTGGAGCCGCATGGGGCTTGATAGCCCAAATACCGAGCTCGATACCGACATAGTCAATTTGGTTGGTGACGAAGTCGTATAAACGATGAATTTTGTCCTGACGGGTAAAGGCACCCGCCGTGAGTCCTTTTACTTTCTCGGCGATTTCGCCGCTGATTCGGTCCTGTTCTCGAATCAGCGTAGTGTACCATTCGATCAGTGGTCGCCAGGACGGAATGGTCGAAACCGCAATTGAATAGGCCAGATCCTTTTCAGTTGGCATAAAAGGCTCGTCCGCCAGGGCAGGAACATCTTCGATGACAAACTGGTAAGTGGTCGTGTAACTTGACGATTTAATTTCGGGTGAAACAGATAAGGTGGGTATACCTTCAAGTCCTTGATGTAATTGATAGTGAAGTTGCTTTTGCCGGGGAAGATTAATCGCTAATTTGTATCGTTCGATCCTGGCACTTTCCTGGATGTGAATCTGTTGCCAAAATTCCCCAGTCAAAAGATGGCCCCGGTTTTTAGATATATAAGCATAGTCGATGACGCATTTATTTCCCATCCGTGGTAATTCAAACTGCATCAGCCGGGCATCTACAAACATACCTGCCTCAATCGTGCCCGGCGGCATCAGATCCCTTTTGATTTCTGATTGATCCAGGTTAAAGATGTCTCCGTTGGGTAAAATCGTGCGTGCGTAGGGAATTTCTATTTCATCGTTGCCCCGGGTATATGGAATCAAAATCCGACCGAATTTACGGCCGTCGTCATCAACAATTTGTACCGTCCGGCGGACAGTGTGCGTATAGCTGGAGTCTTCGTTAACGTCGAAAATATCTTCTCTCCACAAAACAGTTGTTGACCGATAGCCGTCATCATTGCCAATCGCTATTCTCTCGACAAGTTCAAATTGACTAAAAGGAGATACTATGCCTTCATCCCGTTGATTAGATTGAACCGGTTGGCCTAGATGGGCTTGGTCTGCCTGCTGTCCAAATATTTGTGGATGCTCAGCTTGAACGGCCCCGTCTTCCTGGTACCATTGGGCGACCCCGGCCTTTGTCATCGAGAAGGTGTCAGCCAGGGATTGGGCTGGGTTCTGTTTGAGTTGCTCGGTCATAATTGAGCCGAAACCGGATCTGGCATGTCTCTCGTTGGCAGAACAGGAAGTTATAATTATCGTCTCGGGATGAGATAGCAACGGTATCATCTGTCCACTGAATGGAAAATCGAAAAACAGAATCTTGGACTGAGTTGGGATCTGTAGAATCGTGTTGGCATATTCGGCAGCAAACAGATCTCTCCCCGGCAGGTTGAACTTCAATTTTCGACCCGATTTGCTGGCATGACCAGACATGAGCAAAATAAACCGATCCTGAGGGTTGGCTGATATGGAGATAGTGTGAAAGGCGGATACTACATTCGGAATTGTCGATTTATCTGTAACTGCCGCGAGAGACGAATCTTCAAAAAGAAAGGTAACTTGGTTCGGATCAAAGCCGTAGGTCTTAGTCAGCAGTTGGTAGAATTGCGAAGTAGTGTTCCAAAATCGATCGTAATACGACTTTCCCCCAGCAATTCCACCGATGATCAGAACATAATCTTTCCCGTGAGCGTAGGAAAGAACAAGAAACAGAACAACAACAAGACGCCAACGTTTCACCGAATTGTGCCTGTCTTAACTTGGATGATTCGCGTCGTCCTGATTATGTCCCAATCCATAACCTGTCAAGACATGTGTGCCAACCGTCCCATCAGTGATCTGAAAAATAGATGGGAATTGTTCCGACCAACTATCATTGGCAGAGGGACAAAACTGACGGGAATTTCCTTCAATGGCCGTGATACCTTTAACGCGGGCGGCAATACCAGCAGAATGCAGAAAAGAGGCACCGGGGCATGTTAAATCCTGAACAGCCAAGAACATGCCGTATTCCTGTGCAACTGCTCCCATCAATAGGGCCTGTGACTGACCTTTACAGGCTTTCAGCGCTACGCCTGAGTAACCCTGCTCGTGTGCCAGCAGAAATGTTTCCAGATCGGTCAATGATTCGTCGATAACCACGGGTTTAATTTCAGCCGCCTCGTGCATCTTATTTTCGGGATGAGATTTAAGATCGCGATCCGTCGGTTGTTCGATGTAGGCCAGTCGCTCAAAGGCATCTCCCTGGCCTGACCGGATTTTCTCCAGAAAGGCCAACAGATATTCTACGTCATCACAGGTTTCATTGAAATCCGCCGAATAATACCAGTGATCAACACCTCGTTTAGCCTGGGTCTCCGCTGTTACTGCTTCAATGGAAAGAACCCGGTCTACATCCCAATCTAGATCTTGGCCATTGAGCTTGATTTTGAGGTGCGTGAGCCCATCGGCCTGAATCCATTCCGGCAGTGTTTCCGGTAAACCGTCGTTCAGTTGTTCCGAGATATCCTCATCGGTCAATGGGTCTAAGGCACCAATCAGGTGGTAGAGGGGCATCCGGGGTTGAGGTGTAGTCAAAACATATTGATCTAGATACTTGCCCTTAAACATCTGGGCCTGGAACTGATCCGCAGCAGTACCAGCTTGACTGGAGTTGAGATAATGAGATAAGTCATGGTTCATAAATTCGGCCGACAAACCGTGGTAGCTATTGATACCGTTAGCGTGTCCAAACGCGTCGTGGATGGCAGCGTCAATTGGGCTGGTAGTAACAGCAGTACATAGTTTTGGGATCGGAACCGACAAATTCATCTGAGACGAAATCTCGGTGGCCAACTGGAGAAAGATGGGCTCCAGCACTTCAGTGTGGTCGATAGGATGAGCCATTAGTTGATGGTCTGCCAGTTTAGCGACAGCTTTCGCTGCAAGTATCTTCATTGCTGCTAGGCTTTGATCGAAAGGGACGTGACGCGGTGGAAAAGCCCAAACGTTTCCGAGTGGCATAGATCCAAACCCGTGGCCGATTTTGCGGTCGCGTGTCTCGACTGTCATTCGAACATTAAACAAGATACAGTGATCGGTCGGAACACCACCAAACTTTAAAGGGGTTCGGTACTGGTGCTGCTCGAAATCGTAGCTGACTTCCCTGATACGAATATCCGTGGCTTTAGCCATAAGAGATCCTCCCTGATTACTTCACTATTGATGATAACGCGGATTTACATCCAACCTTTGCTATCAGCCATGTCGCGCTGGTATGTAGCCGGAGCCTTCATTCATACTCCAACCTTCTATTCTCCAGAAATTCGGCAATGTCAACGGTCCTTTTCTTTTTTTCCCTCTGGATATCAGCAAAGACAATGGCTAACGATTTTAGGTTATCTTAGCGCTACACTCCGGTTCTAGAACTTCTTGTAGTGCCGAAACAAATTCAACCAGGATCACGTCCTGTCTGCTTAAAGCTAGATTGTCGTGTGCCAGTTCCTCCAATCCGCCAATCTCCATTCCACGGTAGGTTCTCGATCCAAGACATATCGTAGCAGGTCGAAATGGTGAATCTCTATATCCACGAATCAACGGGTAAGGCATAATGTATAGTGGTGGGTGCCAGGTACCACGACCCAGGATTAGCAGAACCAACACTAACTTGAAAAAAGGGCAACCCGATGACGCTGTCATGTGTACCTGGTCTGTTGAGGCTTCAAAACGTCACTCAGCGATTTCTCATCGATCAGGTGCCTGCTCCAAATGCTTCCATAGCAACAGCTTCGTGGGATTTAGATGGGGTGACGTCTAAAGAAAAATCCTCCTCTATTGCGAGAATAGCAGTGGTAGTAGATTCAAAACTGGTGCAGATGGTAGTTGATATTAGTCTGCTGCCTGCTCTCCGGGTTCTGCCAACGGATCTACATAACCGACTAGCTCCATGCCTTGATTCCGTTGGCAGATGTCAATACGGCTTCTGGCCCGTCTACCTAAACCGACTAAAATACCTTGCAATAAGTGAGCCTCTCTAACAGAAAGCCATTAAATTATACTGGCATGGATTGAAAAATCAAGGTTAGCCAGGCTAACGCCAAAACAGGAGTTTTAAACCTGTCAGTACCACAATCAACAAAATAATGGTTGAAAAGGCGGAACTGGAGACACGTCGATTCAGGTAGACTCCAAGACCTGTACCCAAGAGAAGAACAGGGAATAGAGGTAATAAACGCCTGAGAACCGATACATCTAAAACTTGAAGTTTAAAATAGACTGGGATTTTACAGGAGTTGATCAGAAAATAAAATGCAGTTGTCGTGGCCACAAATGTCCGGTTGGCTAGTCGTTGAGGCAGCAGATACATGGTGGTGATAGTGCCACCGATATGGGCCAAGGTAGAGACAAAACCCGTGATAAAACCGGCAATTGATCCATGCCACCTTCTTGGTTGGAAGCGACTCTCAGATTGGCCAAACTGGGTACGATAGATCTGAAAAAGGGCGAACCCGATGGCGGCTATGCCGATACTACTTTTCAGATGCTCGTCGGAAACAGAATCCAGCAAAAAGTAGCCGATGCCAATTCCAACCACTGCACCTGGAAATAGGACAATCAAGTTGCGTGTATCCCATTTACGCCAGTAGAAGAAGAGTGAAGCGATATCACAGGCAAATAGCAATGGTAACATCATCCCGATTGTCTCTTTAGCCGGGAAAACCTGAAGTAAGATCGGTCCAACCACGAGACCGCTTCCGCCACCGAAACCGGCTTTGGTCAGCCCAACCAGTAAGGCTGAGAGGTTGAGGAGAAGTGACTTGATCATTTGAGAGTATATATTATGCTCAGGCGACCGGATAAAAAATTCGGTATAAATTCATACTCACGACCTGCTTATTGTAAAGGTGTGACTAACTTTTATCAGGTCGAAGCAATTTCAGCGAGGACTCCGCGCAATTGACCAACTTACTAACCAATACCGGCAAAGGTTAATCGTCCTACATTACTTTGAGGCGATCAGCTTTTGTCTGTAACCAGCCATTCCTTATAGCTTGGTAATCTGAAGATCTAGATTAGGCGACAACTTAGATCTTATTCTGTTGTTTAGCCGTTTATGAGCTTGCAACTTAGGTTATATTAACATACGATTCACTATAAAAAGAGGAATACTGTCAATTTGACAATATCATATTTTGTTAAGTGAGGGAACATTCTCTATTTTTCTGTCTGATACGAATTCTTCTAGAATAAGTTCTGTTGAGGCAAAGCCAACCCATTTATTTAGCAGTTTTTTCAGCAGAAGATTGCGTAAAGCCATCACTGCTCGTAAGAGCAGACGAGTATTGAATATCGGGCGGTTTGGTCAGACATCAACTTGCAATTGTTGAAGTGAATTTGGGGCACGGCGAATCTGACATCCACTGTGGCTTAAGTTTGAGCGATGAAGCATGCAGCCATGGTGGTAAGAGACGGTGATGATCCCAAGCGCGATACCTCGGTGCCTGAAACTCGTCTCATCCGATTTCGGGCTTGGCATCTTGATTGGCTCTCTCCACAAAAGTAATAGCAAACAAGTTGATGGTAAGTGCAATAAAAATATGGTACAAAAAACAATAACCTACTAGATGTCGAGAGTGCGGGAGTATCAATATTGTTAAAAGGTAAAACGACCTACATGGAAGGTTGATAGAACACATTACGTCAGAGCTTGTTGTCTTAAACTTATTCGCAAGACATTGTTTTTCTCCAGACCAGATGTATACCATACCTTGGAGTTTGTCATTGAATACAATTTGGGTATTCCACTTATGAATTAACTCCTACCCGTAACTATTTACCTTCCGGGTTCGTTTCCTGATGTGAATCTGATTCCCATTTCCCTCTTTTCCGGGTTGGGTTAAGCCTATTGGAAACAGGCTGCCTACCAAATGAGCAGATGGTATGGGTACCAACTAAAGTTGGGCCAACAAAAATTTTAGTGCTACTACAGGAGTGTATATCGCACATCCACTCCTGTGGTCTTTTTAGCGAAGCGAT
>PACG01000250.1 GCA_002699335.1 Candidatus Poribacteria bacterium
GCCGAGGATGCGGTGCCGGCTCTGACCCTCGCATTGCAGGATGAGAGTTCAAATGTTCGTCGGCATGTGGCAGAGGCATTAGGCAACATCGGTCAGGATGCCAAGGATGTGGTGCCTGCTCTGATCCACGCATTGCAGGACGAGAGTTCAAATGTTCGTCGGCACGCGGCAAAAGCACTAGACAACATTGGTCAAGATGCGGTGCCAGCTCTGATTCACGCATTGCAGGATGAGAGTTCAAATGTTCGTAGGAATGCGGCCGGGGCATTAGGCCATATCAGCCAGGATACCAAGGACGCAGTGCCAGCTCTGATTCACGCATTACAGGACGAGAGTTCAAATGTTCGTCGGCATGTAGCCGGGGCATTAGGCAACATTGGCCAAGACGCCAAGGATGCAGTACCAGCTCTGAATCAAGCATTACAGGATGAGAGTGAGTATGTTCGTCGGCATGCGGCGACGGCATTAGGCAACATCGGCCAGGATGCCGAGGATGCAGTGCCGGCTCTGCCCCTCGCATTGCAGGATGAGAGTTCAAATGTTCGTCGGCATGTGGCCGGGGTATTAGGCAATATCGGCCAGGGCGTCAAGGACGCGGTACCAGCTCTGATCCAGACATTACAGGATGAGAGTTCAGATGTTCGTAGGAATGCGGTAAGGGAATTAGAAAAGATCGGCCAGGATGCCGAGGACGCGGTGCCAGCTCTGATCCATGCATTGCAGGACGAGAGTTCAAATGTTCGTCGGCATGTAGCCGGGGTATTAGGCAACATCGGCCAGGGCGCCAAGGATGCAGTGCCGGCTCTGATCCACGCATTGCAGGATGAGAGTGAGTATGTTCGTTTGACGGCAACAAGTGCATTAGGCCAGATGGGCAAGGACGCAGTGCCGGCTCTGGTCCACGCATTGCAGGATAAAGATGTGTGTTATTATGCGGCAGAGGCATTAGGCAACATCGGCCAGGGTGCCAAGGACGCAGTGCCAGCTCTGATCCACGCATTACAGGATGAGCGTTCAAATGTTCGTAGTCATGTGGCCGGGACATTAGGCAACATTGGCCAGGATGCCAAGGATGCAGTGCCGGCTCTGAATCAAGCATTACAGGATGAGAGTGAGTATGTTCGTCGGCATGCGGCGAAGGCATTATCTGAAATTTTGAACTGATAAATCTGCCACTTCAGGTTACAGAACACAATCTCATAACACTGTTATTTTGAGATTTCTGGTTGTATAAATAGTAGTTGATTACACAAATTACTAACAGATAAGGAGATTTTTAATAAAACAACAGTGGCACACTGAACAGATCAAATGATTGCATCAGGCACGAATTAGTGAGGATCCTAAACTACCCTGTGCCAAGACACAGAGGTTAGCGGTCAAAGAGTTTGAGTTGTGGTATGTCTCTTTGTGAAATTGCTAGACGAGTATTGTAAATTCCGCTTCACTAAAATGAGTTTACGATGATCGCTCTCATCATTTTCTCCATTTGTACGATCTATCTATCATTCCTGGTGAAACAGCTCAGCCAGACTATACTGATTACTATAGAATGCTTGCACGTGATATTAAAGGTAAAAAAACAGGTTTTATGGCGGGTAATTGTATGATGTATCTCGGTGGTCAGTCGGGGCCTGACTGGGAAATCTGGGAAGAAGAGACAATCGGTCTAACGCACTCTTTTTTATGACGGCCGCTGCCGTGGACGTGGGATTGTCACTACTCCAAATACGGGCACAGGCCACGATTTCCAAGGTTGGGAATTCTACAGAGATACACGGATCGCCTACGGTCGTGTGATTAGTGGTGATACCATATACAACACTCCAAAGCCGATAATCGTTCTTTGGCAACCTGATCGGATAACCTACCATTACCAGTTGGGCGAAATCTCGATTGTTGAGCGCAAGTTCGTTTCGCTGAACGATGTAGTAACAACGATTATTACATCCAGTCAGCCAATTGAAATCGAGTTTGGGGGACAAACCTTTATCTGCAACAAGAGTGTCAAGGTTGGCGGAAGTGTCACCTACTCTCAAAGATCAAAATGCTCTCCATATCTCAGAAGACGGGACAATGATGTGTGAGCCTGAACGGGGAATGGAGGTTGAAGGCCGGTTGATGTATAGCGGTCTCAACAGTATCTTCGCCTTTTCTCGGAATCCATTGGGCAAAGCCAAAATAGAGGGACAGACCAAATATACGTTTCGATTCCCTTGTGATCAAACGGGGCTAACTATTAGCCACACTATGAATGACGATTACAACCTCGCCTTAAAGTGGGCAAAGCATACGGCTGAGTCTCGGAAAAATAATTGACCAGAAAAACGAAATATATCAACGATCTACTAAACCAGCAAATCCCTTATTTTCGTTGTCCGACCCCGTTGTAGCCCGTACCTACTATTATTTATGGTCGCTCTATTTCCTGTATCATCGATAGGTTCCCCAGGAGTTTACCAAACATCCTTACACAGTAACAGCCGTCAATAATTTCCAGTCAGCCTTTGCCTTTGACCATTGGGTTTATACTCATTTGGGCAGTTGGGTAACAGACAAAGACAAATGGGAAACACGCTGCTTTGGACAGAGATGCTGCCCTTTGTTGACCCAAAGAAGGGAGTGGCTAATGCCTTACCAGAAACATTTGGCACCACCTGGTGCAGTCCGTTAAATGTTCAAAAGATCCATGGGCACGTGGAAGCGACATGGAATATTTTAAGCGCAGCCATGATCGAGATTACCTGGTCCAGATTTATGCCTTTTATCGAGGCCTCTATCGCCAGCAGTTGGACGGTGAATACGGCTTGGGAGCTGAAGTGGCTCGAACTTTGAGAGATATGGCGGTGGAGCTAGGAGAAAGTGAGGATGTTCCGCTTTGGAGTCGTTGGTTAAAGGATCACACTGATAGAATTGACAATTCCTGAGAATCGGATACAACTCAATACTTTGGTTCGGGCCAAACCAAAGATATATGGCAGTTGGCCTAATTTCTGGGCACGGGATATAAATAGCGGGCATGTTGGTCAGATGGTAGATCGTTGGGTGATGAATGCGAAAGACGGATTTATGGGGATAGTGCCCCTTCGAATTAGGGCTCACCATTCGGAACAAATTCCACCCTTTAGCGCTAGTACGATTAACACCTGGTTGGCAATAGAAGGGATGTTCCGTCATAGGATTGAATCCGCGGTGGTTGCCGTTACATTGGGACACATTGATGGAATGAATCGAGAGAGACTATGGGTTCCCGGTGGCCCTGAGGCTTGGGATCAGAATGATAAGCCTTGGGGAAGTATGGATTATGACTGGAACGAATCGATCTTACTACCATTGATTGAGCAAATTGGCTGGCATCGATTTCGATTTGGTGGGAGATAGGCTAGATGTAGTATCACATTTACCAGATCAATGGCGGTTTGTAGAAATCATTGTACCGGTATTAAAGAATGGAGAATCTTATTGGATGGAAGCTAAAACCCATCGTCATCGAGTCAGCGACAGATGGTAAAAGACAACGACAATCAAAGATAACGTCTTCAAGACTGTACATATTATGTCATGGCAGGAAAATCGTATTGTGTTATCGGAAGCAGATTCGGTGATGGTTGAAAACAAATCGGACCTATCATTTAGTGTCATATGGGGAGAAAGAAAACCAGATGTCAAACATCATCTCTGAAGGTAGTGATATAGAGTAGAGTCAACTTGATCCAAATGGAATCTAGGGGACAGTTGATTCAAGCAGTAAAATGCCGACTGATACCCACGCAATAGATAACTCGTGACGGGGTAATCAGGCTAATGGGTGCCAATTCAATTAAACAGTAGGTACTCTCTTTCAAAGACATTACCTACTTTTTTCCTATTCTAATTCGACTCCCATCTTACGGTTAGAATAATCTGTTGTTCTAATGTCCACTGCTCTTAAATTTAGCAGAAAAAGAAAATGCATGACCAAGTCATGAAATACTATGCTTGAAACAGTTGAAACAACGCAGGTCTCTGCCCAGGGCTTTTTCACCCTCGGACGAGTTGGCCGACGCTGGATTTTTCTCACTCCTGAACGCAAGCCATTTTTCTCGCTCGAACTGAACCACATTGATTCTTCTCCGCTTCGATATCTGGAGAACCTGCCCCGCTGGGAACATAAATATGGTAACGACAGCCTGCGCTGGCTCGCTGAATCGGTAGCCCCCAACTTGAAGCAATGGGGTTTTAATTCCGTCGGCTGGGTACAGAAGATCAGCATCCACCAACGGGCGCATACTCCCAGTTTTACCTTGGAGGAATACTGTGTCCTGCAGATGCCTTACTGTCGCCTGCTACCTTTTATCGAAACCCATCAGTGGAACGGGTGGTCTAAGAACCCCGATATATTCAGCCAAGATGTCGGGGATTAGTGCGATTATGTGGCCCGATCTCAGTACACACGATTGAAGAATGAAACCAATCTGATTGGCTATTTTTACTCCGACTGTCCCACTTGGGTCCATATCCGTCATCCAGAGGCTGCGTGGCGTGGCCCAATGTTCGAGCCGGGGCGCTTGGCAACAGAAATTGGCCGACAGGAACTTCTCCATCTAGCCAAGCGGTATTATAAAGTCACCCACGACGCTATTCGTCGTTATGATCCTCATCACTTGATTCTGGGAGACCGCTATGAACCTCAAGAGATACTACCGATGGAAATCATTAGGGCTGCCGACCCGTATGTCGATAGTTCTCAGCTTTCAGGCTTTCGCCGAACCGGTCAAATACTTGGGCCAATGGTACCAAGCCAGCGGAAAGCCTGTTTTGTGGGCGGATGGGTCACACCGACGGGAAACGATCCAGGATGACAGCGGCAAGTATCTGGACGGGGAATATTACTTGGTGGATAGGAAATGGTTTGCCGAGACAATCGAGAATCTTCTACAGAATGTGGGAATTGTGGGTGCTCATCTCTGCAGTGGTTACATTCGGAATCGATATCGGCGCAAAGGCCTAATCGACGAAGAGGAGCAGCCTGACGAGATAGCCATCAGCAAGATTCCAATTGACGAAGCCAAGCGGCTACCGCTTGGCTTCGTCAATTGGAATCTTAAACAGAAAGAACAACTAACCGAGGTGTCAACTCAGCGGCTGCGGGCTGAAAATACGGATTGAATTTCAAAATCTCAGACCTTGGACATCTTTGCCTGGGTGAATGCAAGTTCAGCCTAATATGTTGCTCCACCCTAGGTCAGAGAAAGTTGACCGGTTCTCTATACTTGACCTAGCTTCTAAACTGTTGGTATATTGTCTCTAAATAAGTTGCTAGGTTGGTGGTAATATAAGTGGAGTGAGAAGAAGTAGGCTGATACCACCTAACATCATCATACGTTTTAGTCGGTGACATGGGCACTGGCCATACTGGTCAAGCTGACAGTAATGAATACAAGCAAAACTGCTTTCGATGGTGTTGTGTAGGCTGAAGCGAGAAGATGATCATCGTAGGTGTCAACAAAGCTAGAAAGTGGCAAGCTAACCCAATTTAGTGAGGAGGGCAATCGAGAGTTTTCTGAGGGGATAGCGGCCTTAAGATCAACCGAAAAAAGGAGATGGGTTTCATGATTAAAATTGGTTCCAACTACCTGAGTTTACAGAATACCAATGTTGAGGCATTCATCCAAACGGCTTACGATTTAAAGCTGGATATCGTTGACTTTCATCAGCGGGCATTTACCTCGACGGACCCGCAATATTTGAGCAATATCAAGCTGCTATGCTTGAGGTACGGACTACCGATCGGCTACATCGGTGTGAGTGGTCTGTTTGTCGGGGCGGCAACCCAACAGCAGGAACATACACAACAGTGCAAGGATGCGATTGACCTAGCAGCCTTTCTGGGAGCACCGATTATCCGCGTGTTCTGCGCCACAGTGCCAGAAAAGAATGCGGATGGCGAGGACCCATGGCCAGCCATGATTCGCGGTTATCAGGACGTAGCCGATTACGCCGCTACCAAAGGCATCGCTGTGGGGCTACAGAATCATCCTTCCACAGGTGATGAAATGCTACGTATCCGGCACGAAACTGATCGAAAAAACTTCACCTTTATTATGGATACCGGCCAATGGATCGGCTCACCGGGCTCATCTCCAAGAGGTGAAATAGACTCGGACATTGACTTTTACCATTTTATGGAGCAAACCGCACCATATGCCATGTATATCCGCACAAAATTCTACAAGATTGAAAGTGGCAGAGAGGAATGGCTGGACTATGAGCGAATCACGGGCATTTTGAAGGACATCAGCTACAATGGATGTATCTCCATCGTATACGAAGGCCAAGAGGAGGACCGAGTCGAGCAGGTGCGTCTTGCCGCCAACTATCTGAGACAACTGCTGGCAGATTAATGAGCGGAGAGGTCTGCCATGTGTAAGCATAATATCAATGTCCGTCTCCCGTGGTCGGTCAAATTATCCACGGACTTTCTGCGGGCAGAAGCCTCAACAAACCAGGTCACTGTTCAAGATGGAGGCCTGGTCTTGGCGAACGCAACCGAAGGGCACTGGACAAGCCGTTGGCATCACTGGCCAAGTACTGTTGATTCGGCGGAACTCTTTGTTGAAACGGAAATCGCTCTGTTCGACAATCAGCAGATTGGAACCTCGTTCAGGGTGCAATGAAGCCCTACACAGGACGCCGATGGAACTCAGCATACCTGGTGCGGCAGGTGTATGATTGCTATCGTTGATGAGAATTGCTGGATTATGGCTATACGTTACGGTGTGTCTCACATCAGTTGGGGGAATCGGGATACAATTCATCTCTTGACCTCCATAAACGAGGAACGAACCTGGGGCGAGTTGAATCGATGGTTCAATGGAACGCCGATAGACGGTATGCCTTATGAAGATGGACATACACACAGCGAGCCGGGGCTCTACCGGATGCCCAATGGAGATGTGATTCTGCAGTTCTGGAGAACCGATTACTCGTCTGGAACCAAGCAACTACGCTCCACCGATAACGGAAAAACATGGGAAGAGGATATTGACAGAATCTGTGTGGTGGGAGTCGCCGGAGCAGACGACGACAGGGTGATCGGTACCGAGGACTATTTCGTGGCCCCAGAAAACCGGTCTGACGTGTACATGTCGTTTCAGTATTTCCACTACAACAGCAAGACCGGCACCTTACTGGCTAGATCAAACGACAATGGCCGGAGCTACTCGTTTTTGAGCTGGATTGGTCCACGGCTGCCGAGAAAGACATCGACGGGGACGCTAGTTTTGAGCCGGCATTGAGTACGTGGGCAACCGAACGATTGTGGAGGTAATGCGAAACGCCGTAGGAAACCGAAGGACCTGGCAAACGCACAGTACCGACATGGGAGCTTCCTTCAGTCCACCGACTGACATCTCGGAGCAGATTAACGGTGGCATCCCTAATGGTGTCTGGCAATGTGCTCGGCTTTACAAGGAAAGTACGTGCTTGCAGCATAAGAATCTGCTCAATTCGCTGGCGGCGCAGGTCGACTCTGGAGATTTGGTCTGCACAGCAACAGGGGCGGTTGCACTCGCAAGCCGGTCGTCTACTGGTCGGACGACAACGGGAATTCCTGGCATGGGCCATAGTTGCTGCACGGTCAGATGCAGCCCGGAACAGATACCGGGTATGGCGATCTCAAGCGCCGAGGCGACAATACTTTCGTAGCCTCCACCTATTATGCCAACCGAGATTCGACTGTTGCAGATGTGGAACAATACACCTTTGGCGGCGAACGGGCGTTGGTAATGCTCGAGATGGATGGTGACGGTGATGGCGCCAGACGACAGCTCGGGGTGGTACGAGCTCTCTAACGGACGGAACATCTTTTGTCTCTCCTTGCCCGCTTTCGACTTAGGTTTGTGCCCAGTTCAACCCACACAGCAGGCTCGCCTGAGATTCGCCGTGTCAGAATTACACCCTTGAGGGAGAACGAATGGCATATACAGAACCTGGTCTGGAATGTGGAGAACCAACGGCTGACACACGCTGCGGAGGGNGCTTCCTTCACAGGTGCGCAAGAGNCTCCGGCGGATTGTCTCCGACGTTCTCTCACATTCTCGTGTGTGTCTTATAACAACTAAATCCTGTGGGGTTGAGGATGGCAAATGAACCACTAGTTCAAAGCCAAAAATGACCATCAAGAGATGACCACGCCAAAGGAGAAACAAATTGATAAAATCAATCACTCAAGCACCGGAACCTTTTAGTCCCGTTCCGTCGCCGCGTCAACTACGCTGGCATCAGCATGAGTTCTACGGATTCCTCCACTTTGGATTAAATACGTTCACCGACAAAGAGTGGGGATACGGAGACGAATCTCCAGAGCTTTTCGCACCAACTGCTTTCGACGCCGATCGGCTCGCAGCTATTGCGGCCGAGGTTGGAATGTCAGGGTTGATCCTGACTTGCAAGCACCACGACGGTTTCTGCCTCTGGCCATCTCGATATACGGATCATTCAGTCAAGTCTAGCCCTTGGCGAGATGGGAAAGGCGACGTCGTCGGTGAGATGGCTGAGGCTTGTCGAAGACATCAAATCCTATTCGGCGTCTATCTTTCACCGTGGGATCGGAACCATGCAGACTATGGCCGCCCGGCTTATCTAGAATACTACCGAAACCAGCTGCAGGAATTAACAACTGAGTATGGTGAGCTGTTTGANGTCTGGTTCGATGNGGCCAATGGTGGAGACGGATACTATGGCGGTGCACGTGAACACCGTCGCATAGATCGTCGCACCTATTACGNCTGGCAAAATACTTGGCAGATTGTGCGGCGCAACCAACCANACGCAACCATGTTCAGCNACGTTGGCCCTGATGTACGCTGGGTCGGCAATGAGAAGGGGATAGCGANCGATCNGTGCTGGTCGACGCTTTCGACGGCAGGCCTTTACCCTGGCTTCGGAGGAGATGGCTGGATAAAAGAATTTGAAACCGACATNGTTAAAGCCTGGGCATCCGATCAGGAGATGCTAAATCAAGGATACCGTCAAGGCGACAGTTGGTTGCCAGCTGAGTGTGATGTTTCTATNCGGCCGGNNTGGNTCTACCACGCATCAGAAGATGACAAGGTGAAAANTACGGAATCACTACTTGACCTCTACTTCAAGTCTGTGGGTCGGGGGGCGTCCCTATTGCTAAACTTACCACCCAACCAACGAGGACAATTTCACCCAAACGACGTGCANAGTCTAAAAGNATTTCGCCAACGTCGGGACGAAATNTTTAGCCAAAANCTNGCCTCAGGCGCAGACATCACNGCGAATAATACTCGTGGCGACTCNCGTCGATTTTCTACTCAGAATCTCGTCGACAACCACCCTGATACGTATTGGTCAACCGATGACAATCTACCAGTAACCGAGGTCATTTTTGAATTTCCANAGACTGNNACCTTCAATGTAATCAGTCTTAGGGAGTATCTTCCACTCGGNCAGCGTNTGGAGAACTTCACTCTTGAAATCGACAANGATGGTATTTGGCAGGCATACCACAGCGGAACTGCAATTGGCAACCGTCGTCTGGTTCGGGNACGGAAGTGCACCACCAAAAGAGTNCGCTTCAGGTGCGTGGATAGCCCTGCANGTCCAGCTATTTCTGAATTCAACCTTCACCTAGNCNCAAAAACAGCGGATTAGCCGTTGGCCAAACAGAAGCCTGCTAGTAAGTTTTAATTGGTGAGTCTATTTAGCCAGCCTAGATAAAATAGGAAAGAAAGGTATTGATTTATGCGTGTTTTATTGACAGGTGCCGCTGGGTTTGTAGGTCGTATTACATTGGACCTACTCAAAGAACGACATGATGTAACGGCCTTTGATATCCAAACCGTGGAAGGATGTCTTGACGCCATAGAAGGTGACGTGCTCGATTATACCACCGTTGGGGCTATTATGGCAGGTCACGATGCCGTGGTCAATACGATTATGGCACCCAACCTCACCTATGGAGGAAGTGGTCTTGGATTCACGACTAATGTTACTGGGGTTTACAATCTGCTCGAAGCTGCTCGTGTTCACGGCATTCAGCGTTTTGTACACACGTCGAGCGGAGCGGTACATGAAGGTTATCCTCGGCCCCCCGAAACGTTTCTAACCTATGATTTGTACCCGCTTAAGGCCTCTGGCCCTTACGCGCTGTCGAAAATAATGCAAGAGGAATTAGCTCGGAATTTCCATCAGCAACACGGAATGTCGATCGCTGTTATCAGACCTTGGGGCATCATCGATTCGGAGCGGATGGTAACTACAGACGGTCAGCCCGTTACCNGATTTTACTGGGGAGCAATCGACCGACGNGATGTTGCTTCGGCTCTAGTTTGCGCTTTGGAAGCCGATAGTATCGGCTATGAATGCTTCTATGTAATGGCTACGCCGGGCGGCTATAGAGCGACGGACGTAGCACGAACTGAGGAACGTTTGGGATGGAAACCTACAATTACCTTTGACGAGGACCTGTAAGTTCTGTGGTAGCACGTGTAAGCAAATGTGTGTGTTCTTTGATATAATCATCCGGATCTATATCGTAAGTCCAGTAGTTCACAATTTCAGCTCAATACGCCTGGTCAGAGACCGGCAACCACATTAAGGCTAACGGCTATAGTTACACCTCATCGGCGTCAGGGGANATTCGTCTGTTGACTTCGGCCAACCGGACTTTGATCCAGGATGCCTGTGAGAATCTGGAGGTAGCCCCATCATAT
Organism: Candidatus Poribacteria bacterium; assembly: GCA_002699335.1. The sequence goes on from PACG01000250.1 coordinate 10,722, forward strand.
AACTAGGCCGTAATACATTCTGTAATGGTTTGCTGGCGAATGGTGAATAACGCTGCTAATTTCTGATGACCGACAAACTTTTTTCTGTGCGCGTCAAAGAACTCGAACTCTCCATCTAGCAGATCCAGTACAGCTATGTTTGCTGGGCTTCCAATCTTGAGATGTCCGATCTCGTCATCTCGCTGAATTGCCTTGGCCGGTTGGATGGTTGCTTTTTCGATTACCGNTTCTAACGATAGACCCAGATGTAGAAATTTCGATAAAGTCGTTGGCAGATCATAAACAGGACCATTGATATTACCGATGTGCAAATCGGTACTGATTACATCTGAAATGAACCCTTGTTGCATTGCCTGTTGTGCCACCTCATATCTAAAACTTCCCGCTCCATGCCCAACGTCGAAAATGACACCATCCTGGCGAGCTGCCCAGGCGTCAGGGATAACCCTCCCTTTCTCATCGAGAATAGAGTCACCTACTCCCTGGAAACAGTGAGTAATCACATCTCCCGGCCGCATCAGTTTCAAGATTTCAGGAAGCCGAACACCGGCACCGATATGACACATAATGGGCACATCGGCTCGCTCCGCCGCTTCTATGGCCAGTTTTAAAGGTTCAACTCCGTTGTCACCAACTTGAGCACCACCTTGACGAACCTTAACACCAACTATCAGATCACGATTCTCGATAATCGTGTCGGCGACCCTTCCAGGATCTGCGTATCGAAGATCAAGCATTTCCCCCACCGGGCCATAGACCAGACCAATTCCGGATATATGCAGGTAGCACAGTATACGTGTTTGAGCTGGTCCTACGATATAATCGGAAAAGCCAGGAAAAGTTGCCCAACCGGAACTGCCCGCATCGACAATGGTGGTGACTCCCGTCGTTTGACAAGCCGGATCGGCTGCGATCCCCCAGGTCGTAACACCCACGTAAACGTGCGCATGGATGTCGACTAGGCCTGGTACCACATACTTTCCTGGAACAGCAATCGTTCGCGCCGCTTTTTGTGGATCGATGTTTTTCGCTACATCAACGATCTGCCCATCGACAATCGCAACGTCGAATTGATCGTTTAGACTACCTAATGGATCAATAACAGTTCCGCCTGTAAGTAATATGTCGTATCGCATACAAGTAACTTTGTTCTCCATTCAGCGTAATGTCTACTAAAGGCCGATGGCCAATAAGAGATCGTCAAAAATCTCGATATGGTATTAGTTTCATCGCATTTGCCTGAGATATTCTCACTAATATGTGTAAGATTAAAGTATCGGAGGTGCCCTATAGCAGTTTAGCACAATCTCCAGAAGATAGTAAGAGTAATGAAAAAAGGCCATTGTTTAATTGAAATTTTACTGGGGCTGACCTGTACAGTTCTGGTTCTATAGGCGTTCTGTAGCTGACGGATCCAATCAGCCGGTATTATAGTATTTTCATCCTATGATTAACTCAGTCTTTCCATCTTTGGCCTTGACATAGAACA
>PACG01000251.1:0-671 GCA_002699335.1 Candidatus Poribacteria bacterium
AGGATGGCCAGGAAACAGGAAGAACAAAAGCAACCGGTGCGATTGGTCCTCGGTCGAGCGAATTTCGAGTTGCAAGACCCTTCGCTGGAGCCATTGATGAAGTGAAACTCTACGATCGAGCTCTCTCCCGCCCGGAGATTCTCAATTTCAGTGGTTTAGCCGTCGATTTTCTATCGAAATTGCCGATTAAGTGGGGAGAGATAAAGCAACAATTAGATTGATCTCAAGTCAGAGAGTAACAACTGCCCTGTATGGCTGAAATTGCCTTAAACTGGCTTCGGATGGATGAGCACACTTACTTCATAAAAAGTAATTCGATGAGTTCAGCTAATCAAAGAAGGAGCTGCACATCTATCTTGTAGTGAACACCTAGCTAATTGGTCGCCTATCACAAGCAAAAAATATTGTAATAGGCGACGCGAGAGAAATCCTGCATCTAATTCAGCAGGTTGAATTTTCAATCCGCACCAAGCGTATAACATCATGTGGAAACACACACCTGTGTCTTCGTTTTCCCATTTTTCTGCTGAATTAGATGGATTAATTGTCTAANNTNTCAANCACNANTGAACAAACCAGGNANGNAACACGACAAAATTGNNGTTGCGTACTNTAACTTGCTAGCTAACTCCTGTNNTNTATTGCTAGTCCTCTTNCAAGNNAGGAANTAT
>PACG01000251.1:676-11773 GCA_002699335.1 Candidatus Poribacteria bacterium
CTANCNTGCCANAAAAAATATTAAGCATTTCAAAGAGAGAACGGAGTATAANCCTCAATNACCACGATTATGAATGTCCAGTTCTAAGTCAAAGCTACGAAGACCAGAGAAAATATAGTGGAATTACAAATCCAATATAGCAAGGAGATAGTATGAACAACAATCAGCCGAAAGTCATTATTGTTATTGGTGATGCAACCGAAACAGTTGATACGCTTTATCCATACCTTCGTGTTCAGGAGGAAGGGTTTCAGCCAGTTGTAGCTGGTCCGGAAAAGCGACGTTTTCAAATGGTGCTTCACGAGATCCCCCAAAGCGGGTGGGAGATCACACGGGAATACGAGGGATATACGCTCGAAGCAGANGTCGCATTTTCGGATATTGACCCCGCCGACNATGCGGGACTTTTTNTCTCTGGCGGACGTGCTCCNGAATANATCCGTTACAACCAACATCTTGTTGCTATCACGCGCTATTTTTTCGAGCACAACAAACCAGTAGCTTCTGTATGTCATGGTGTCGAAATACCTGCATATGCAGATGTGGTCAAGGGACGCACGATAGCCTGTGTGCCAAAGTGTCGCTTTGATTTGGAAGTGTGTGGCGGGATTTACAGTGAAGAAATGTGGGCCATCGATGGTAACCTTGTCAGTGGCCGAACCTGGCACGACCATGGTCGGTATATGAAATATTGGATCGATCTTATTCACAAAGAAGTAGAACGAATGGAAACTGAATCATGACAAAACAAGTAGAGCTGCGAAGCATTGTTTTTAAAGGGATCAATCAGGTTGAACTCGAAACAAAGCCGAAAATGTTTATGCTCGGTCCACGCGATGTTCTGATCCAGACTCTCTACAGCTGCATTAGTGCGGGTACTGAAGTAGCCAAACTCAGTGGACTTCAGAAGGTATCCTATCCCCTTCATCTTGGTAACCGTGCGGTTGGACATGTCGTCGCAACTGGCACTGATGCAGATCACGTTGCCATTGGCGATCTTGTTTTCAGCCATATCCATCATCAAAGCCATTCACTTGGCCAACAACTCGTGTGTCCACTCCCGAATGAACTGGAAAAACCAATTGCTGCTATGCTAGGCATGGCCTTAGTGGCGATGACCGGTGTACAAACAAGCCATCTGGAATTGGGAGATACCGTGGTAGTTACTGGTGGGGGACTCGTCGGTCAGTTCGCAGCACAACTGGCGGCACTGTCCGGGGCGTATCCAATTCTAATCGATATTATTGACGAACGCTTACAAACTGCTCGGTTATGTGGTATTAGCACAACAATCAATCCAACTAAAGAGGACGCAAATGCACGTGTTATGGAACTGACGGACAACAAAGGTGCTGACACGATTCTTGAATGTACTGGTGTNCCAGCTGTAGCAACATCCGCCGTCAATTATGCACGACGAAGCGGCAGGTTTGTATTTGTTGGCTCACCACGTGGTGAGTGTCAAACTAATATCACGCCGTTTCTAGAAAAAGTGCATCTGTGGAAGCCAGGGGGCGATTTGACTTTACTAGGTGCACATGAATGGAAGATTCCAATAAAGGAAAATGATTTCACTAAACATAGTATGGAACAGAATTGCAGGCTTCTATCGCGTCTGATGATCGAAAACAAACTCAAAGCAGATCCCCTCGTTTCACGTGTATACAANCCGGAGAACGCCACAGAGGCATACCAAGACCTCATTAATCATCAAAATGAGGTTCTCGGTGCAATTTTTGATTGGAGGAACTAATGTGTCCACTATGAATGACATCCAGCTAGGATACGGCACCTATGGAATGCGAGATGTAAATATTGATAATGCACTCTCAGGTATTAAGGATATTGGCTACGATACGATCGAAATTACCGCGGCAGATGGTTGGCCCACGTCACCGGATAAACTCACGAAATCAGATCGAGGAGTACTCCGGAACAAAATCAATCATCTCGGATTTCCACCTCCGGCTGTACTTACACTACTTGGGCTTTGCCAGGAGGGAACATTGCGTGGGAACCTCCTCTCCAAATTCCGTGATACCTGCGAACTCGCGCGCGATCTGAACTGGACGGATAGTACATCCATTGTCACCGCAACGCTTGGAGGGGGTCATCCAGAATGGGAATCGGGCCGGGATCGGATCGTGGAAATGCTTATTGAACTTGCAGAAATCGCACGTGAGTCCCATGTGGTACTGGCCGTCGAACCGCATGTCGGTGGTGCACTCGATACTCCAGAGAAAGCCAATTGGCTGATAAAACAGACGAACCATGATACACTTAGACTTAACTTCGACATAAGTCACTTTCACGTTCAGGGGATGGATATAGCGCATTGTGCCAAGCTCTGTCTTCCATACGCAGCACACATTCACATCAAGGACGGATATTACGATGAGAACGAAACGCTCCGGTTCTTACTGCCTGGTGAAGGGAACCTCAATCTTGTTGAGTACCTCAAAGTTCTAGCAAGTCATAAGGTGATGCTTCCTATCACGGTTGAGGTAAGTGGGATGATTTGGAAACAGCCTGATTATGACCCTTGGGAAGCAGTGCTAAAGTCCTATACCGCACTCGACCGCGCACGAAAATCCACCTTGAATATAACATGATGACATTGATAAAGCCCTCGCATTCAAACTTCCAAGAAACGGAGGGAAATTTTTCAGACGGTTATATCCAAAGTGGTGGGCCTATTTTTACTATGACGAGATCGTCGACTTGGTTAAGTTAACGTCAACTTAAGACACCATAAAAAGTGGCTGGCAAAGTCAATTGTTCTTAGATTAGGGGCTCAAAAACTCACCGAGAATTAGCTCCTTTTTTCTTAGGTCTTATACTCGACAAATTTGTTGCAGGTAGCTTCTGGAGTTTACTTGGTATAGCGCGAGAAAGATCGATATATAAATTTTTATGGTAACGTCCACCGACGGCGTTCATCGGAATGGGGTCGGTTCTATCATCACCAACGCACCTTTTCTGATCTGGGTTGCGCCGGTTACGATCATTTCGTGCTCCGTTGAGCTCGCTCTGCAAAATTATTCGAAAAACATGATCTTTTTTCTCGATGCGCTTTGCAGGAAAAAGCCATACTTAAAAAATGATACCTTTTCAGGTATTACCAACCGTCAGACAGATCCAGAGGAAAGAGTTCTCATCGGTATTGAGTTTGTAGCAGATAAAGAAAAGAAAACGCCTTTCGTTCCCTCTGAAGGTGTAACTTCGACGATTGTCAGTTCAGCTTTTGAAAAGGGACTCTTAATGATGCCAGGTTGGCAAGGAACAGTTGACGGAATAAAGAGCGGTCATATTGCTATCGGTCCACCGTCTACAGTGACTGAATCGGAGACAATTCAAAATTTCGAGGTGCTTATAGAAACCATCCTAGAGGTCTCCTAACCATCTAAAATAAGTGATAACTCTTTTCTCTAGTGGGAATTATTCGTAATGGCATTATTGCTGCTCAGACATCTGATGGCCAATATCACCATACTTGGAGGAGGTCCAAACAGGTCAACTACACAAATTGGAAAGCACTCCATCTCTCTGGAATGGTTTTTGCCCGCCTTGTGCTGTTTTTTTTCGCTGTCGACCGGATGCATAAGCGATGAATCCTCTCAAGTTGATCAGAAAACCAAGCTTGCTTCCAAGGATAATGTGAAGATGGTCTTAATCCCCTCCGGAGAATTTTTGATGGGAGATGCAGATGAAGGGACGAGACACCCCGTGTACCTTGCCCCCTATCTTATTGACACCTATCCGGTAACTAATGCTCGTTACAGACAGTTCATGCAGGCTACTGAGCATCACTCACCTCTCTATTGGAACAACCCACAGCTCAACCAGCCTAATCATCCAGTGGTAGGTATCAGTTGGAATGACGCAAATTCCTATGCTAAGTGGGCTGGGAAGAGACTTCCGACAGAAGCGGAATGGGAAAAAGCAGCTCGAGGTAGTTTAGTCGGCAAGAAATACCCTTGGGGGGATGAGATCCCTGACAGATCACGAGCTAATTTCGGGGGACTTGAAGAAGGCACTACTACGGTGGGTAAATACCCTCCGAATGGATTTAATCTCTATGACATGGGAGGAAACATATTCGAGTTATGCTCGGATAAGTACGAGTGGGATTACTATAAAAAAAGCCCCAGAGAGAACCCCTCAGGACCAGAAACTGGTGACCGTTGTGTCGCTCGAGGTGGTTCGTATCGTAGCTCCGAATATTATCTACGTTGCTCCAGCCGCTATGATATTTTTAAGATTGTCCCTTCATTCATTGACGTTGGGTTTCGATGCGCAAAAACACCAATAGTTAGTAATGCTCCGTCTAAATGAAAATCAGATGCAAAAACGAGGGTCCATGATCTTTAAGCCAATCGCGCAAATCTATTACGTTTTGAGTAGGTTCGTCTGTTTCCTGTTGGGCGTCTTGATTCTGCAAACAGCTACCTCACATCAAGCCCCTTGGGGCTCCCAGCTGATGGAAAACGTTCATAGTAAACTGCTGGACAAAAAAACGACCATACACATCCAACTGACACTGGTTGATTGGGAAATCTGGCTCTCTTTAACTTCACTGATTTGGGGCATCGGTTTGATATTAATCTGCCTCATCTATTCTTCTTCGAATAGTAGAAAATCCCTCATAGAATTTGTTCAGGGACGACAATTGTTTTTGGTCGTCATGATTGTTTTCTTTCTATTGTTCCTGACAAAAATTATGTGGGCATTTTTTATATTAATTGTAGCGTGGATTATCTTCCTTTTGTTTCACTTAAGAACAAAAACATCGTCATTTCTTCAGGACATGCAGCTTTTTCTGATCAGATTATCTGTGGTTTCCGTTTTTCTCTTCACGTTGAAGCCAACCCCTAGGAGCTGGTCAATGGTTCTATACTTGATTTTTGGTTCTTTAGGTATCCTGTTCATCCTAATTGGAACCTACCCAGTATTACGATTCTTGATGAATAGAGATAACAAAGCATCAAGTGTCTTCATCAACTCGATTGAAAAAATGTACCGAATATTTTATACTGTCAACCCTGTTTTTTTCCTGTTTTTTTTCTTTTTCCTCACCTTCGGCCTTACAAACCTCGGGTCTTATTTCCTGTTTGAGCACATCCCTCACGTCACCGATAGCATAAAGCAAGTATTTCACGGAAAAATATTTTCTACAGGTCGATTAACAGCTCAGGCTCACTTGCTCCGTGAATTTTTCGATTTCAGGGCTATGATGAACAATATGCGCGGAGATGGAAAATGGTACTCTGAATATCCTCCTGGACATGTATTTCTGATGATGTGGGGATGTATATTTGATGCTCCATGGTTAATAAATCCATTATTGGGAACGTTAACCGTTTTGTTGCTTTATTTCTTGGGTAAAGAACTGTACGACGAAAAAACTGGGCGACTTGCCACATTATTAGGAGTACTTTCGCCATTTCTGATGATCATGTCTTCAGAGTTCATGAACCATGTAAGCGCTCTGTTTTTCCTGACATTTTTTCTGCTATTTTTTATCAAGACAGTTTGCCGCGAAAAAAAATGGTACCATCCGATTCTTGCCGGTTTGGGACTTGGTATGGTGTTAAACATCCGCCCATATACAGCAGTTGCTACCGTAATGCCTTTTGGGATTTATTCCTTACTGTTGTTGAAAAAGGATTTTCGGGCCTATCTGTTTCGAATGACCACCTTTATACTAGTAGTGCTCTGTTTCATCGGGATTTTACTGAGCTACAATTACATTACCAACGGCTCTCCTACCCTTTTTGGCTATGTCATTCAATTTGGCACGGGACATAACATTGGGTTTGGACATAGTGCTTTGGATAAACCCTATCATACTCCCCAAAGGGGCTTAATCCAAAACTTGCAGGACCTTAACGCTTTGAACAAACACTTATTTGAATGGCCAATCCCTTCTCTTTTGTTCGTCCTTATTCTTTTCTTGACGGGGCCTAGAAATAAGTGGGATTGTCTCCTAATTATCTCAGTTATCAGTCTTTCGTTTGCCTACTTCTTTTATTGGTATCAGGGTTGGGTGCTAGGGCCTAGGTTCATGTATGAATCCAGTGCCATGCTAATTCTTTTGACGGCACGAGGTATACGGCATATTCCAGATTTCATTCGTAACGTGTTAAAAATCCGTACGACAGAACGAATGGTGAACTCCATAATAGCTTTGTCCTTTCTCTTAAGTTTATCAATCGGCTTATTTTGTCATATGCCGCCACTAGTGACGTATTACTCTGAGAAATTCTATAAAAATAGCACTGCGGACATTTTAAAATCAGTTGAAAGGGCTCAAATTGACAATGCCATCGTTTTTGTTCGTAGTAAATCATTCGGTGGAGTTTTGCCTGCTAACGACCCATTGTTGGAATCAAGCATAATATACGCGCGAGACTTGGGGGAACGAAATCGACTGTTGATGGAGTATTATCCAGATCGAGAGTATTACAGGGCAGATGGGATAACCCTTTGGAAACTCCCATTGGATACCCAATAATCAAATCATTCATCGATATCCTAGCGGTAAGGAGGTGAAAATACTTAATAAAGCCGCAGGAGCCATCCCCAGAAATGGCCTAACAATCAAGATCTCTTATGATTGTTAGGGCAATTCTTCATAAAAGCCAAAAAGATTTAGATGCGTTACTGATTACTTATAAACATATCTACATTTAGAAGTATAGGATGAAAAATTTTGTTAGGCTATATAGTAATACTTTGCTCTTCTGTCTATATTTTTGAAGTATCAGCGGGCAGTGTTCCCGAATTTACCATCAAAATAGGAAAGCTTCAGCTTGATGGTGTTAAAGATACCGATATTGACAAAAATGTACTGCTTTTCAACTTAATTTCCGCTCGAATAATGCCGGAGGCTATGGCAAGGTGCTTCCATCGGATATAGCCACACCAGATTTCTGAGATCCGGATTATATTCGTTGTAATCTATCCACTGAGGACAATTTTGACAAAGTTTTTCGTCTTCAAAAAAACTACTACGTCTTTGTCTGAACCCCACAGGATACAAATGGCAAGTGGAATCCTCAGATACGTGAAGTGAGTGCAAGTAAACCCTCCTTTGGGGGGTAGGAGGACATACCAAGATAAATGGAGATCTTACCGCAAACTTCGTTACTTCCAAGAGTAGCCCGGCATCTGATGGTTAGTATATTGAAGCCGCTATGGGATGGGATGTGGTGGACATTAAGAACAATGCGAAGAACCTTATGGGGCGTATTACGGGAATTAATTTTATCTCTGGAGATGCTGATAAAAACAATGCTGGCCCAGAGAAGGAAGAGCGCAAAGGTGGAGGATACTGGAAATCTTCGGATCACTTCCGGGCGGTAGAACTTGAAATAGGCGAACTGGACACGACAGATACAGTAGACGGGAAAACTGCTGTTGCACCTATTGGTAAGCTAGCAACTAAGTGGAGCAAGCTAAAGAATAATAGCAAATAATGGTTCTTTGAACCAGATGATGTAAATGATTTCCATATATTACAGGGGTGAGATATTATCTGAGATTTGAAGGGAAACAATGGTGGTGTTTATGAAAAAAATGAAGGAAACCCAAGTGCAAAAATCTCCATTTAAATTAATTTACAACAATGATGGCACCAACGTTTTGAACTGCATAAGTCCATTTAATGGCCGTGACGAGGAGTTTAGTTACATTAAACCTTTTCAAGCAGACGGGAAGAATTTTCGGCCACAAATGATTGAAGCGTCGGTAGACGAGATAGCTGATACCGGTGTGGATGCATCTCTCTTTAGTCCGGGCTTGGGTTGGGTGCCATGGTGGCCGAGCAAAGTATGTCCTGATCACTACAAATGGTACGAGACACAAACGGGGGAATTAATTAAAGGAGGCGGAATCGAGTATTTCGTTAGACATGGCGGTGATATGGTTAAGCCTTTTGTTAATCGCTGTCGCCGCCACCAGATAGCTCCGTTTATCACCTTTCGCCTCAACGATGGCCATTTCGTTGGCATTCGGGGGCTAGACGAGTATAAACCTCGGTTTTATGTGGAACATCCCGAGTACCAGCTCTCACCCAATGGTACTCAGAACTGGCGTTTCCATCAAGTACGGGAATACAAACTGGCACTGATTACCGAGCTTTTAGAAAACTATGACTTGGACGGTATAGAGCTGGACTTTATGCGACACTGGTCTTTTTTCAATACTGGCGAAACAACAAGCAACGAACGAAAAGCTATAATGACTGAGTTTGTCGGTTGTGTGCGTTCTGTTCTAGACCAGACTGCAAAGGATGGTCGACACCGCTGGTTATGTGTACGAGTACCCATTTTTCTATCTAAACACGATGCAATGGGTATTGACTTAGTCACTTGGGTTAATCAGTGTGGTCTTGAGATGGTTAATCTCTCTGCCTCCTACCTAACTCATCAAGAGGGTGATTTGCCGAAGATTAGGAGGATGGTCCCAGATGTGGCTATCTACCAAGAGTGTACACAAGCCACGATAACGGCAACAATGCCACATCCAGAGCCCAACAAACCAGATCAATTCCATTATCGCCGTACTACTGATGAAGAATTTTACACAACTGCCTACCTTGCTTACAAACAAGGAGCAGATGGAATCAGCTTATTCAATTTTGCATACTACCGTGAGCATGGCGCGCCTCTGCGTGGAACATTTTGTGAGCCTCCATTTCATGTGCTTAAATCTTTAACTGACAAGAATTGGCTTTCTCAACAGCAAGCTCTCCACTATTTCCTTGGATCAACAACTAATGATGCCTCAGCCGTAGACTTCCAACTTGAACGAAAGATTTCGAAAGGCCAAATCCAAAAGCTAACAATGCAGATGTCCCCACCTGAAGGTATCAATGGATTAAAGTTCTATTTCCGCATTCACACGCGACATTCATCAGAAAACCTATACTGGACAGTATTACTGAACAATGTTGAATTGGTTCCACATCAGCTGGATGGTGAACCGATTGAGCAACCATATGATGGTTTGTTGGGGGAAGCAAATCAGCAGACCGGTTTCATCGGCGATCCGGAAATCGTATTGGAAGGAGAAAATGTGTTAGAGATTAAGCTAATATCCGGTGGACCGATTGATGTCATCCGTATTGATTTAGTTTTCATTTAAGGAAGTGACTGAGAAGTGAATAGAAAAGGTAAATTATATACTTACCATGCTTTTCTTTCGGAGTATAGCTAAGCTATGGGCTAGGAGATTTCCAAGTTGGCATCAATTGTCAGCATGTAGGGAGAGTTGTGTCTGCGGGTGAGAGAATTGCTCGCTTCGGCCCTGGAAACTAGCTGTTTTTTACATTCAAATTTCGTTTTCATGATCGATGGAAAAGTTTTTAAATTGATAGAATCCAATTTTAGAGAAATAGTGATGAAAAGGATATTAAAGTCTATTTTTGGAGGTGCAGTCGTGCTTTTTGCCATCTCCATTCGTACCACGACGGACGCTGCTGAAAAAGACATCGCCGGCTATTGGCCTTTCGAAGAGGTGAATATCGGGAAAAAATCACCAAAGATTTAAGCGGCAATGCAAATGACTACACGATTATAGGCACGGTCAAGATAGTATGCCTACCTGTTTTACCGACGAAGCTATGTTACTCCTATGGTGAGACTTATCAAGCGGTTGGTTCAAGGTTTCCAGGTAGCACAATTTCCGAGGGCCCTTGCTGTTTACTTCCCATGGAATGCTACCAAAGGGCAAAGCACGTTTTTCCGGCCTTGTGCTCTGGCTACAGTCGAGTATCCTGCAACTTATTTAATTGCACATACTTTTACTGGTACTGTGCCCCTCATCAATATTATTGTCTGGCCTCGTATTAATTGGTACTTGGTACAATGACTCCGATTACTCCTACAATACCACTCGAAATGATGTGCATAATGGCAGCGCTGGCTCATTGGTCAAAAGATTTAGACACGTGAACTTGGGAAATCTTGCATTTTACAGGTAAGCGTTGATTGCTTTACCTTACACAATCCATCCTAGCTACCTGCTCGGCTTCCTCCTGCGGCACAGAAGCCGAATATGATAACTCCCTACAATTTCTTGGTAATATATGATAGGATAGCGGATAGTAACAATATCTAATCCAAGTTGCGGCCTAAAATAGTAAGCAGGTCGGAAACTGAGTTTTCTTGACTTCACAGCCACAGTCAGGGATCAATTTGCTGTTTTGGCTAGAATTTCCGAATTCCAACTAGCAAAAGGGTAGGTAGCAACTTGGGTTATCTAGTATAAATGGTATCTAGAGTGTCCTGTAAGGAGATCATTTAACAAATTGAGTTCAGAAGATGGAGGTAATGAATGATGAAAGCGGTTAAAAAAGTCAGATTCACCCCAGTTTGTGTCAGCCTAATGGTCATCAGCCTAATGGTTTCCGGCATCAGCTCTGCCAAAGTTGACTTCAGGGACTGTGTCGGCATGTGGCTCTTTGACGAGGATAAAGGCGACGTTGCTAAAGATTCCTCTTCTAAGGGCAATGACGGCGAAATTATAGGTAAAGCCAAACGGGTTGCTGGGAAGTTTGGCTCAGCTTTGAAGTTTGATGGAGTGACAGCTGCTGTGAGTATTGAGCTTGATGTCATGGACCTCAATAAAGACCAATCATTTTCTCTGTGGTTTAAAACTAAAATTGATGAAAATATCCATGCCCGTGTACTTCATGCTCCTTTTTTGAACAATTATCGGTTATGGCTGTGGATAATGAGAAACGGTCACGGTGCCAGAGGGAAGCTGGGCTTTGGCTATAGAGCTGGTGATATTGGGTTAGAAATAACCTCCGGTCAGCCTCTGAATGATGATAATTGGCATCATGCCGTTGCAATTCTTGATCACACAACCAAACAAGGTTTGCTATATATTGATGGCAAACTTATTGCTCGGAACTGGATAGACAGAATAAAGTTTAATGATTCTGAAGGGAAACTGTGTATAGCTAGTGCTTGCCCTGGAGATTTCTTGCCCGGTCAGATCGACGACGTTGCGGTTTTCAATGTGGCGTTGAAGGAAGGTGACATCAAATCCATCATGGATAAAGGGTTAAAGAAAGTACTGGATGCAGCA
>PACG01000252.1 GCA_002699335.1 Candidatus Poribacteria bacterium
CTGAATAAACATCAGAGTTTCTTCCCTCCATATACATCCATAGTAATCGAACCATGAGAATGACCTATCAATTCTTTGATGAATGGTTCATAAATTTTCTTACTGGTTAGTTTATTGACTACGGTATGTCTGAAGGAATGGAAGTTTTTGCCCTTCTTTTTAATGCCCAACTTCTTTAAATATTTAGCAACCCATCTCTAATCATTGTTCCATAACCTGTGCTTTTTATTTTCTTCAGGTTTGGGAATAACTTCTCTTCCTTCTGATTCTGGATATGCTTGACATACATCTAACAATCCAAGACCCAGCAACTTAGGATAAAGTGGAATGATTCTGTTGCCTGCTTCTGTTTTGATACTTTTATCATCACAACCAGCATTAGGATTCATTGTCCAAATCCCATCAGTCAATTGAATATCAGATACATTCAATTGACAAACTTCATTCAATCTGGCTCCTGAATATGCTGAAATAAGAGTTGTCCAGTATCTTTCAGGTTTATTGATTGCTAGTGATTCTGCTGTCAGTTTCTGACCTAAAATCAGATTCATCTCCTGATCAGTAAAGTGCTTCTCAACTTTCTCTGTTTTTCTAATTGGTTCAAGTTTGTCCCTGAATATATTTTGATGTGTGTAGCCTTGATTGATTGCCCAATTGAATAATGCAGATATTCTTTCAGTGTGTTTCAGGATAGTCTTATGGCTTAGTGTTGGTTCATTCTCTAGTTGAAGCAGTTGATCGCTTGTTAGCTTAGAATAACTCTTACCACGATTAGCAGNTAACTTCTTGAAAACTTCTACCAAGTTTATGCCATCTTGATGAGTTAGAGAATCAATAGCTAGATCACCTAAAACAGAGATGGCAAGTTTATGGGTATCAAGATCGCCATTGATAGTTTTAGATGGATGACCTGCTTCATTTTTCGCAGTGATGAATTCAGATGAGAGTTGAGATAGAGAAATACCAGATGATGTTTGGTCGGTTAAANCTTCTACTNGTTTCTGATTGTTGGATGGTTTTGCTTCTTGGATCTTGGGATGTTTAGAAACTGCAGGATTTGATTTGCCTAATTCTGAACGCAATCTCTCTTTAACATGGTCAATAGTAGTTCTCAGATGACCAGAGTTAACCCTCAATTGATCATAAAGAGTTGAGATAGATTATAGAGATGTGAGGAAAGTAATTTGGCTTGTTTCAGAATTCCACATCTGAGAGACAGTTGGAATTCTTTAGCGCCTAGTAGTGATTGTAAGTCTTTAGGAACTATTGAGCGAAAGGAATAACTACTACCTGTTTGGCGAAAGACCAGATAGNNATTNGACATGATAAAGTGTGACCTCAACTGTGACTAAAATGGACACAACTAAGAATCAGACTTTATAAAACAGCTTTAAGCCCTTACCAACAAAGAACTTGAAAGGAAATGGCGGGAGTCGAGCCCACCTATCCACTGGCGTAGACAAGCTGGTTTTGAAGACCCGTAGANCCATCACCAGCCAGTATTCAACTCAACAGTAAGTTGAAATAGGTGCCAATATTCTTTTGTAATAATTGTGTGCAGTCAAGTGTGTCCAATTCTAAATCCAACTTAATCTCTTTTATTTCTNTAGTGGTTGTGCTAGAATCGTACCCAAAACTACTGTATGAAATATGAGAGAGTAGTTAGCTTTAAAACAGCAAATGGAAACAATGGCTGACCAATTCGACCACTTAGCGTAGACAAACCATCAATAATCCTAGGTGGACCAATCTTAAAGAGAGAAAAGAGATGTCACATAAGACCAACGACTGGTGTGAACCCCTGCATAACAAGCTTTAATGCATTTAACACGGGAAGTGAATTATGGCCTAGGNGTATTGGCACCGGCTAAAGCCTCCATTCTGTTAAAGATAAGTTCTAGGTTTTCTTTCAACCAAGCGAATATTAATGAAAGACTATCTTATCAAGGACGCTTAAAATGATTATTTTTAAAACTCCATGGCCGTGGTACTTTTCAGGTGTCATAATCGGCTTGTTTGTTCCATTGNTGTTCTTTTTAGGGGGGAAAACATTTGGGNTTTCNGCCAGTTTGAGGCATATATGTGCATTATTCCCTAACCAGAAAATCAAGCATTTCATCTACAATTGGAAACAGGAAGGGGGGTGGAATTTATATTTTGTGGCTGGNATTGTGATTGGTGCTTGGCTGGCCAACTTTTTGTTTGATAGTGAAGTGGTGATTCAAATATCGGAGAAGACTAAGCAAAGTTTATCGGCTATTGGAATTACTGACTTCAAGGGATTAGTTCCGGCGGAAATCTTCAACTGGAGTTACTTGAGAACAATACCAGGGGTCATTCAATTGGCAATCGGAGGGCTATTAATAGGATTCGGAACTCGTTATGCTGGTGGTTGCACCTCTGGTCATGCAATCAGTGGATTGTCAAACTTACAATTAACCTCACTGATTGCGGTGATTGGTTTCTTTTCTGGCGGCTTAGTGGCCACCCATCTGTTACTACCATTGATTTTAGGCTAAATGGAGGCCAAGATGAAAGATTTTCGATTTCTATTTGCTGGAATTCTCTTTGGTGTTGTGCTAACTCGCTCGGAAGTCTTATCCTGGTTTAGAATTCAGGAAATGTTTCGATTCCAGTCTTTTCAGATGTACGGTATTATCGGTCTGGCTGTTGTAACAGGAATTCTATCGATTCAGATTATCAAGAAGTATCAATTAAAAGATGTCGATGGAACAGAAATCTTAATTGATAATCAGAAATCCCCCAAGATAATCCAGTACTTGGTTGGTGGTTTTATATTCGGCTTGGGTTGGGCTTTGACCGGTGCTTGTCCAGGTCCATTATATGCTCTAATTGGCCATGGAATTTGGGTGGTGTTAGTTCCATTGTCGATGGCCATTATGGGGACATTTTTCTACGGGATTTTACGAGATCACCTGCCACACTGAAAAAGTGAATGGTGAGCACGCCCAGTTCGATGTGTTAGGCCAGACAAAATCCCGGATCATCGNAGAGAAACCACATGACTCACATCACAACAAGACCGAAATCCACCTTGCTATTCCTCTTCTTATAGAGGCCTCTTTTGGCGTCAGTGCTGTCCCTGCCGAGCTCGGCTCAAAATCCTGGCACTCACCACCGGACCCATGCATTCGAGTCAACAAAAGCGTGAGTATCTGCTGTACATCCCGCAAGGATACCACAAGGAGCAGCAAGAGCCGCTGGCTCTGGTTATTTACACGGCCGCTCAAGCAACGGACAGCGAACCGCTAGCAGATACTACGGTTGGACCAAGCTAGCTGAAAAAGAGAAGTTCATCGCTGCCTTTCCCACNGCTCTTGGGTCACCGACGAGCTGGAAGGGGGCATGGCGAGGCCCGCCNACTCAGGATTCCCAGTTCTTTTCTGAGCTAATTGACCTACTTGTTACAGGAACTGAGAATCGACAAAAATCAAGTCTTCATGACCGGTCATAGCAGCGGAGGCTTTATGAGCTTCTCCTTTGCNGTGACCCATTCGAATNAGGTGGCCGCCATNGCNCCAGTNGCAGGTCTTCTCATTGGCACNCGNAGAGGCCAGTTCTACCGATCTCCGTCATCTCCTTTCATAGCATAGCAGACGACATTGTTCCCTACGGTCAGAAAGGCTCATCCGGAAGGGGCATGCTAACCACTCAAGAGTCAGTCAAGTTCTTTGCCCGGCATAATAGCTGCGATGGCTCAATACGCTCCGACATCAACCAGGCTAAAGTCCACATTGACACCTGGAGAAATGGTAAGTCTTCGACCGAAGTTCAGCTTTACAGTGTTGAGAACGGCAACCAGGGCTGGCCCCGGGAAAGCTACCATTCAGTTGCTGCTACCCAAATCATCGGGCAGTTTTTCAAAGCGCATCCTCGCCCATTGAGTAACTAGGATTGAGGTCGTCTAGCATTACACCATATTCTCTTGCTACTTAACCTGCTCCTTTAAACCGGCTGGAACTCTGGGAGCAGATAAGGCCATTCACTGAGATCGCAAGGCAGCCAGAGGTGAGGTGGCCGCGTCAACCTTGAGCGGCAGGTGCAGTCCATGCCCTTCGTTACTTCCGGTGGGCAGTATGGCCAGCTCCACGTCGTCCCGGATGTCCTCCACTTCGGCGAAGGCCATGTCCGACAGATGCACTTTGGTGTCGTCGGACATGGCCGCGGCTCCTAGCTGAATTTCAATCCCGTAATCGGGTAACTTGTAATGTTACCCCTCAAAAGACGTGACCAAGTTTACCTTGTAAATATAAGCATTATCCAGATATTGTGTTACTCTACCTCAGGTGAAGTTAGCGGATTAATGTGTCATCTACAAACGAATATCCAGCCTAAAAAACTGTGATGAAGATAAAGATAGTCACCACAGGCAAGAGAAAATCCGCAGTTCTCCAATGTTCGTTGACCGGCTCTTTCATTCCTTTCTATCGCAGCGGTATTAGAGTCACCGTGTTGGAGACACCGATCAGCTTCTGCTTCAGGCTGCTGTGGGGTAGAATCGCAAGCTGCTTATGACAGTTCTTCAGAGGCGCGAAGCCGGGTGCGCCGGTTACTAGGGCCGCGCGCAATCGCTCGTTGTCCCAACTCAGCCATCTACCGACGTGGAGCCTAGTGTCCTTGCGCTGCGTTCCGATGCTGGTGTTCACCGCGCCCTCGAAGCGCGGCAGCAGCCGGACACGCTTGGTATCAAGGTCGTACTCGCCGAGGATGACGGTCTTTCGCATACCTGATACGCGTATGT
Organism: Candidatus Poribacteria bacterium; assembly: GCA_002699335.1. The sequence goes on from PACG01000252.1 coordinate 4,763, forward strand.
GCAGCGACATGGAAAGGCTGTTTTTTCCATCGAAACCACGGTGCCACCATCTTGGGCTTGTATGCCGGGACATGTCGACACCGTAATCGCACAGGAACTCCTCCAGCTATTCGTTGTTGCCCCGTTGGGCGTCAAAGATGAGCCAAACGTGCAGCAGGTGGATGGTCAGCTTTCCGTCCACGCGGTACGTCTTCCGATACGGGCTTGCTCAGGTATAGCTCGCGTCTCCGACCGTAGGAACGAAAGGTCATGGTGTTGTCGAAGGCGACGAAGGCCATCGTACCGGCGATCATTCGCTCCCGGCTCGAGGTCCCATGCCCCAGCACGGTCTGGTTCACGTCAGACTCGATTAACAGGAAATTGAATCCTTCAGGGACATCTGATTGAGCTTGGCCTCCTTCTTGAACGTGATCATGATCTCATCGACCATCATGGCCACCGGTGCCAGATAAGGCCGGCGGAACTTCCAGTTGTGGGAGATGGTGGTCGCCAGTTTCGTTGTTTTTCTCTTTAGGGACGTGGATTTGAAATCAAAGCGCGCCTTTGGCGTACTGATGATCGCCGACGTATTCGGTGACCGTCAGATCGTGTCCTCCAAGACGCCGTGTGTAACGCATCGTCGCCCATCCATTATCGACCTCCAGCTACGGGGCGATCTTGGAGGCTATCGGAGAAATGCTGCTGCCTTCGATGCGATTAATCTGCTTTTGGGTCCAGGTAATACTACTAATTCAACACAGCATACACCGCATAGAAAGCGGAAAATCCGTACATAGCCACTGACGGAGTTCCTGAACCCATATTCTAACCGATGACTTTTAGGATCAGGAGTGCGCGTAAGCTGCTACGGCAAATGTCCAACCCAGTGCGGGGCTGGCCGGTAAATCAATGTGTCATGGGTTGGAATTATTGGCCGGTAGTCCGAGGTACGCTTTGTGTCCGGCACCTTTGACTGAGAGCGCTGTGGAAAGAAAATACCCGAAGGGCTATCACTACAAGCGACGAGATCATAAGCTTGGCCAATGGAAAAGAGTCTGTGGGTAATCGGGCATTATGCAATATCTTCTGGTTCAAGGTGAACCCCGACGAGATGGCTTTTTCCGGCTATATCACCACAGTTGGTGTAGTCGACGAGAATGATTCGACCATCCGGTAATGTGAGCCAGGAGGAGTAGCCATGATCTGGGTAGGGTTTCTGATCTGGATGGTTGGCATGGATTTGTACCATGCGGTTGCGTTGATACTGGTCAGGATAGTCGCCGGATGCAGCAGACCAACGCCATGACCAGTCTTCAAGTACTCTGTTTTTGGATGAGAAGGATACTGCTATCCAGTTACTTGTGCCCGCGTTGCCCCATTGCCCGAACATAGTGCGCATGTCCGGACGAGCGCCTCGGAAATCTGAAATATTGCTTTCTCCGCGAAAGACATTGCGAGAGATGAGGTCTTCTCCGTCCAGTTGTACCCGTAGCAATCCGCCTTTGTGTCGAATAGCGATCTTTCTCGGGCGAGAGAAGTCGGCTTTTTTGTGGAGGTCGGTGCGCTGAACTTCGCTGAGGGTCATGAAATCAGCCCCGATATAGAGTAGGGCATCAACGCTTCCGCAGGACATAAATGCGATCGGTTCTCCTGGGGGGCCTTCCACTTTGAGTTCCACTTCGAAGTCGACAGTGCTGAATCGATTCTGGGGTGGCAACAGGCTGTAGCGGCACTCATGCTCAGGTTCGTTTTCAATGATAAGAGCCCCATCTTTTAGCGTTGCACTGTACTTTCTGCGGGGGCCTCCGATGACATAGGTACCCGCCTCTTTTTTTAAGTCGCCAATCCAGGCGTAACAACCCAGGCCGCCGTTGACGTGGCGGCCGGTGACCATGCAGCGGCCATCGACGAGTTGTTTCACGTAGGGGCGGTGCAGTGCAAAAGGGCACATTTGAGGGGCGCTCCAGGTTTGGCCATTGTCCTGAGAAAAGGTGACAAAGCTAGGAATACCACCCGAGTGATTTTCTCGCATGACACAGGCCAGTTCCTGACCACCATCCAGGATTACGAGAGCGCCTTCACAAAAGCGGTGATAACCATCGTGTGCGACGATGACCTGATTACCCCAGCTTTTGCCGCCATCGGTGGAGGTGGTCATGATTTCGGCGAACTCCTGACTTTCGCGCAGCATGACGTGTGAACAAACGGCAAGACGTCCGTCTGGCAATTCCATTATTCGATCGGGTTCAAAGCCTGTGATATTGGGTTTGTGCGGACCATCCCAGCTTTTGCCGCCGTCGGTACTCCACCAGAGCCAGTTGCCTGGCGGTTGATCTTGGTGGAAGTGACTGAAATCGTCGTGGTCGCAGATAACGGCAATCCGATCGTCGCTGTGCAGGCTAATACGTGGCGTGACCAGGCGTTCGTCACCTTTGCTGCGATCCGCAGTTGCCACTTCACTCAGTTTGTCCCAAGTCTGGCCATCGTCGTCGCTGTGCAGGATGGTGAGAATTTGCGTTGTTTCTCCCCAGTGTGCTTCGGTATCGGAGTAAACGAGGAGGAGACGGCCGGATTTAAGTCGGATGATGTCGGGGTTTTTTGTGAATCGGCCGGGACTTCGCCAAGCATCGAAAATTTTGTCTGCGACAGATCTTGGATGAATGTACATGGAATTCCTCGTTTTTACTGAAGTTTAGGTTGAAAGTCCTGTTTCTTTTCCTCGTTAGTCTTTGAAGCCTATGGTGAACAATCCTTCAGATGTGTAGGTGAAGTTAGATTACCACGGCCATTGCCCTCATCTTTGGACTACGCAATAAGGTCTTATGATTGTGGCGTTCTCTGAAATCTTCTATTAGGTGGTAGAATTTGTCCCTACTGGAGAGGTTAATGCTGAGTTGCCATTCTTTGGTAAATACACAACGGATAGAATGTAGACCATCGTACTGAGAATGTGAAATGCCAAAGCAGTTGTATTCGATGACCTGGTCCTGTAGTGTGTAAACATTACCCTTGAGCATTGAAGCGGGAGATCAGCCTGCATAGTCTGCGCGAGGTGTAAAGGAATTCTGGTCGTCGGCCTATATCGCAAATCGCACCAACGATTGGAGATATTTGCAACTCCTCTCCTCGCTCTAGAGGAGACATGCTCATCGGTTTCCCCTGCTCAGAGAGACGCGCTCCCTCGACGAGGCTACCTCCTCTGCGACCCTGATGTCAAGGTTGTTGGCGCAGGTGGGGGCGTGGACCCAGGTAATCAGATCCAAAATTGATATAACTGGGGTGAATTCAAGGCAATACCGGTAATTGCCCAAATACCGGTCAACGAAAATTCACCTAAGATAAGCCCTAAGAACAGAGGAGTGGCTTGTCGATATCGCTTCAGGCCACCATGCCGTAGGATGAGATACTTCAGAACCCAGCTTGCCAACATACACGACCACAAAAGCTCATGCCGTAGCTCCCCGCCACTGCGTACCCTACCGGATGGAGAGACCACCATAAAAATAGAGCGCTCATAGTGGCTAGAAAACAAACAACCACGAAGCCGAGACCTATTAGTCCTATGTGATAGTAATCGATTTCAGTTGGGCTGTGTAACCATTGCTGTAAGTATGACCACGGCTCTCGTCCCCAATCCAGAGAAGGATGGGGCATATTGTCAAGTCCGACCTTAAAACTGGTGTGAAGCAATATCCAGAAAGTGGCGACGATTCCGACGGCAACACCCAGTAGTATTGACCATACGGTTCTCTGCACCTCCATATCGCTTCTGTCGGCTATCTTAAATCCTTCTAGTTGATGGGGCATTATATGATTATCAAAGCGACGGCTGATAAACCAGAACAACGGCATTGTGATCCGTGAAGCTTGCGAAAGGTTAGCTGTCCCCACCGATGACGTTATCATCTGGATTGGTCCCCCAAAATGGACATCGTGATCGGGGAATCCGACCTCTGCTCGCAGTCGAGTGATAGCGATGGAAAGGGCGTAAAAGAAGAGGAAAAAGGT
>PACG01000253.1 GCA_002699335.1 Candidatus Poribacteria bacterium
AATTGTGGCTGGCTATAATGCATTTTTAATGCGAGTACAAGACGCAGGCAATTTGTACGGTCATATGGTTGGGGCTGATGATCCCATCATGTGGTGGCATTCCAAGGAAGGTGACGAATGGGCAGCGGTGGAAAAGAAGATTGAGAAGGCGCCAATTCCCAAACTCAATGTCTGGTATCGGATGAAGTTTATCGCAGAAGGCAGTCAGTTCACTTGCCTGATGGCAGAACGTGGAGAGGAGCTGGATGAAGCTAAGCATCTGGTGGGTACTTGGGAACATGACGCTTTTGCCAGTGGGGCGATTGGTTTTAGGGAGTCGGGTAGCGAACACTGCCGCTATGATAATGTTCTGGTTACTACCATCGGCTTTGACGGGGTAAAGCCTACAGCCGTCCGCCCTGCGCATAACCTGTTGATTGCCTGGGGAAATATTAAAAAAGCATACTAATTCCGTTCGTTCCTCTCTGAACTTTCGGCTTTCACTACTTCCTGGGTGTGCCGAAAGTTCATTCCCTGCATAAAACGTTCAAAAACATAACTTTTAATCGTGTCTGGCCCTGGGGTTGACCCATCCAATCAGTCTAAACCAGCTAGCTGGCGAGCCATCGCCTTAGGCTTGATCCTGATCCCGATCAATTGCTATTGGTTGGTACAAGTAGAACTGGTACAATTTTCCACCTATCCCACCATTATCTCGCTTATATTTACTGTAGTTTTCTGCCTGTTTGTGCTGATTTTACTGAACCAGTTGCTAAAGCGCTTCCTGCCGCAGTGGGCTTTAGGTCAAGATGAATTATTGCTGATCTTCGTCATGTTATCCGTGGTGTCGGCCACGGCTGGCTGTAGTGTGATGGAAATCTTGATTCCTATACTGGGCCACGCCTTCTGGTTCGCCACGCCGGAAAATGATTGGACTCACCTTCTGGGCATATATATTCCTACCTGGCTTTCAGTGGATGACAAGAGTGTCCTGGCTGGCTACTACCATGGTGATTCCTCCCTGTACACAGTGCAGCATATCAGCAGTTGGCTGATACCCGTAATTAGCTGGTTCACTTTCCTCTTTGCGCTGCTTTTGGTCATGCTTTGCATCAACATTATCCTCCGTAAACAATGGACAGAGAGGGAAAAACTGGCCTATCCCATCATTCAGCTCCCCTATGGAATGACAAGCAGCGGTTTTTTCCGCAACAGAACAATGTGGGTGGCCTTCGGCATCGCGGCCAGCCTTGATATTGTCAACGGTCTTAACTTTCTTTGGCCTATAATTCCTGGCCTGTTTTCCAAGTCGTACCAGTTCGAATTTGCGGCTAAACCTTGGAATTCAATGGGCGGAGTTGCGCTGGGCATCTATCCCTTTGTCCTGGGCATCGGTTTTCTAATCCCATTAGGCTTGCTGTTTTCCTTATGGTTTTTTTTCTGGATTTGGAAAGCACAGTTGTTGTTGGGTGGCATTATGGGTTGGCCCACCTCCTCCGGCTTGGGTGGCAAAACCTATCCTTATGTTAACTATCAAGGATTCGGTGGATATATGGGAATATTTCTGATTGCTTTATGGATCAGCAGGCAGCATCTCTCCGATGTCGGCCAAAAGTTTTGGGGTCGCGGAGAACTGGAAGATGCAGACGAGCCTATGTCGTATCGGGGAGCCATTATAGCTTTGGTTCTGGCTTCCATCTTTTTGGCCTTGTTCTGCTATAAAGCGGGCATGTCTTTAGGGGTGATCTTCACCTTTTTTGGCCTGTATCTGGCTCTTTCCACGGCCATCTCCCGCATGAGAGCAGAACTGGGTTCCCCGATGCATGACCTCCATTATACTGGTCCAGAGGAGATTATGGCAGCTGCAGTTGGCACGCGTAAACTGGGGGCAGGCAATCTAACCATGTTTTCCTTTTTCTGGTTCTTTACTCGTAATTTCGATTGCCACCCCATGCCGCATCAACTGGAGGGATTTAAGCTAGCCGAGCGAGTTAAAATGAAAAGTGATCGATTTCTACTGGCCATACTGCTGGCTATTGGGGTGGGGATAATATCTCAGTTCTGGGCACTTTTATCCATATCCTACAAATTTGGTGCTACCAGCGGGATGTCGTGGGTGCCAATGATATATGGTAGTGAGCCCTGGAACCGTTTGCAGAACTGGCTGGTCAATCCTACTCCCTCCAACCTTCCAGCGGTAGCGTTCACGGGCGTAGGACTATTGTTCTCGGTTTTCCTCTTTCTAATGCAGATGAAGTTTTTGTGGTGGCCTTTTTATCCTGCAGCCTACGCTGCGGTCTCGGGTAGTTGGGCCATATCTCACATATGGTTTAGCCTGTGGTTGGCTTGGCTGATCAAGCTGATTGTGCTCAAATATGGAGGAGTCAAGAGTCACCGCCGAGCTATCCCCTTCTTCTTGGGTTTGATTTTGGGAGAGTTTATTGTGGGTAGCCTGTGGACTATATTAGGCGCCTCGCTCAATATAGTCACCTATGGCATTTTACCCTAGATGGGCACGAGTAACGCTGTGGAATATAGCCGTCTGAGAGCCTATGAGAATGGCGACTTGAAATGGATGAATTGATAACACAACTGATGAAGTAACAATCCATGCTTGACAGCAAAGTGGAAATGCGTTAAGATGATAATAGATTACCGTGTTGCATTGACAGACACTAGATAGTGGCAGTAGAAGTAGATTAGACCTACCTGACGATAACACAGATTAGATTATATATAGGTTTAATCCAGAAGCAAGACAGAAACTACATCAATGTGTGCTAGTCTCCGGTAGGGGGCAAAGCATTTTTGGGATGATTTATTGAGGCTTAGGAGGAAGGGTGGGGTTACCGCTATCCGCCTCTAATCGCGCGACATATATCAAAAGGATGAGGTTGACATGACCATAGCATTACCGCTGGTTGTATACGATGAGCTAGAGCAGCAAGTCGAGGCAATGGAAAGGGACGGGTTCGTATATTTTCCCAACCTCCTCAGCCCTGACGAAGTGGCCGAACTTCGCCGGCTTTCGGTGCAGTTGGAACCGTCAGCCGAGGCACTAGACACCGATCTTACGTTGGAAAGAGACGGCCACTTTCAGCGTTGCATAAACGCGGCTTTCAACCGTGACCCACTCTTCCTCAAATACCTGGATAAGCCAGGCTTGATCGAACTAGCTGAGGCGGTTCACGGGGCTGACTGTCACATCGTCAGCATGCACACCTGGGCAGTNGGTCCAGGGCGNCCGGACCAANNTCTGCACACCGATTGGNTGCCAGCAAGTATGCCTGAGGAGTTATGGGCTGATCCTCGTTTGCAACTGCCAATCTATATTACCACTGCCCACTTTTATCTCGATGACATGACCGAGGCACTAGGACCCACCAAAATCGTCCCTGGCAGCCATCGGTCTGGTCGAGCGAATGGGAAACACGAGACCGATTGGAATGGCATCAAAGAACAAAGCTTCCTCGGTAAGACTGGAGACTGTATTTTTTTTCGCAGCGAGATTTGGCACCGAGGCNCAGCTAATGCCAGTGACCAGATTCGTCATACCTTTATGGTCCATTATTCCCATCGGATGATCACCCAGAAGTTCCCCCCCTACCTTTATTTNCAATACAATCCAGATGTGCTGGCTGCTGCCAGCCCACGTCAACTGCGCTTGCTGGGTGGCCATCGTCCGGGCCCATATGATTGAATCTACCCTCAAAACATTGTTCCCTGGATGTCTCAGTCTGTAGGCAGGTAGTGTCAAACCCTACTCTGGAAACTTTCTTTCCCACATGTTACTGCTAATCAGCGATGTGGATTAGCTCGACTGAGANTAACCNGGTCGTCGTGCCCTGATGCCGGCACCTCTCAGTTCTAATGGCAGTCTCTTTTCTTTCTTCTGGTTTGGTTGCTGCCATTCCCAAACTATCTAAAAAGGATAATGGAGGGTGAAATCTAAATTGTAAAGTTTAGATCAAGCAGATACAGACTCACTGATACCCGCGCAATAGATAACTCGTGTACGGGGTAATCAGGCGGGTATCAGCTGCCCTAGCTGGTACCCTTTTTCTTCGTCTAACCTATCCTATCTGATTCTGGCTCTGTTGACCTGAAGTTTACATTGTATATAATAGCAATGTAAACCCTTTGGTCCACTTCTCATGTCAGACGTCTTCATCTCCTATTTCCACCGTGATGTCGACTTGGTTCGTTACTTGTTGACCAACTGACCGCCCGTGATTGTGAGCCTTGGGCCGACTGGCAGGATATTCCACCTACTGCTGACTGGTTAGCTGAAATCTATAGTGGCATTGAAGCGGCTAATTCCTTCCTGTTTATTATCAATCCTGATTCTGTGGCCTCCAAAATCTGCACCTTAGAGGTTGAACACACGGTCAAACACAACAAAAGATTGGTGCCAGTGGTTTGGAAAGAGGTGGAAGATAGTCAAGTCCATTCTTCTATGACGANCCACAATTGGATTTCCCTCAGACAAGAGGACNACTTTGNAGCCAACTTTGTATTATATTAATCGCTGCNTTGGACACTGACTTAGATCATGTTANGAAACACGCTTACTTACTGACACGTGCTATTGAACGGAATCTGGGTCAACGATCCAAAGGCCTGGCTTTAAGTCGGCAAGAACTAAAAATAGCAGAGAACTGGCTAACAGAAGGTATCTNTAAGGAGCCCAGACCAGCAGAATTACACAGTGAATATATCGTCTTTAGCCGCTCCGCCGTAGCTCTAAATGGCATAGACTTCTTTTGTTTGGCGTAGCAATAGCTTTCGTTTGTCTATTGGCTTTATTAATCTTTGCTTTATTACAACGTCAAGAAGCCTTTGAACAGAAACTGATTGCTCAGCATCAACGAATGATGGCTGACAAAGCTAAGTTAATCGTACAATCACAAGCCTTGCCGACTTTCGCCTTGTCTGAAATGGATAAGGATCTAGAACTCAGCATACTATTAGCTCAGGAATCTATCGGGTTAACTTACGGGAACAATTCAACTGTTTTGTCCTTTTCCAATACTGCACTTCGAAAAGTTACCTAGAAATCTCGGCTCCGGTTAACATTCACGGGACACGACGTTCCACNAAGTGCAGTNCGGTATAGCCCGGATGGAAACAGAATTGTAAGTGTGTAGCTCATAGAACGATCAAGATTTGGATGGCAGAAACTGGNGAGGAGCTAAAGAGCATTTTTGTTAGTTCGTNCCGCGAACTGGAGCCCCAATGGACAGAGAATCGTAACGACAGTTCGGNACAATATGCCGTGGTTTGGAATATAGAGACCGGTCANCAAATAATAGTCCTCAATGGCCATGATGCAACTGTTTNTTCAGCGGTTTATAGTCCAGATGGACAACGAATTGTGACAAGTCGTTATGATGGAACATCTAAGGTGTGGAATGCCCAGACTGGTCAAGGGTTACTTACACTTATTGGCCACGATGATGAGGTCGAATCAGCAGAATATAGTCCAAATGGAAGGAGAATCGTAACTGCTAGTTGGGATGAAACAACCAAGGTCTGGGATGCACAAAGCGGTCAGCCATTAATCTCTCTAATTGGCCATGGTGGTAGGGCAATGTCGACCGATTAGAGTCCTAACGGGAATAAGATTGTAACTGCTGGTCGGGATTTTACAGCCAAGGTCTGGGACACCGAGACCGGCAAGCAATTTTTCTCCGTAGGGGCAAAAGTAACAGCCAGCGATTATTTAAAGGATTGGTTAGTAATAGGATCCATTTCCGTCATCTGATTTGAGCCTTGATTTTTTCCATTGAATCGGCGGGGNAAGAAATTTAAAACCCAAAAATAANGAACAATTTAGAACTTCAAATGGGGAATTATTATCATGGAAAGTTGCTCAAAGCGAAGATGGACGCATTCAANGCTGAAACGCAAAATTTTCTCCCAATGATTGTCCAAAAACACCTCTGCTGGTGTGGCAAACCCCAGGTTCTTTCTAGACCTCCTGTTCAACAGACCTTTGACCTTTTCACTGATCTCTCCGTGTAAGTTCCTCCAACCTACTCCTCTTCCGCAAGAACGGCCTGATAAGGTCATTGGTGCTCTGGTTCAGCCCTCGCTACCAACAGGAATCTAGCTGAGCAAAATATGTAGTCACACGCCAGTGCCTTGGTCACCTTCTCATGGGGCGCAAACTCTTTTCCTCCATCGGCCGTAATAGTCAGGATGTGGTCCTTATCAGGGCCAAGTAGCTCGATTGTGGCCGTTGCCACCAATGCAGCGGTCTTGTTCTCTACTTTCGTCATAACCATAAATTTGGACTTTTTCTCTACAATGCTTACCAGGACCTGTTGGTGATTTGGGCCAATCACTATCTTGATCCTCCCGTCACCAATCCGCCGTTTCTCACCGACAACACTTGGCCTNTCATCAATACTGACCGCATTGTTGATCTGTCTTTTCTGGTCTTGATTGTCGCCAGGTGACCGCTACTTGTTTCCCTTTGTTCGCAGAAACTTATAGAGTTCTCCACCACTCTTCTNGCCACNCNAGATGTAAGAGTAGATTGTTTCAAGGCTGATCTTTTACACCCAGTTCCAGCTTCCAGCCAGCTGAGATCTGCTCTGGACTGAGATAGTCAGCCAACAGATTTCTGATCCTGCGGCAGATGGCAGGATCTAATTTCTGGTTCTTCTTTTCCTCAGGCCTTGGCTGATTGGTNCTCTTGATTGCCAGACTGGCCCGATAACCCTTTGTGTCATCGTTAGGGGCTAGCTCTCGGCAGATCGTACTCGCTGATCTTCCAAGTACGGCTGCAATCTTGGTTGGTGTTTATCCTGCTGCCTTCAACGCCTCAATCTGGTATCTTTCTCTGTCTGTCAACGGCTGAGGTGCCATCTATCTTCTCGAATGTCGTAGTTGATAGAGGTGCTGCATGTTACTATTTTCCTCTTTTTCGGAGAGGATGAGCTGAGCGCGGGCTACCCCCTGNTCTCCATTTTGCGTATTATATGAATCTAGGATTTATTACAGCTAATTGGCACATTAAACGATGTTGCCGCCCATGACTATTNTGAGATGGAATGAAGAGATTAAAGAAATATGGACATGTTGATAGTAATGATGAGGTAGAAATTTGGATCAATGGGGACTTGGTTTATCAGCATGACGTAAAAAGAGCTTGGATCAAAGATCAAGACTCATTTGAGCTAGTAACTTAAACTAAGGAAGAACTAAACCACTGCTTGGTAAAAATCACACACAGTGTTGGCGGCTGGGAATTTCCTTTAAGATTTAGTGACGAANGACTAAGAACATCGTTAATTTGGTCCGCTGGAGCCCTGATGGAGAGAAAAGATAGTAACCGCTAGTAATGATCATATGGNCAAGGTCTGGAATGAACTAAACACGGCTAAGAATTATTTGCTCTCAAAGGCCGTGTTGNCGGTGTTAATTCGGCCAGCTGGAACCCTGACGGAAAGAAAATATCTGCTGCAGGACAAGACGACATTATCCAGATCTATACTACCGATATTGAAGAGCTACTATCAATCGCCCAAAGCCGTGTTCCCCGGCAGTTAGCCAATAAAGAAAAAGAGAAGGATAAAGAGTCCCAAAGCAGGCACTAAATGCGTAGCTTCTCCAATTGTTTCATCATTAGTTTTTTCTGCGTTTTAATAGTCTCATTCCTATGATTGTCGAGCCCGANATCTGCAGCCAGGTCAAAGGGTAATCCCTCTTGGNCTATGCCTCCTTTGACGCCGTTCGTCTGCTCAAATAGCCCGGAAACCTGCCAGGCTATTAATCTACTTCCCTTTGCCGCCACTGTACTCTGCCACATGATGTTTTATCCGGCCATGAACCTAGCCTTTAGTGGCAATGCCGGTGCAACTCGTCCAAGGATCGGAACAGACGCTACTGACAACTTCTAGTCGTCGACAGATCCTGGGTACAATGTCTTGGCTTCTACATCCGGAACCACTTGGGCTCACCCCTTTCCNCCCGGGCAGAGAATGCCAAAGACTGGCCTCTGGCAAGTTTCTCTACCAGGTTTGGTTGCACCAGTTTTTAGGTGGTGACTCTCTGTCTGGAAAGCCAGACAAACATAGGGTTAAGGCGGGCAAGACTCGCTTGGGTTCAATCCCTGTTTCCTGGGCCATGGCAACAACAGGTCAGCGCTGCCAAAACCAGTGTCTAATCTGACTCTATTCTCNACGTGATAAACGTAGAGGAAGTTTGCCCGGCATCNATTGGTAACGACAAACACGACAAGGCACCTGTTCTCGTCGTACAGAGTACAATTTCTAGCCACCAGACCTTAAGCCTTTCAAACGCTTTGCCATATGAGCCATCTAACAACATTAGGTGCCTACACTGCTACTTTACCCAATAAAATATGAGAGCGTTTACACATAGATAGATAATATAGTGTCAATATTTAACCGTAAATGGCGCCGGGACACGATTCAATGCCAGGTTTGCCACCCTGACACTTCGGTCAAAAACGGAATAGTGCCAGACCGGCAGCGCTACAAATGCAAGTCAGGTGGTTGCAATTTTGTCATCGGAGATTGTGGCCTCAATCCATCAACGGAGTTAAAACGTTACATC
>PACG01000254.1 GCA_002699335.1 Candidatus Poribacteria bacterium
GGGCTCCCGCACGCTCTACGCCCTGCGGCTACTGACTCTAAATTCGCTACCAATAAAGCGACTGTCGTCGTGAAAAAAACCCATAAATTCAACAATAACAACAACAACAACAACAACAATAATAACAATAACAACAACACTATAAACTACCAACCGAACTAGTAGCCCCGAGCAACCCTCGACCTCCCGCTGACAAATCCAGTTATAATCGACCGACGCTCATCCAGCCAGGTTTCATCGGGCCGGAAATAATGACACAACCAGATGAAAGAAAACATAAAAATTCGCCTCGAAGATTGGAAATAATGATTAGTTCCCAAAGCGGAAGATGTAAATACAGAAACGATAGCTCAGATAGATCTTGTTTGCGACCAAAGCACTGGTCATCTACCTTCTTAATTGAAGCCTTTGGCCTTAATGAGTATTTACTTACTAGTAGCAGATGGTAGAGGCCAGAAGTTGCCGGCCATAAACCCACCATCCACATAAATGATTTGTCCAGTTACATAATCGGAAGCAGGAGCAGCCAAAAAGACGGCTGTTCCCACCATATCTTCAGGTGTAGCCAACCGACCCAATGGAATATTCCCCTCGCCCCAATTGCGCATAGTCGAATCGGACCAAATCTTTTCGGTCAAGGGAGTGACAACAAAGCCAGGACAAATGGCGTTGGCCTGGATATTGTACTGACCGAGTTCCAGTGCCTGTGCCTTGGTTAATTGACCTACTGCACCTTTAGTCGCCGTATAGACCGAAACCTGGTTGAGTGTGGTACTGGTGGTTAGCGAGCCAATATTGATGATCTTTCCCTGCTGGCGTGAGATCATCCGCTTGGCGACAGCTTGGCTTAAGAAATACAACCCTTTTAAATTGACGGCCATAATCTGGTCATAGTGTTCTTCAGTTGCTTCCATCATCGGTTCTCGAACATTCATTCCAGCGTTGTTGACCAGAACATCAATCTGACCAAATTGATCGATTGCAGTCTGGACGCCAGCATTGATCGATTCCAAATCGCTAACATCGATTTCAACCGCCAGAGCCTCACTTCCGCCACTTTCAATAATAGCAACTGCATCATCCAATTGCGAGCGAGTTCGCGCCGCACAGACCACTTTGGCACCATTCGCACCAAACTTTTCAGCGATTCCTCTACCAATTCCACGACCTGCCCCCGTCACCAATGCTACACGACCTTCCAATGAAAATAAAGACAAGGTTACCCTCCTTTAATTTGGCCCAATCTCAGTAGCTAATTTGCTCATAAAAAACGTTGAAATGGACCTTACCGATCATTCATATTAAATTTGTTATCCAAGTATTCGCGCTACTAGAAGTTAATGGATTATATCAAATCTAACCCAAGAAAAGGAATCTACATTGCACCGACTTTAGGCGAAATGCCTGGGGTTATTGTCTATTGGGGAATATTATCGTACTTTTGTTGAACAATAATCTTAACCCAATCCTGCCAACCAAAATCTTTGGCTTCAGCCTCGATTATCGATCGAATGTTGGCCAGCCGCTGATTATGCTTCTGGTCTCCACTCCTTTTTCGGGTCTTACCTGTTTCGGTGTTAATTCCGTAGTCCAGATATTCCCACTCGATTACCACTGTATTGGCATCGTAGCGAAGACCCAACTTAGCAATCTGTCTCGGATCTTGTCGCATGGCCCGGTCGCCGACCTTGAGCCGATAGGTATAGTAGTTGGTGTTAATGCGCCGAACTGTTTTTTCTTCTTCCGTCAACATCGAGTTGGTATGACTGACCAACCAATCAATTTGGCGCAAGGTATATGGACGTGAACCCAAAAAAGATTCCCTCTCAGAAGCTACACCGTCTTTTTCAACAGCATTCACCGCTAACCCACTCAAGATCAAGCCCGTTACAATACCGACCGTGAAGGTCGTTATCAATAATGTTCTATTTCTCATTTTCATTAATTTCTCCTGGCAGCCAACCCTATTATAGACCGATCCTTAGTTGACGTCAATTATCGAAAGCGTTGATATCCGGTCTTTTGATCGAAATAACTCCATTACCATTGTTACCCAACGTACAATTAGTGTGTTGAAAACTACATCATTGTGCTCTTTGAGTTCTTGTGATAGAAAGAGTATGCAGATACCATATAGAATTTAGTGGTTGACAACATAATTTCTCATTGAGCTAAAAAATACAAACAACTTCCCAACAGAAGGAGCCCCCCGAATACCGACATAAAATAAGTTGGCGCCTCGAAAAATTGGAGTGATCCGATCCCATCACTGATAAAAAGGTCTTCGTAAAGTTGTATGCTAATCGATCCGGTATAGCCAATCGCATCTGCGACGTAGATTGCGAAAACCGCTGTTCCGATAAATTTCGTGTGGGCAATTAGCCGATCAAACAGCACCGAACCATATGGAACATAAGCTAAGTAAGCGCCAAGTCCGATTAAGATCATCCACTCAGAACCGTTGATCACGTCGTTCTGGCGGAGCGGTGTGCTAATTCCCATCAGCGAAACACCAGCGATCATGATCACGTAAGTACAGATCAGTCCCCAGCGGTTGTCCCTGATCAGATAAAGCAGACCCATCACGCCCATCACGAAAAAGGCAATAATCGTTTCGGTTTTTGTGATAATCGCTTTGTTGTTCTCGTAAGAGTAGCCAAGTTCGTTGAAAATTTCGACTTGGTAGTTATCCCGATAATCCCGATAAGCGGTCAGGAAAAAATAGGCGGTGCAGAGCATAATTATGCCGAACAAAAAACGTTTCATAAAGGCCACTCGATCAGAGCTGCCCATTGTTTCGCGTTCCGTTCGGGCTTCGATATCCGCTGCGGTCGGCTGTGGGATCTGTTTCAAAAGCCAAACTGCGATCAGGAATAATGGCAAAAAATGAAACCCGACAACCGCCGGCATCCACCCTTCGCTGACATTACCCATTTGACTGACTGCACCCCCGATCAAAGGGATCTTTGCCCACCACCCGGCTATGACCCCGCCCATCACTGCACGACCAAAATCCTTGACGACTCCGCTCGAAATGATAAAAGAACAACTCAGCCCTGCGAGTAATACCTCCGAAGTTCGCCGACCTTCCAAATACCAAACTACAAACCCCCAAACCATGCCGAGCGGAAGACCGTTGAAAAAGATCACCAAAACTTTGTAATCGTTCGGCACGACACCGTAAACGATCAGTGCTAATTCCGCGAAAAGTACCAGCCAAACGAGTGCGATTGCCCGATTTTTTGCTGGGATCTCCGAACAGAACTTAATGCCACCGTATTTTGAGATTGCGTAGCCGATGATCTGGCTAATCACAATTGCTTTTTTAAGAGTTATCTCTGTGCCGAGAAATTTAAGACCGGTAAACGTCGCTGCAGCGAAAGGCTTTCGGAAGGCATACATACAAAAGTACGTTGAAAAAGAGGCGAAGATCGCATAGAGAACTAAAACGATCTCTGGAGAGTTTTGAAGAAATTTCGTAACTGTTTTTTTATTCTGTTGAGGCATTTCACGATGGGCTTTGTCTGTAGATCTGTGTTCTAGCCCCAATTATAGCTAATAACTCGCGGTTTGTGTAAAAGGTCAAGTAGTTTCCCAGAATCGGCATCACCCAGCGAAAGAGGATCAGTTACTGGCTTATATTCGCTTCAATTTTAGTCCGGATAACATCATGGTTTCTGCATCTTTGGAATTATCGCTAGTCGATCATTCCAAAGATGCAGAAACCATTGGAAATTCATCTAGCGACTCGGGATTCCGGTGGTCTGTCGAGTACAGAGATCAACATCAATTATCTGCTCATCAAAGGCCGGTGGCCGAATCTTCATGTAATCTGAATGAAAGACCTATCCGGGTCGAGCAGAATGTGGGGCACAGTTCTGAAATCAAGCAGAGGTCATGGACCGAAATCCAACCGGGTGCTGGTATTAGATGGAATCCCTTGACCCGATTGCGGCATTACGGTACATGAGGGTAAGGATATCTCAGCCCATGCATCGAGTAGAATCGGATGCCTTTTACATGGATACCCACGCAGTAGCGGTTGGATAGTTTAAGCAGTTCAGCAAAAATCGCAAGTATCAATCCAACGAATAGTCAAAGTGGATGGTTGGAAAACTCTGAAAAGCTTTGGTGATTCAGTAAACGATATCCTCGGGGAACGAAGTAAGCCACAATGATGCCAACCATCGCAGCCCGGGTTAGAGAAATCCGTAGATGTAGATCGATATTTGAATTCAGTTTCTGAACAATTCTGGCACAAAAAAGCGNAGGCCATTAAATAGGTCAATGGCCTNCGCGGCGATAAGACAAACGGATCACCCGTTTATCACTTTNGGTTCTGAAACGACCTACTTTTTGATTGAGGCCCAGGTGGTGGCTAACTTACCTTTAACGTTAACCGCAGTGGATGCCGGTACTAGTTTCACCAAACCTGTATTTTCCGGGTTCTTACCAATCACGTTGCCATGAGGATACCATCCACTCCAACCTTTTTGCCCCAGTTGGTCCGGTCCGTCACCATCATTACGCAAAGGCTTGCGCCAATTTCTATTCCTTCAACAAATTCGGCAGCGCCAAACTGAGAAGGGAGAAACTTAACTTCGTATATGGTGGTTGTCCCATCGCGTGCAATCGCAATCTGATTCTCTGGCAAACCTCCTGTTTCCACCGTTCCGTCGTCTCCTAAACCTACATTAATCTCAGTGAATGCTTCTCCAACTGTTCTGGAACCTGATGCTACTATACCTATTTGTAAGGCATCACCATTTCAACCGCTAGCTGAAGCATTTTGATGGTCTTCATCCGTGACGACAACCCTCAGATATATTGCATCAGGGCTCCAAACGATCATAAAACTGGTTGTATGGTCATCAGGACCGGACCAAGTGCCACCATCCCATTCTTCAAATACTGTCATTGAACCATCTTCTATAGGGAATTCAACACCGGAGAANGCTTCAACGCCNGCCCAATCGCTACCTTTGACGTCAATGACAATGTCGTTTGGTGCCGGAATGGCTTCATATACANCGTGGGTTGTACTACGAAATGTAGAAGGGTCGTTGCCAGCATAAGATGTAATATGAACAACGGCCAGCATCATACTAAGAATTAATAAAATCGTAAACTGTTTCTTCATTCTTGCTCCTCTAAGGGCTAAATTCTAGGAACTAGACTTAGTTTAAGTTTGCCTTTGGCATCCAAAAGCGTTCGCATTGTACTAAATCTTGAACACAATAGCAACTGTTTTGTAGCCCCTGCAAAGCTCACATCCTTTAGCATACTTTGTAACTTTTCTGGCATCACTGACAAATCAATATAGGGCTTGANAGGTGCAATTAAAGCAGTTTCAACCCTCTCCGTGAGATGCTGTCCGCCTTGTTCGCAATCCACTNAGCCCTTACCGATATCGTTGGCCATCATCAAAAAACATTAGGTCTTGAAGGTCAACTAGTCGGAGAGAAATTAGGAAAAGTGTAGCTTGCTCGAATCCGATTTCCCAGCGGATCCGCCCCNTCATCTTTTTTTTCAGAACACTGAGGGCAAGCGCTTCGCCGCGTTCGATGNCCNGTTCGACAGCATCCTGTGCCATGTTTTCAACGATTTCCTATCCGTGTTACCAGTTNCCGACGGAGTTGAGTTAGTTCTTGCTTCCGAGCGCATGACAACGCCTTTTGGGTCTAAGCAACCTCTACCCCAATCAATTCGTGTGATTAGGCTAATAGCGGCCGACCTAAAAACTCTCGTAGTTCATCAAACCCATGATCCACCTCTCTACGGCGGTTATCATCCAATCCTTCTAAGATATGATGAGTGATTTGAATCAATCGTCGAAATCTAAACCGATAGTGAAAGTNATCTGAAGTTTTTAGGCCGTAGGATTTCAGCAGCCGTTGGCCAAAATCGTCACCATACGTCTCCTGCAAGTAGTATAAGTCTTCAGCAGGATCACTAACACGAATATCTTCAAAGTCGATGATCCCTACGATTAGGCCTTTTTCCGGATTGAACAGAATGTGTCTGGGTTGTAAATCTCCGTGGATCAGAGCTGGTTGGTAAGAAAAATCGGTTTCATTCTCCCGGTAGAAATCGAACCAGTGTTGGTACCGTTCTTGATGGTCCAAAGTCAGGTGGGGGTAGATCTTCTTTTGGGCAAATTGTTGCGTATCCGGTACCGGCATCCCTTCAAATTCCCGGTACGGAATGCCATAAGAGATCGCCTCAGTAACGGGAAAACCGTGTAGTACCTTTAAAAAGTCGACCATTTGCTGTACCACCCGATCTCGCTGTTCATTTGGTAGGTGGCGATANTGCTTCTCNTCAAATGGTTCTCCCGAAATCATCGGATAGGCACAAAATGGAAGGCCATTATCCATATAGCCGAGGTGTTGAAATTGCGGGATTGCAACCGGCATCTGTGGTTGAAGTTTCGGTAGCAACCGCTCTTCCCAACGCAATCGTCTAATAGAATCCCGGTGCTTGGCACAGCGAATAATATACTCCTGATTCAGTGCGTAAGAGCAAAAACTAGCACCTTGCCCGCAAAATTGCAAATCGTGAATTGACCAGTCAGGAAAACGCTGTCTAATTAAGTGATGTACCACAGATCTNCTGTAGACAGGCCTTCGGCTACTATGGCGGTCAGACCGACTAGAGTAACTGCTTCGTCTCCGGCGCCGCCCTAATCGATTCTGCAGATCTACCAGTTGCTGGTACTGTTGGGTAAGGTCTTGGAGTGATTGTTGGTTCAAGGCACAAAGTTGCTGCAAGTTTTGAATCTGCCCATCTTTCTCCTTAATCTGACGCCACAGTCGTTCAACCTGCTGTTCCAGTTGAGAGATTTGCCGGTTATGTTGATCCACGATCACCTCCTTCCTAGATTAACCTAATTCCCACCAAACTGGATCAAAGCTAGGGTTTTTCTGGTAATTCCATCAAAAATTCCCTTCAGAATCTTTGGCTGATCCTGATTGTACCGTTCCCTTCGCTCAACGTCAATGTTGTCTCAGACGGTTTGTCGACGTCTTGCCTGCGATCTTTCCATGTGCTATTATTAGTGTTGCAGATTGGTGAATTGCCAGGCCAATTTACAGATTAAGGAGAAATGTAATGAATCAAGTTTGACGGTTGTGTCTATGGATAATACTAGCGACACTCAATCAAACCTGNGAACAGAGTCTATTCTCAGCCCGGTTTGAGGGTATATGGGAATAAAGGCAAAAAAGNTTTTGATGATTTCACCTACGAATTCGATTGGATGTTTGATAAAAATGCGAATGTTAATTTAGCCTGGCTCGCGCGTCCAAGAAACGGCAACTAAATGCTATTATGCAACTAGAAGGAGAGGTCGGGCACAATTTCGGGTCTATTGCTTAAATGCNAACAGTTCGCTCTTAAATGAGAAGAAAGATAAATAGGAATCCCTACTCAATACATGGGATATGATGCAGATTCAAGTATCGGGGAAATCATATATTATTAAGGTTAAAAAGTGGCAATGGCTGGGTGACCGGGACTTTAACTAAAGTGAATCCTTTTGCTAAATTTGACGATGATGCTTAATCTTAAAGGCCGTGTTGGATTTTGGGGAGCATTGAGTGCAACCCTCTACATTGATAACGTTATAGTATACGGCAAAAAAGGTCAGACTGATACGATTCCATTTGCTGTACAGGTTGAGCTAAAATTGCCGGTCGTCTGGGGGCAATTAAAATCAAATCATCAGTCTGAAAGGTGATTGCATTGAGATGATAATTGTTCGCCGGTTGGTTCTTTCTCACTTATACTTTTTCTTTAGGAGTGGGTTTATTGGTGGAGTTGCANTTCTATGGATCTTGTTGTCCTGTGGTGGAGATACCCCGAAAAAAACAGCCCAACAAGGAGTGGTGAATGGCGATGACCTGTTAGCTCAAATCCAAAAACGGGACACCATTATTGTTTCGACTGATCCGAACTATGCCCCCCAATCGTACGTCAATGAAGATGGTGAATATGTAGGATTTGACATTGATGTAGCCCGGGAAATCGGCAATCGATTAGGGGTAAAGGTGGAGTTTGTTACACCCGACTGGGATTTGATCGTAGCAGGTAACTGGAGTGACCGTTGGGAGATGAGTGTCGGCTCAGTAGCAATCACCAAAAAGCGGCAACAGTTACTCGACTTTGCCAACCCGCCTTACTACTATACCCTGGCCCAATTTGCTGCTACTAACAACATGGGTATTGAAAATATGGATCAGATTGTGGGCCAAAAGGTTTGCGTCTGTACCGAAACTGTTTACGAATATTGGCTCAGTGGTGAGGAAGAACGATTGGGTCTACCAGAGGATAGTGTTTTTGCTCAGCCTCCGTCTGATGTCAAGATCATNCCGATGAAAACGGATAACGAGTGCGTGCAGTCGATTCAGTCAGGTCGGAAGGAATTCGCCATTTTTCTGTCTTCTCATACCATTGTTGACGCTGCCATTGATAACGGAGTGCCCGTACATAAAGTGGGCAAACCCGTTTTTGCTGAACATTTGGCCGTGGCCTTCGACAAGAAAGGATCCAAAGACAATTCGCAGTTGGTCAAGCGGGTGAGTGAAATCATATCTGAAATGCGCAACGACGGCACCTTGACCGACCTCTCCATCCAGCATTTTGATGGGCGCGACTATACAAAACAGCCATAATAGTAAGGATGGCCTATCTTCGTTGAAGTAAAATAGATGGCTCCGATCGCTGACGGGACGCCTTTNCAGTTCGGCATATATACGTTTTACTTTGGTCNTGGTATCGTTGAACTAGAAGACGCATCCAACCTGAGTGAACAACCAGAAGCCCTTCGTCATCAGCTAGAGAGGGGTGGTCATCTGTTCATCCGCAACTGCCATCCGCAAAACACGGTTGAAACAGCACGGGACTTCACACTAGAAGCTATTCGTCAACGAGGCAGTTTAGCTCCTAATACTCCTCTGGAGCAAGNAATCGCGGCCGAACCTTACAAGAATTTTAGTTTTTTCCGTCAGTTCGATGTCGCTCATGCTCCCAAAATCCTACAGGTCGTTGATAGTACACAAACCTTTGATTTCTATCAGCGTCTGCTAGGTGGCAACGACGTAATCACTTTTGAAAAACCTTGGCTAAGATGCATAGCCCAGGGGAACCACAACCCACTTCCACTACGATCAGGTCTACGTGGGACGAGGAACACTCGCCGGTATACCATGTAGTCTGCATTCACAGAAATTGATTTAACTGGTGGAGCGATGGTAATTGGCCTGAAATCCCGTCAACACCAAAAGCTAATATCGACGACGGTGCGACCGATATCGATCGGGATCTGACCGACGCAGTTTTAGCATTAACCCACAGGAAATGGTGGAGGATTTGGGGNTTACTTTGGCTACGGCTTCATTTTCAGCCTTGTGATGTCATCATTTTTGGCATGTATATGATGCACAGCACCGCTTCTAACCTGACGGACCGTTATCGCATCAGTATTGACACTCATTATCAATTAGCGGGTGAGGCTAAAGACGAACGCTTTTTCTTTGGCCNAGACGGTACCTGGCCCGGCAACTTCTATAATCTCGGTGCGACCTATACGCCGACAGCTGAACTCCGCAAGCAGTGGGGCTGCGATTAAATGCGGACCGGCAGCAAACCAACTTCAGGAAAGCGGGTGGTCGGCGTTGTGGGTGGTGGTATTACCGGTCTGACCGTGGCTTATCGTCTGTATCAGTCGGCACAGCAACAAAATCTTCCACTAGATCTAAAACTATTAGAAGCCACAGATTGCGTTGGTGGTTTGATCCAAACAACAACCGAAAACGGATTTGTGATGGAACGAGGGCCAGATGCCTTCATTACCACTAAACCGTGGGCGTTCCAACTGTGTCAGGATCTTGGAATCGCTGACCAACTGATCTCACCCAATCCTAACTTTCCCCGTAGTTTCATTGTCCGTGCGAGAAAACTTTATCCGGTGCCAGAGGGCTTTTATCTGATGGCTCCGACGGCCTTATGGCCGTTTGTCACCACTCCGATTTTCAGTTGGCGAGGCAAGTTGAGAATGGCAATGGATCTATTTATGCCGCCATCCGTGCAGGAGACGGACGAGTCGTTAGAAGATTTCGTCGTCCGTCGGCTAGGACGAGAAGCTTTTGATCGAATAGCTCAACCGATGATCGGTGGAATTTACAGCGCTAATCCCAGGGAGCTAAGTTTGAAAGCTACTATGCCACAATTTTTGCAACTGGAGCAAAGGTTTGGTAGTATCATCCGTGCCTTGGTTGAAACGATGTCAGAACGGCGAGCCGGCGGTGCTCGATACAGTATCTTCCGGACCTTCCCAACAGGGCTGCGGACGTTAGTTGACCGGTTGGTTCAAACTCTGCCCTCAAACTCAGTTCAGACGCGGACTGCTGTTATCGCGCTTCGCCACCAACAAGGAGAGGAAGAAAGTCAAACGCTTCCAAAATGGGAGATCCATTTTGACGATGGCCAATCGTTGGTTGTAGATGCGGTTTGCCTGGCTCTCCCGGCAATACAGACGGCCAAATTGTTGACCTCATTTGCCCCTGAAGTTGCCAAACTACTAAAAACGATACCCTATGTCTCTTTGGCTACACTTAATTTGGCCTTCGAACGCTCGCAGATCGGCCATCGCCTGGACGGAATGGGATTCGTGGTGCCTGCAATCGAGAATCAATCAATAACAGCTTGCACCTTTAGTAGTCTCAAATTCCCGTATCGAGCACCTGAAGGAAAGGTCTTGTTGCGTGCTTTCGCCGGTGGAGCCTTGCAACAGGATCTACTCGAACGTTCAGACCCAGATTTACTGGAATTGGTTTTGTCAGATCTACGCCAGTTATTGCAGATTGAGGGCAATCCGATCTTTTCACGGATGACCCGTTGGACCGCTAGCCCTCAGTACCATCTGGGGCACCTGGATCGAATCTCACAGATTGAGACTGAGGTTTCTAAGATTAACGGACTGGAGCTAGCCGGAAATGCTTTTCATGGTGTTGGGATTCCAGACTGCGTTCGAAGCGCGAATCAATCAGCGGAAGTCATTCTACAACATCTTTTTTAGTTTATCCTTAGACTTGGTAGAAGTATATGCTCAGACATCAATTTTTGTTGGTGTCTCCTGACTGGCGGTTCTGTTCCCTAAAGTCTCTGGAGATCGACGCCCAATGCGTAACATTCAAATTGGAATTGTAATCATAATGACTATTTGGGCGAAACTGATTTTTGTCTTAACCATCAGTAGTCAATCCAATCATTTGGGCTACGACGATATTCAGCGCGCCTTCAAAAAGGGAAGGTGCCAGAGTTGTCATCCGTCGATCTGGAGGGAATGGGAACGCTCCCTCCATGCTGAAGCCTGGACTGATCCGATTTATCAACAGGCTGCCAGTCAAATTCCCGACCGAGAAGCAACTTGTGACCCCTGCCATGCACCAGAACCTGTGTTATCAACAGGACTTGGGAAGATGCCGAAACTGCGGGATGCCGATCGTGAATCTGGAGTTTCTTGCTTATCTTGCCATCTGGACCAAAACGGGGCCATGCACGGCCCTGAAGGAAGTTTGCCTGCAGTGTTTCATGGCGATATAATTGACCCCAATTATGCTCAAGATCCGATGCTACTGTGCGCTACCTGTCACGGTCAAGACAGTGTGATGGTACATAACCAGGTCGCCAGTTTCCGGCGGAGTCGGGCTAAACGGCAAAACAAAAATTGCGCCACCTGCCACATGCCGGCTATCAGGCGTAAGCAGAGTCTTCAGAGCTACACAGCTATCGAAGGACGCCAGCACACATGGAGGGGAAGTCGGAGTAAATCTCTGTTGAAACAGTCGGCAAAATTATCGATTCAACGGTCAGATGAGCAAGTAATGGTAACAGTGATTAACGAAACAGGACATATCTTGCCCGGCGATGGATTGAGAGCCGTAATTTTAGAAGTAATCTTCGGCAATCAAAAGGAACGGCAGGTCTTCTCCGCTGAAATTGATAAAGACAAGCTCAAAATTAAGCAAGAACTAAGATTGAAAGAGGATGAGGTCAAGCAGGTCAATTTTACTGTTCCACTAGGCCAACCGGTTTCGGCTAAACTTTTTTATCGGTTTTTACCAACAACACCCGAAAAAGAATGGCTCCAGATAGCAGAGACAACTGCTCCTTGAGGGGCTAGAACGATTTGATATTGAGGGCCATTTAGAACGACCGAAACCACTGCAGGTTATCTATCGTATGACACACCAGACAAGGATAGGAATCGAAGATCGGGTTAAGCAATTTAGCCAAAACTTCCTCACTGCTCAGCAGGAGGTAAAAAAGCGAATTATAGGCCAGGATCGCATTGTCGAAAATGTTCTTATTAGCCTGTTCGCAGATGGTCATGTTCTATTAGAAGGCGTGCCGGGACTTGGAAAAACCAAGTTGGTTCAGACACTTAGTCAGATTTTGGGGTTGTCGTTCAAACGAATTCAGTTTACACCCGATATGATGCCTTCGGACATTACAGGTACTATGCTCTTGGTTGAAGATTCTAAGCCAGGGCGTAATGTGCAGCAAGACCCAGACAGTGTTGCTTCGGTTCCCAATTTGAGCCGAAATCGCTTTCAGTTTCAGCGGGGACCGATCTTCTCTCAAATTGTTTTGGCCGATGAGATCAATCGGGCGACCCCACGCACACAGTCTGCACTCCTGGAGGCAATGCAAGAACGAACCGTTAGTATCTCTACCGTGAGCCATCCACTCGCCTGTCCATTTTGTGTACTGGCAACACAGAATCCATTAGATATGGATGGCACTTATAAACTACCAGAAGCACAATTAGACCGGTTCCTGTTCAAGTTGTTGATCGACTTTCCAGATGGGTCTGAGTTACTCCAAATTATGCATCAAACCACGGCTACACAAGAGGCAGATCTACATCAAATTCTCTCTGCGGACCAGATCTTGGCTATGCAGCAACTGGTGCGCCAAGTCCAAGTTTCTGACCCAGTAGCAAAACACATTATTCGCATTGTCCAGGCCACTCACCCGAATCGGCTTGGCAGTCACGATCTCGCTAATCAGTATGTCGAACTGGGGGTTAGTGTACGGGGAATGCAATCCATCACGCTGGCGGCTAAAGTTCATGCGCTACTTGGTTCTCGTTTGAATATCGATTTTGAAGATGTAGGTCAAGTTGTCCTACCGGCCCTGCGGCATCGACTCTTACTCAACTTTGAAGCCCAAGGCGAAAACATAACCACAGACACCATTATTCAAGAAATTTTGGCGAGTAAGGATATCGAAAGATGAATCAAGACAGTTCACACATCACAAGTTCGCTCAATGCGGACCTCTCCCAGATCACAATTGAATTGATTGCAGATTTATCTGCCGAAAAACTAGAAAATACAATTCGGCCACTTCTGACTACCGAGAGTTATCACCACATTTTTTCCGCTTTAAGTTTGGCTGCCATTTGGCATTTGCCACCAAGCGCAGATCTATTGCGTCAATTGGCGGTTGCTTACCGATTCCGGTCAGGTGACCATACGTTTTTACTTTCACTGATTGAGTGCTTCAAAGCAGAGCAAGCCGAACAAGCCCAACTCCGCTTGCCACAACTTGGCCCATCGGACCCGCCCCAAAAATCGTTTCAGCAATTACGTGGTTCCATGTACTACGGTGATGCCGAAGCCGCAGACGACGCGGTTACTAAAATGTGCCGGACGACTTCAATGTTCCAGATTTTTGAGTTCACCTTTGAACTGGGGATTCAGGATCTATCAGCGTACGCTAAAAAAGCGGCTACAACCCTGCAATACTGGAAACTTTTGCAAATCATCGGTTTTGGTTATTGTTCACCTCTTTTACGAGCTTTGGTACGTTACTTTTGCCAAAGTGAGACTGGTGCCACTCGGACAGATCGACATGACAATCGATGCTGGATTGAAAGTGAGATCTTAGTTAACAAGGTTCCAAATAATTGGACTAAAAACTTCGTTAGTAGTACGACCGATAGTCAATTTATACAGATAATGATTGAAAACGAAGCGACAATCGCTATGAGTGAAGTTAGTAAACAGTTGATGAAAGGTCATCACCCATGGTCGGTTTGGCTGGCGATTTTCCAAATTGCCCAGTCACAGATTCGAATCGAAAATAAAGATCTACGGAACGAAGATCTATTTCTAGGTGTCAGCTCACTTTTTGAGATCAGTCAAACAGTTGCATCTCCAGATCTGCGCTTGAAAGCGATGTTGCAAGCAGTCGGGTTAGTGTCGGACAAAATTAACTCGCAAGCTGACTTCAGCGATAACCTTTCACGGTCTACTATAGATTTGTACAATCTACTACAAACAAGAGTTAACCAAGAAACTGCGTTGTCACAATCACATAATACAACTGAATATATACCGGGTGTAACCTATTCACGTTACATTCGCCACTTACGACTTTACGAAGTAATCTCGGCAGTTGCCTTTTGGGTTCAATGTCAAACAACACACGATTGAGGTACACCATTCAATTTTTTTGTGGAATACCGAAGGCCGTCTCTAAAAATCGCATTTTAGAGGCTCAATTTTTAAGTTAACATTATTTTGAGTCAAAATTGAATATCCTATGGCAAAATTACGATTATTTGCCTCAAGGCGACCGCCATCAAGTGGCATTGGCTGATTTTGCCGCCTGGATGCCACACCACTGGCCACTAAGGCTGGGCCAGCCGGCAGTATCGGTCTAATCGGTCTATGTTGTCGGCCAGGCTTCGCCAACCAATCTTACCTTTGGTCCTAGCTAGGCCTCTGCTTCCTATCATCAAGTTGCTCGCCCCCATCTGCTGGATTCCGAAGATGGGCTCCACTTGGCGGCTAGTTTTCCAAGGCTGATGATCAGCTTCTATCTAAGGTTGAGTCAGCTTCTTATCGCGGCCGCCTGTTGGCTGAATGTGGCCACGGTAACCATCTTCCTTCAGCGGATCTCGTGTGTCTGTCGACCCATCAGTCGAGTCGGCCCACACATCTTGGCGGCTGTTGTTTTCAGCCCGCAGTTCTGGCCAGACATGGCGGTCATGAACCCAAGCCGGCCTTACTTCATCGCGGCGCATCAGTTTGTGCTTAACATCAATCTCAATCTGATTTTGATCGCCGAAATGATTGAGGCCATTCTTGATGGATTTATTCTCTCTTCTGCTGTTAGACTGCCTTGGAACTACTACCATGCTGGCAGCAACCATTTGTCCTTTCGGGGCCGAAAAACCGTTTTGAGGCCGAAAGTGGTCCAACGGCTGAAAAAGTTTTTTGCTCCGTCCTGCCGGAGTAAGTTGAAGTCTGAAAAGGCAGATGGTTTTGGCATCAGGCACAGTATCGTCAAGACTCAAAGCCAGAACAGGCAGAAAAGAAATACGACCCTGGATCTGAAACTCCAGCTGATGGTCAGGCCGGTTGTAGCAGGAATCCAGAATCATGATCTGGAACCAGAGTCTAACACCAAAAGGTTTTCGGCCGGCATTGGACTTCCGCTCTTGGTCTCGAACGGTCGCCAGAGTTTGGCCAAACTGCTGCTAGTTGACTATTTGGTTAAGTTTAACTATCGGGTGGCGGCTGTGGTCGAGTTGTTCAAAACCAGTCGGCCAGTCACAAAGTTCTGCTGGCCTCAGAATCAATTCGTTGATGATGAGTTGAATCATCCTAATTTAATTGTCAATGGGCTAATTCTAACAAATGGGCAGAAAATTGCACAAATCTAACTAATTTTTAGAGGAACCCTTATAACCAGAACCGTGCCACCTCTGATCCGGCGATTTACCGGTGTAGGGTTCTCCAACCCACTTTCAAAAGTAGGCAGATAAAAAATATCAATATCGATACTCGAACTCAAATCGACATCGCTACCAGTTCAGGTAATCGTGAGAGCGACAAAGCACGTTTCCTAAAACATATCGAAGCAACCCATTTCCTGTTTCAATCTTTGTCCGAGGGGTATAATAATCCGGTTGGTCTCATTTACGATAGTTTGCCTGCCCACCGGTAAGATGGCAAAGATAGCTTATAAAGCCAGATAAGAAACGTTATGGACCAGCCATCCCCCACATCCACTGTCAGTGTTTCCAGAACGCTAATCAGAATGATGTTGACGCTCAAGCAATTTCTGCATCGCTGCTTTTGAAGGCCGGGGATCAAAAATGAAACTTTTCACCAATATGCTACCAATAATCAAATCAAAAACAGTCGTTATGCAGATCCGCTTTTCTTTGGTCTTACCAGTTTTGTGGCTGATTCAAATTTGCTTAATTTTTGTGGGCTCGTCTGGATGTCATGATACAGAGACGGCAAATTCTACTCCGCCAACTTCGGCTAAACAGATCCGAAAGTTAATCAAGCGACTTAGTTCTAGCCAATCGAAAGAGATTCAGAATACGATCCAGGATCTACGTAAAATCGGGGATCCGGTTATCCCTGCGCTAATTCAGGCTCTGAGTAGCAATAACGTTCAGTTGCGTGCTCATGCCGCCAAAGCATTACCTGTGATAGGTATTGGGGCTCATGAGGCTATACCTGCACTGATTCAGGCTCTAGGTGATCCTCATGCAGAAGTGCGCCAACAGGCAGCATTTTCACTTGGTTTAATCGGCGCCCTGACTACCGTGCAACCGTCAGGGGCTATTTATCCATCTGCAGAAGAAACTGTAATAGCACTAATTGCTACTCTTCAAGATGAAGATCTAAATGTGCGATCAAATGCAGCGAGTGCGTTGGGTATGTTAGGAGAGGTGGCGGAAAGTGCTGTACCTGCGCTAATTCGAGTATTGAATGCTCCCGAAGCTAGATTCCGGGCTGATGCTGTTGCCGCACTGGGACTAATTGGCACACCAGTAAAATTGGTTATTTCTACTCTAACTCAAGCCTTAGACGATCAGAACCAGGATGTGCGGCAATGTGCCCGCTTTCACTTAGAAAGAATTGGTACATTCGAGGCCCTGCAGCCGTCAAAGAGAATCAATAATTCTAAACGGATATTCCCTCCTAAAAGATAAACGAGCTCTAACAATAGCCGATTTCAGCCGATAACTACAGAACATCGACTTTCAGCATATTGTTAGTATTGGCTTTACCAGAACTGGTCAGATCACGCCAACCTTCGGTTGGTGCGATGATCACTACATAATCCTCTTTTTCGGCTAATCCCAAACGTAGGACCTCGGCTTTTGAAACAGAAATCAACTCATCCAATGTTTCACAGTCTCCGATGGTAATATCAATTGTCCCCCAGTAGAGCAAACACTTTCTTAGCGTTTCTTGACGGGGACTGACAACTGCAATTGGGGCTCGAGGGCGGCGCTTAGAAACATTCCACGCGGTTTTACCAGATCTGGTACAGCA
Source organism: Candidatus Poribacteria bacterium (assembly GCA_002699335.1). The sequence goes on from PACG01000254.1 coordinate 17,373, forward strand.
AATAATGAGAGAGGCGTCTAGCTCAAGTGCAATTTGGCAAGCAGCATGCCCAATAGCGTCAGGTAGTGTTTCGTTCATGATCAGGGGTTGAGAGCGGAAAAAGGTGATATAATCGAGTTCTGCCTCTGTCGATTGTGCTACCTTGGCCATCATTTTGACAGCCTCCACTGGGTATTTGCCGATGGCTGTCTCGGCTGAAAGCATCACCGAAGAGGTTCCATCATAAATAGCATTGGCAATATCAGTTACTTCTGCCCGAGTTGGCCTTGGATTACGGACCATCGACTCTAGCATCTGTGTAGCTGTTATTACAGGCTTTCCATAATGGTTGGCTAATTGCATAATCTGTTTCTGCAAAGCGGGTACATCTTGAAGCGGCACTTCTAGCCCGAGGTCACCACGCGCAATCATCACGCCATCAACCGCCTGAATGATATCCTCAATTTCTTGGCAAGCTTCCCGTTTCTCTATTTTGGCAATGATGGGTTTGTCTTGCCCAATAGAGTGAAGTCGTGATCGAAGATTTTGCACATCAGAGACATCTCGTATAAACGACTGCGCTACCCAATCAATCTCCAACTGAACACCAAATTGTAGGTCCACAATATCCTTTTCTGTTGGAATCGCTAGATCTAGTCGGAGCCCTGGTATAGTAATCCCTTTGCGTGAACGGAGTTCTCCTCCAGCCGTCACCTGGCACGAAACTACATCTTCTTCCACCGATTCTACTTGCAGTTGAATCTCACCATCCGCTAAAAAAACGGTCTGACCAACAGAGATCACCGAAAGGATTTCTGGTGTATTAAACGAGACTTCCTGTTCATTTCCAGTGATATTTTTCGTGGTCAGTCTAAAAGTCTTGCCTTCTTCTAGATATACAACTTCGTCTCCGAACTCACCAATGCGAATCTTAGGCCCGGATAGATCTTGCAAAATTGGGATTCGCTTGTTCAGCTTTTGTTCGGCAATTTTAATATTGCGGATTCCTCTTGCTTTCTCCTCATGTGTTCCGTGTGAAAAAGAGACTCGCGCAATGTCCATTCCGTTTTGGACCATACTGATGATCTTTTCTACCGAATCGCTAGCTGGACCAATAGTACAAACAATTTTAGTTCGTTTCACATTCATGGATCGATAAACGCTTCTGTCATTAATCATTATGCGGATTTTATTATACCTTGCTACCAGTCGAGGTAGAACTGATGAGATTTTACAATTTTTGCGTTGATGTTGCCACTAATCTTTGATAAACTGTTTACCATGTGCTCCGTCGACAAGTACACTACTAGAAAGTCAGACTAGTAAGGGAGTTATAATCGTTTAAGATGGATTTAGAAACCCTTAAACGTCTAGCAGCGGAAAAAGCCGTCGAGGCAGTAGAACCTGGCATGGTCTTGGGCCTAGGAACTGGATCAACGGTCTATTATGCTTTGCTCAAACTAGGCCAAAATGTACGAAATGGACTCGGTATTATCGGGATTCCGACCTCTATCCAGACAGCCGACATCGCTCAGCATGAGGGCATTAAGCTATCTGACTTAGCCACGTATCCTGAATTGGATCTAACCATTGATGGGGCAGATGAGATTGATCCAGATCTAAATTTGATTAAAGGACTTGGCGGTGCGTTAGTGCGAGAGAAAATTACGGTTGAAGCCTCGAACCGATTGATCATTATCGCTGACCAAACTAAAGTTGTTCCACACCTCGGATCGAAGTCGCCTTTGCCGGTAGAGGTTGTTCAGTTTGGTTGGGAAGTTACTCGAAACCGCTTAAGTCAACTCTGTTCCCGTGTCGTTCAACGGCAAAATCGGGAGGTAGCCTATATTACCGATAACGGCAATTATATTCTGGACTGCTATTTCGAGCGAATTGATAACCCCGCACAAGCCGAGGTTGAGATCAATAATCTGCCTGGGGTCGTCGAAAACGGACTGTTTATCAATCGAGCAGAACAAGCTATTATTGCCACCCAAGACGGAATCCATATTCAGTGCTAATGCTGCTCTTAGCCGGGTCGAGTTGGAGAGCCTGGATTCAACTGACCTTAGCGGTCGCAATAGTGACATTACCAGCACTGGCTCAAAGCTTACCTGAACCGGCTGATTTGGTAGAACTATCTCTGATGCCACACGGTATTTTCGTGGCAGGTTTGGCATTAAATCAGGCTACTACTAGCGGTCCAGAGTTGACGGCCATCGGCAATCTTCGTTTCGGCCTATTCAACCGAATTGAGATTCAGGCGACTTCTGTTCAAGAAATTGAAAATTATTCATCCCGACAATTGACCCTCGGTGCAAAGGTACAACTCTGGCAGGAACAAAGACATGTTCCAAAAGCAATTATCGGTCTTTCCAGCCAAAGCCGGTATCAGATCTTTTTGACCAAAATATTTAATCTACCCCGGATTCACACTTTCCAACTTTACGGCGGGTTTAGATATCTATTCAGCCAATCTGACTCTGAAACTAAAGCAATCGGTTTTTTGGGCTGGCAAAAACAGGTTCAACCGGCTTTGATTAACGGAGACTTAATATTTCGCCTAGGCACCGATTTTGGATCTAGCGGTTTTTCTAAGGCCTATTTAATAACCCGGTTGATAACACAAACTGGCCTCTGGGTAGATCTACAACTGGCGGGTGATACCAAGCTGGCTCAAATCCAAGGTAGTGTCTCCTGGAGCAACCAGCAACTGCTGGCACAGATTGAATCGGTCAAGCGACTAGCGCAAAATGTCAGCCGACTCAGGCAACGACAACAAAACCAAAACTCAGATTAAATTTTTAATTCAACCGAACTTCGCAGACTCGCCTGATAAATGCCAGGCTTGATAACAAAAGGAGAACTAGACAATGGCTAAACAACCTAATATCTTACTGTTTGGGATTGATTCACTGCTGGCGACTCATATGAGTTGTTACGGCTATTTTAGACACACCACCCCCTATATTGACCGCTTTGCCGAGGGCGGTACGCTTTTCGAGAAAACTTACTGTCCTCATGTTCCAACTACTAGTGCTTATGCCTCAATGCTGACGGGCATGGACACCTTCACCACACAGGTCATCGCTTTGCGTCACAAGGGAGGTCTTCGTCCGGAGGTGAAAACGTTGGCGGAGATACTGAAGGATGAAGGTTACGATACAACCTGCATCGGTTTTTCTGGTAATCCAAGTTCGCGTGGCTTTGACAACTATATAGACTACAAAGCCAGTTGGGGCAGTTGGGATGCTGGTCGCAGTCCAAAAGCCCAGAGCTTGAACGAGGTCGCCATTCCTGAACTGGAACGCATGGCTGGTCAGGACCAACCATTCTTTCTATTCTTACGACACATGGATCCTCACTCGCCCTACCTGCCGCCGGCACCTTACGAGCGGATGTTCTACCACGGTAATGAGTGCGATCCCGACAATAGATCTATGGAGACGGTAATGACCTTTAAGCCGTTCTGCGATTACTTTGCAACCTGGATGCCACCAGGCATTACCGATAAGGACTATGTGATTGCGCAATATGATGGCGCAATCGCCTATATGGACGCTTGTATTCAGTCGATCTTCCATACGTTGGAGACTCTGGGCATTATGGATGATACTATCGTGATTCTAAACGGGGATCACGGTGAAACCCTTTATGATCACGAGTGTTGGTTTGACCATCATGGCATCTACGACGTTACGCTGCACGTGCCTTTGATGATTCGCTATCCGCATAAAATGGCCGTTGGCAAACGGGTTAGTGGCTACAACCAGCACAAAGATTTAGTTCCGACCATCCTCGAACTAGCTGAAATTGATAGCGGTATCGACTTCGACGGGCGGAGTCTATTACCGATGGTTGGGGGAAAAGTGGTTTCCCACGAGTCGGAGATTTACATTACCGAATGTACCTGGATGCGCAAACACGGTTGGCGAACACCTGAATGGAAACTGATTTGCGCCTTAGAACCCGACTTCCATTTTAAGCCGGAGATCGAACTTTACAATCTGATTGCGGATCCGGATGAGTATGACAACCTGGCAGAAAGTGAACCTGAGATGGTTGAATTATTGACTAATCGGATGAATAGCTGGATTGCCGACCGCGAGTCGGCTACAGGCTTGCCGAACCCGATTCATCATCAAGGGGACTGGCACGGGCACGCCGGAATCGGCCCCTTCAAGACTTCACAGCAAGCTTATGATACGCTCCATATCGGAGATCCGGGGCAAGCGGCTAAACTCCAGGCGCAATCTAGGGAATGAGCCAATTTTGTAAAGGATCTTAGTGCTAGTAGTTAACTGTCTGGATTCCCGTTTATACGGGAATCCAGACAGTTAACTACAGCTATTGTTTAAATAGTCCGACAGGGTCCATGAAAAAGGGAGGACCAACTCCCAATTGTAACGTAGAGGCCAACACCCCTTCTGTGTCCAAGTGTGTGGCACAGATTACGAGATCGAGACCCTGCGTT
>PACG01000255.1 GCA_002699335.1 Candidatus Poribacteria bacterium
CTTGCTGACGCTGTCAGGCATTGCTTTTGGCCAGCCGGTTGTAAGTTACAACCGGCTACTAACAATAAATGGTAATAAAATCGTTAACCAGCACAACGAGGTTGTGCGTTTTGCAGGGAACAGTTTTTTGGAGCAATGATAACCGGGGAGGAGAAAAATATTACAATGCCTCAGTCGTTTCATGGTTGAAGAAAGACTAGCGAACCACTATTGCGCGCGCCGCAATGGAGGTGGAGGATGCCGGAGGGTACATCATAATCCTGAAGACAATAAAACCAGGTTAAAGGCGGTAGTGGATGCCGCTATAGCCGAAGGTCTTTATGCCATTATTGACTGGCATTCGCATCATGCAGAAAACTATGCCGAGCAGGCAGTGGCATTTTTCGAAGGGATGGCGGGACAATATGGCGAATATGACAATGTAATCTACGAAATATATAATGAGCCGTTACAGGTCTCTTGGAGTAGCACGGTCAAACCATAGTAATAACAGCCATCAGGGTATAGATCCGGATAATCTGATTCCCCTCGGCGCCCCTGAGTGGTCTCAAAAAGTAGATCTTGTAGCTGCCGATCCTATCATCGGTTATGATAACATCGCCTATACCTTCCATTTCTATACCGTTTGACATCAACAATGGCTCCGGGACAGAGTGACGGAGGTTTTGAATCGGAGTATTGCGCTTTTCGTCACAGAATAGGGGCTATTGGATATAAAAAGAACGATCCTGAAACAGACAAATGGATGGATTGGTGTCTAAAAAATGACATCAGTCATTGTAACTGGGCGGTTAGTGATAAGGAAGAAGAATGGTCAATTATAAAGCCGGGAGCGAGTGCCACAGGTGGCTGGCCTACAGTGTTTCTAACCGAAGCCGGAAAATTAGCCAGGGATACTATAAAAAACCGACCTACTATTGGATTCCCTGCCGGAAAGTGAAAAACTTGACCTTTCTTCAAATCAAGTATATCCTAACCCGGCAACGAAGTATGCCTCTGTAACTTGAATTTACGTTTATTAAACACGAATCCTTGGTAGGAAACCAAAGTAGCAACAGATAATACAGATAATGGAAAAACGACTGCAAATGGAACCCTTCGATTTTCAGCCCAGCATTCACCTGCTTTACGGCGAAAACCGAATTGACCAACTTGGGGAGTTATCAAAAGAGGTGGCCGATCCAAGCCGCGTCTTAGTGGTTACTGATCCGGGGATTGCGTCGGCAGGATTGTTAAAGAGAGCTACGGCATCACTGGAGACAGCTGAAATCACCGTTTTTGCTTTTCAACAGGTTCAACCGAATCCGACCACACGGGATGTGAAAAATGGGGCGACGTTTGCCCGGCAGATAGGTGGAATTGACCTGATCGTCGGTCTTGGTGGTGGCAGTGCCATGGATTGTGCCAAGGGGATTAACTTTCTGTTGAGCAACGGTGGAAAGATGGAGGATTATTGGGGCTTAGGTAAAGCCAAGCGGCCGATGTTACCCTCAATTGGAATTCCGACCACGGCAGGAACTGGAAGTGAAGCCCAATCCTACGCACTGATATCACAAGCTGAAACACATATCAAGATGGCCTGTGGTGACAAGAAAGCGCGATTTNGCGCCGTNATTTTAGATCCGACCCTTATNGCCAGTGTNCCGCGACANGTCGCAGCGGCTACAGGGATTGATGCCATTGCCCACGCGGTCGANAGTTATGTCACCACCCGGGGAAACCCGATCTCCCGCCTGTTGGCTAAAGAAGGATGGCAACAATTGTCACGGAACTTTGAGGCAGTCCTTAAGNAAAATNCANCCNCTCAAGTGCGTGGACAGATGTTGCTGGGGGCGCATTTGGCTGGCATGGCCATTGAGTGTTCAATGTTAGGTGCAGCCCACGCTTGTGCCAATCCATTGACGGCCAGTTATCAGATTNCGCATGGTGTAGCAGTTAGCCTGATGTTACCTTATGTGGTTGAACTGAATCGNCAGCAGGTTGATGACCTCTACCAGCACCTGTCTTCTGATCTGGTGCAGGAAATTCGTCGCTTCCAAACGTTAGCCAACTTACCTATCCAGTTGCGAGAGGTCGGTGTTCCAGAATCCGATCTGAACGACTTAGCTGTTGAAGCGTCCAAGCAGTGGACGGGAACGTTCAATCCTGTTCCAGTTAACCGGCAGATTTTGAACCAGCTCTATGAATCTGCTTACTAAACGGATGATACTGCTCAAACTGGTTCTTTTCTGTATTTGCAATATAATTCTTTTTGCTTCAACCCCAGACGAGTGGCTGATTGTTCGCGGCGATCCACAATTGACCGGGGTAGCGCAAACCACTTTGCCAGCGGAAATAGAGCCGTTATGGGTTTTCCAGGCAGGCGATTCAATTGAATCCGCTGCAGCCATCTATCAGGATAAAGTCTTTGTCACTTCTCTTGATGCTCACCTCTATGCCTTGGATTTGCAAACGGGTGAACAACTCTGGAAATACCAGACGGACGGCGAGATTAAATCTTCACCCTCTATTGCTNAGGGGATTATATATTTTGGTAATGAAGCCGGAGAGTTCCACGCAGTAGATGCTGTAACGGGAGAACAACGCTGGAAGTTCGAGACCGAGGCAGGTATAATTTCCTCTGCCAACTTTTACCAGAAACAGGTCGTATTTGGCGGTTACGACCAGCTCCTCTACTGCCTGAAACGAAGTGATGGGCAACTGGTTTGGAAATACGAAACTGAGGGTTATATTAATGGGACCCCCGCCGTTGTCGGTCAACAGGTGACCATCACCGGCTGTGACAGCTATCTTCGTTTGATTGATCTAACTACAGGCAAGCAGAGCCAGCAACTTCCGCTGGGTGATTATGTAGTCGCCAGCCCAGCAATTTTGTCAGATCGGGTGTTTGTCGGCACTTACAGTGGCAAGTTTCTCGCTGCGGATTTACAAAGTGCCGAAATCATCTGGGAATACCAAAATCCAGACCAACAGTTTCCCATCTACGCTTCTGCTGCCGTGACACCTGAGGTGGTGATTATGGCCGGTAAAGACAAACACATATATGCGTTTGATCCTAGCACAGGCCAACAGCAGTGGTCATTTGTTACCAAGTCAGGAATTGAAGCCTCGCCTGTAATTGTAGGGCAACGTGTTTTTGTCGCTACTACGGCNGGTAATCTTTATGCCCTGGATATTAAAACCGGAAANCAGACCTGGTTCTTCCAGGTTGGATTTCCGATGATTGCTTCGCCGGTTGTGGCGGCAGAAAGGTTTATTGTGGGTGACACAAATGGAACCCTATACTGCTTCGGAAAAAAGAGATAGCGTGATAGAAAACACCTCCCAACAAGTTGATCTGATCAAAGCCGAACCGGCAACCACCAGATCTGATAATCCTGAGACTGAAGTCGGTAGTGTCTTTGTCTCCAACTACCCGCCTTACTCCTTTTGGTCGGAAGATGCTCTAGCTGCTGTTCATCAGACCCTTCAGCAGCCCTCATCAGCCGAAATTGATTTAGGTCTCTACCTCCACATTCCATTTTGTCGCAAAAGGTGCAAGTTTTGCTATTTTCGTGTCTATACCGACAAAAATAGCAAGGAGGTCGAACAGTATTTGGATTTACTGGTTCGAGANGTAGAACTCTATGCCACAATGCCGGCCATTTCAGGGCGGTCGTTACGCTTTGTCTATTTCGGGGGTGGAACACCGTCTTATATTAGCAGCAAGCATCTGCAAAGACTGGTAGATCAACTGACCAATTGTATGACATGGGATCAAGCTGAGGAGATAGCTTTCGAGTGTGAACCGGGAACGCTGACCCCACGAAAGTTGGAAACTATCCGCCAGGTAGGCGTTACCCGCCTGAGCATCGGGGTCGAAAATTTAAATGACGACATTTTAAAGGAAAATGGTCGGGCACACGTTAGTACTGAGATCTATCGGGCCATGCCTAGGGTACACCAATTAGAATTCGATCAGGTTAATATCGATCTAATCGTTGGTATGGTGGGTGAAGTCCGCAAAACTTGGGAAGAGACTGTACAAAAGGCTATCGACCTGGATCCTGATAGCATCACCATTTATCAAATGGAGTTACCCTTCAACACCGTCTATTCCAAGCAGATTATGAGTGAAGANGGACTTTCCCCCTACNCTGCCGATTGGAAGACAAAACGGGAGTGGCACNACTATGCAATCGAAGAGTTGATCAAAGCCGGGTTTGAAAAGTCGAGTGCCTATACCATGGTGAAAAAGGATCGGTCCCATCAATTTATCTACCGTGATGCGCTCTGGCACAGCAATGATATGATCGGAACAGGAGTGGCCTCCTTCTCACATTTGAATGGCACTCATTTTCAGAACCTGACGGATTGGAATGGATACCTGGAAGCTTTGCAAACAGGTATCCTCCCCCTCAACCGGGCTTTCAAAATTAGCCATCAAGAGAAGATGACACGTGAGATGATTCTGCAACTCAAGTTGGGCCAAATCGAGATCGACTATTTTCGCCAAAAGTTTGGGGTCGAAATTTTAGATCATTTTTCCGTNCCCTATCAGAAGTTACGTGGCGAAGGGATGCTCGACTTTGATATGGAAAAGGTCTCACTCACCCAAAAAGGATTACTGCAGGTCGATCGACTCTTACCGGAATTTTACGCTGAAAAGTATCAAAATGCGCGTTATACCTAGGGAGATATGAATGCGACAAGATAAAAAGCGAGTTCTTTGTCACTATTTTTTAGTTCTCGTATCGATTGGAGTTGCTGGTTGGGAAGCAACTGCAGACGACTGGCCACAGTGGCGAGGTCCTAATCGGGATGGGATCTCCCAGGAAGTTGTTAAAGCGTGGTCGGGGAACCAACCGACAGTGGTATGGCGCAAACCGATCGGTGAAGGGTTTTCGGCTATTTCCGTTGCCAATGGTCGAGCCTACACCATGGATACCGATGAGGTTGACGAGTTCGTGCTCTGCTTGGATGCTAAGACCGGCGATGAAATCTGGCGGGTCAAATCAGGCGAATTTTACAAAGAAGGACAGGGAGGCAACGGTCCCAGGTCCACACCAACGGTCGACGGGGATCAGCTTTATACGATTTCAGCAGTTGAAGGCCGACTATTAGCTTTGAAAGTAGAGGATGGCAGTACAGTTTGGTCAGTTAGCTTGAAAGCTGACTTTGGCAGTAAACGCCCGACCTGGGGTTATAGTATGTCACCCATCGTTGACGGGGACCGATTGATCACCGAAGTCGGTGGTGAAAATTCGATTGCCGCTTTCGACAAAACAGATGGTACGGTTTTATGGCGCTCGTCGACATATAAGTTGGGCTACTCGTCTCCGATTGTCGTCTCCAGTGGTGGAGTGAAACAAACGGTCTTCTTTACCGCCAGCGGTCTGGTTTCACTCAATCCAGCCGACGGCACCCGTTATTGGCAATACGACTGGGAAACTTCGTACAATGTCAATGCGGCGACACCGGTTTTCATTCCCGACGACCAGATTTTTATCTCCTCTGGCTATGGCACGGGAGCGGCGACTGTTCGGATTCAACCATCGGGTGATAAAAAGTTTATCGTNGAAGAACTCTGGCGGAATAAGGTAATGAAGAATCACTTTGCTACCGTGGTAGCTCAGGGTGGATACCTCTACGGCTTTGATAATTCAATCCTAAAATGCATTGAGGCGAGGACAGGAAAAGCAGTTTGGAAACAGCGTGGCTACGGCAAAGGATCCTTNATGTTAGCCAGAGACCAACTGATTGTGTTATCAGACAAAGGGAAGTTAGCTATCGGTAAAGCGACTCCTGGAGGCTTTAAACCTGAAGCCGAAGATAAGGTTTTAAGAGGGCGATGTTGGACCATGCCTGTGTTGGCTAACGGCAAACTTTACCTCAGAAGTATGAGCGAAGTCGTTTGCCTTAACCTATCTAGTTGAAGGGATCTTGCCAGCTACAAGTACGGGAAATCATTTGATCGGCAATCCGATTATGAATTATAAGCAACTGACGATAGAATCAGTAAAATTGAGTGTCAGGAAGAAAAAATCGTGCAGAAATTACTAATGCCATGTCGGCAAATGGGTCTGGCCGCTTTACTCCTATCCCTAACTTCATTTACACATGCCGATTGGCATCAATGGTTGGGCGCACAAAGAAACGGAATTTCAACAGAGACAGGTTTGATCAAAAGTTGGGGCCAAGATGGCCCTAATGTTACCTGGCGAGTGCAATTGGGGGAAGGATACTCCGGCATCTCTTACGCTGGAGAGAAACTGTTTACCATGTTCTCTGATGAGGAATCGGAGTACCTGGCTTGCTATAATACCAGTGACGGTACTGAAGTCTGGCGGTTCAGAACCGACGATTTCTTCACCAATGATCGGGGCAACGGTCCGAGATCGACGCCCACACTGGACGGCAACTTGGTGTTTGTTCTGGGCGCAAAAGGCAAGCTCCATGCTATCGAGGCTGAAAACGGTCGGCCGGTCTGGATGCATGATCTGGTAGAAACATTCGGCAGTAAGGTCCCAGGCTGGGGCTTCGCCTCCTCACCGTTGGTAGTTGACGATTACCTTGTCGCTGAAGTAGGCGGAACTGAAAATCGGTCACTGATGGCTTTTAATAAGCAGAATGGTGAAGTAGTTTGGGCCTCCCACTCAGATGAAGCCGGTTATTCATCGCCTGTTTTCACTACAATAGCAGGAATTCCACAGGTGGTGCATCTAACACTCAAGACGCTTCTTGCCGTGGCACCCGATAGCGGTGAAGTCCTCTGGTCTTACGACTGGCCGGAGGGAATTAATATTGCCACACCGCTGGTTTTGCCAAATGATCGCGTTTTCATTTCTTGCTCTTACGATAAAGGGGCGGTTTTACTGCAGATCAACAAGCAGGGAGATAAACTGGTAGCCGAAGAGGTCTGGAAGAACCGAAAGATGAAGAATCACTTTAACCCTTCTATCTCCTATAAAGNTTATCTGTATGGGTTTGATAATGCAATCTTCAANTGCATGAAGTCAGAAACAGGTGAGGATGTTTGGGAAAAACGAGGGTTCGGCAAAGGCTCTGTTATTCTGGCTGACAGCATGCTGGTTTTGCTAAGTGATAATGGGAAACTGGCGCTAATAGAAGCNACCCCCGCGGCCTATACCGAATATGTAACCCATCAGGTGCTAAAAGACCTTTGCTGGACAATTCCGACACTCCAGGAGAAGAGACTCTATTTACGGAATCATACCGAGATGGTCTGCCTGGATCTGAGCCCATAGACAACATGAACCGACTGAACGTCTTTCAACAGAAAGCACGGTTTCAGGCTGGGTTAGAAAAGATCTTAGCCTATAATGGGTTTTACCGGGATAAATTCAAACAGGCGAGGATCGAGTCCGCTGACCAGNTCCAGAGCTGGGAGGATTACCGTCGGTTGCCTTNTACCACCAAAGAGGAACTGACGGCAGATCAAACCGATCATCCACCCTACGGCAGAAATCTGACCTTTCTTGTTTCACACTATACCCGTATCCATCAAACTTCTGGTACTACTGGCGCCCCGCTCCGATGGCTGGACGATACGGATAGCTGGAACTGGTGGGGTAAATGCTGGGCAGACGTCTATGCATCTGCCGGGGTAACGACTGAGGATCGGATCTTTTTTGCCTTCTCTTTTGGCCCTTTTATCGGTTTTTGGAGTGCCTATGAAGGAGCACAGCGACTCGGGGTGTTAAGTATCCCGGGTGGAGGTATGACTTCGTTGCAACGGCTCCGGGCGATTCTGGCCAACCAGGTGACCGTATTGGTTTGCACTCCTACCTATGCCCTCCATTTGGCGGAAGTGGCACGTGAAGCCGAAATCGACATCGCCAGGTCCAATGTTCGAGTAACCATTCACGCCGGGGAGCCAGGTGCCAGCCTCNCCGCCACTAATCAACGAATTGCGGAGGCTTGGGGAGCGAAATGCTACGACCATACAGGAGCAACAGAGGTCGGCGCCTGGGGATTTATGTGTCAAGCACAGGATGGGGTTCACCTCAATGAGGACGAGTTTATTTTCGAAGTGGTTGATCCCGATGATGCTAATACTGAAACCGATGAAGGAGAACTAGTTGTCTCTAACTTGGGGCGTATCGGAATGCCTGTTATTCGCTATCGAACAGGAGACTACGTCCGACTAAACCGGTCTCCCTGTTCNTGCGGCGGAGCCTCTCCCCGCATTGATGGGGGTATCATCGGTCGAATTGATGACCTGCTGATTATNCGCGGTATTAATCTCTACCCGAGTGCGATTGAAAACTTGATTCGTTCTTTTCCCGATATCGATGAGTTCGCCGTCTCAGTTCACCAGAGTCAAGGGATGGACGAAATCGAGATTCAGATTGAAGGGNCAGAATCAACTGCAAAAACGGTTCAAGATGCTTTTCGGGAATGGTTCGGACTGCGAGCCGCAGTTAAGACTGTCACCGCTGGAACGCTCCCTCGATACGAGTTGAAAGCTCGTCGATTCACCGACCATCGTGAACAGTCTTGACTGAAATTGTAGAGANTNTATGTTGTGTTATAAGAGNAGATCTACCAACCGCCNATTTCAAGGTCAAGCCAGAATCGATATTGGACAATACCNNCGCTGGGATACTGGATACAAAACGAATCGACACTTTATAAAAACAGTGATTAACGGAACAGACGTTAGCTGGGAAGAAACTACAAGAACGATAGTAAGCAAAATTATGTCAAAGCCAAACCTTTTAACTGAAAATTTTGATGTCATTACAATCGGTGCAGGGCCGGGTGGATGTACCACCGCTACGCTGTTAGCACAACAGGGATTGAAAACGCTTCTTTTAGACCGAACTAAAGCACCTACTTTCAAAATTGGAGAATCTTTAATTCCAGGAACTTACTGGACATTGCGACGGCTGGGCGTAATCGAGAAGATGAAAAACAGCCACTTTCAAAAAAAATACAGTGTCCAGTTTTACGGACAGTCAGGGAAAGGTTCCGCCCCATTCTACTTCTATGAAAATGATCCACACGAAAGCTCGATCACCTGGCAAGTGTTGCGGAGCGAATTTGACCAGATGCTGCTGGAAAATGCTATTGAGCATGGGGTTCAGGCTGAACGCGGAGTTGCGGTCCACCAGATTCTGTTCGATGGTGATCGGGCGGTGGGCGTCAGAGCAAAACAAGCTGATGGTGAAATTGCAGATCTATCCGCNCAGGTTGTGGTCGATGCNACGGGACAAAGTGCTCTGCTCTCTCGTCAAATGAAACTTGGTAAGAACGAAGTAAAACTCAAGAATGCTTCAATCTTTACCCATTTTGAGGACGCAGTTCGAGACGAAGGGATCGACGAAGGAGCAACCCTAATTATGCACACCGAAAACAAAGATTCTTGGTTTTGGTACATTCCACTCGCCAATAATATTGTTAGCGTGGGAGTAGTCGGCGCCATCGACTATTTAATGCGAGATGCACAAGCAGGTGTACCTACCCGTACATCGGCTGGTTCTCAACAGATCTTCGACAATCAAGTAGAAAAATGTCAAACCCTCAAATCTCGAATTAAAGACGCAAAACAGCTATTTCCTGTCAAAGTAACCAAAGATTTTTCTTATCGAGCTGCAAAAATTGCGGGTCACGGCTGGGTTTTAGTTGGTGATGCCTTCGGATTCTTGGATCCGGTTTATTCTTCAGGCGTTCTACTGTCACTTAGGTCAGGTGAGATGGCCGCCGATTGCATCATGGATGCATTTGCGACCCGTGATTTCTCCGGTTCTCAATTAGGTCTATTCAGGCAGGAATTCATTCAGGGGATGGAGGCCTTCCGCAAGTTAGTCTACGCCTTCTATACTAAGGAGTTTAGTTTCGCTAAGTTTTTGAAAAAGTTTCCTCACTGCAAGCAGGGAATCATTGATATTTTAAGTGGGAACGTTTTCAAACCCGATGTTCATCAAATTTTCGAGCCGATGAAGACAATGTGTCCGGTACCAGAAGACTTCGTGTGGTAGTGCGGCTTGGCTAGTAGGTTGGCCTGTCTGACCTGATTACAAGGAGAAATACGATGCAATTTTCGAGTTCAAGAGGATGGATACCCCCAACCATTCAGTTGTCACTGACTTACGTCGTCGCTTGGCTCTTTCTCACGACCATTGTGAGTTGCGGTAAATCAGATCCAGAATCTGGGCGTAGTTCAGAGACTGCAGCGACGATTGGCAAAGCNCCAATCTCCAAGTTTTTGAGCATCGGCACTGCGCCGCCTGGTGGTGCTTTCTTCGTGGTTGGAAGTGCCATTGCGGAGGTCGTCGATAATCATTTAGCTTCAACAGTTTCGGCTGAAGCCACCAAAGGAACGCAAGAAAATATCCGCTTACTCGGCAAAGGCGATATTGACTTTGCCATGGCCAACGCGGCCATCTCCTATTTTGCCGTAAGAGGCGAAGGGAAGTGGGAAAAACCGTACCCAATTCGATCAGTGATGACGCTTGCACCTAACGTTGGGCTGTTTGTCACCAAGAAATCAAGCCAGATCAATTCGATCGCAGATCTGAGGCGCAAGCGGGTTACCGTTGGTCCGGAGGGGGCTGGTTTTGAATACTTTCTGTCTCCTATCTTCCAGGCCCACGGTCTGACTTACGACGACTTCAAGCCTCTCTATGGCACCTACAATACCTCAGTCGATATGCTGGCCGATAATTCAGCCCGGGTTGCTTTCTTAGGGGGCGCAGTTCCTAATCCGGCGGTGGTCCGGGTCGCATCTACACACCAGATTCACTTCATTCCATTTGATCCCGATGCCATGCAACAACTCTTCCAGGATTATCCTTTTTTTATGCCAGCTAAAATTCCAGCCAACACTTACAAAAATCAGAATCAGGACTTCAATAGTATGAACGTCGGTTCGATGCACCTGATTACCGCGGAAACCGTTGATCAATCGGTAGCCTATCAGTTTACCAGGGCATTGTACGAACATCGGGCTAAAGTTGCGGCCAAGCATCCGGCAGGTAAAGCTATCAATCCTAAAAATATCGTCAAANATACCGGAATTCCCTTCCATCCGGGAGCGATCCAATACTATAAGGAAATCGGGATTTGGCNAAAGTAGCGCCTAACATTAGTTCAACTATTCCTTCCGGTTTTCAGAAAATTCCAATTACCTTGGGTGGATAAAAATACCATATCAACCCAGCGGCAATTAACGATATGACCCCTGAGACCATCTGAACAATAACGATCAGAAGCATTGCCCATCGTTTTTTAAGCGGATTTTGTACAATCAGAAGGGNAATTCTTGCCCATCCAATTTTTGCCGTTTCTCTTATGATTTAGAGNTTGCAATCTCAAGCCAGAATCGCTACGATATAGCCGTATTTGATAATATTAGGTCGANATGCGTCACCTTGCCTATTTTTTCCCTGTTTTTTTGATTGCAGCTATCTGCACGGATAACCTTGTCTGTTCAGCAGAAGTTGGCTCGGTCGCCTATCAGGCCAACCAGCAAATCGAATGGGTGCGGATTCCAGGCGGTAAATTCCTGATGGGGTCGACAGCCAAAGAGATTGAGTCCTTTTATAAAGAGGCCCGGCTGCGAAGTTCAACTCTGGACCGACACACTTTTGAGGCTGAACGACCACAGCGTTGGGTGATACTGTCCAGCTTCGAGATTTCAAAGCACGAGATAACCAATGCTCAGTATCGGTCTTTCGTGGAGGCAACCCACCGACCTATTCCCCGTGGACACAAAAGGGAGACAGTTTGGCAGGATGAATCACTGAATCAGGATCATCAACCGGTGGTCGGTGTAACATGGTACGATGCCCAGGCCTTTGCTGAGTGGATTGGTGCTAGCTTGCCCAGCGAGGCCCAGTGGGAACGTGCGGCCCGTGGCGGACGTGGCTCTCGCTACCCTTGGGGCAACGCTCCACCCACACGGACAAGTGCAAACTTTGCCAGGCGACATCAATCGACAGTCACAGTAGGTAACTATCCGGAAGGCAATACGGCTGAAGGGGTATCAGATATGGCGGGAAATGT
The DNA here is from genome assembly GCA_002699335.1 of Candidatus Poribacteria bacterium. Next base: position 12,010 of record PACG01000255.1, read on the forward strand.
CTGGGAATGGTGCCTGGATGCTTACGATCCTCATTTTTATGCTATAGGTAAGGAACGAAACCCAGTTAACCAGCGAGATCGCAATTTTTTGGAAGATCGAGTGATAAGGGGCGGTTCCTGGGTCTATGGGCGTATTTTCATGCGTTCGGCACTCCGTTTCAAATTTTATCCTCTGAGTACAGCCAACGATGTTGGGTTTCGCGTTGTTCGCCAGGTAGCCGACGAACGCTAGTATCGATAAGGTGTGGTTCTCCACTGTAGCTCTCATTTTTTGCTTTCTGATATGTTGTGGTGCAACGACATATTTTCGTGATGTAACCGCGGATTTAGGAATCGATTTTAAGCATGAAAATGATTTTTCGCCAGAACGGCGATTAGTTGAGACCATGGGTGCAGGTGGAGCGCTTCTAGATTATGATCAGGATGGAGACCTCGACCTCTACTTGGCCCAGGGCAACATTTTGGACAACCCNCAATCCGACTTGCAAAATCGACTCTTTCGAAATGATANACGCCGGTTTATTGATGTCACAGAAACAGCGAAGGTTGGCCATACAGGTTACGCAATGGGAGCAGTTTCGGCAGACTACAATGGTGATGGCTTCCCCGATTTATATNTTACCAATCTTGGCCGCAACGTCCTCTATAAAAATAACGGTGACGGGACCTTCATAGATGAGACCAAAATGGCGAATATTGAATCTCATCTTCTCAGCACCAGTGCCGCCTTTGGTGATTTGGATTTGGATGGTGATTTGGATCTGTATGTCTGTAACTATGTCGAATACGAGTTAGATAAAGATGTCCCTTGCTATTTTGGGAGAATGCGAATTTACTGTGGTCCAAACCAGTACCATGGGATCTCGGATATTTTGTATCGGAATAACGGCGATGGAACATTTACCGACATCACCAAGGCCGCAGGTGTTTTTGAACCGACAACTCGCGGGTTGGGTGTTGTTTTGACCGATGTGAACAGTGACGATCTTTCCGATATATATGTAGCCAATGATATGACACACAACACACTATTCATCAACCAGGGAAATGGAACCTTCAAAGAGGAAGGACGAATAAGGGGCTGTGCCTACAATGATGATGGGATTTCTAATGGNTCCATGGGTGTCGATTCAGGTGATTATGACAACGATGGTGATTTGGATTTGTGGGTAACCAATTTCTCGGAAGAGGCCAATTGTCTGATGGTCAACAACGGTCAAGGCTATTTTGCTGATCTGACTTTTGATCTCGGACTGGCTGAACCCTCCTTTCAACCGCTTGCCTTTGGTACTCGATTCCTGGATTACGATAATAACGGATGGTCAGATCTCGTTGTCGGGAACGGTCATATTATGGACAATGTAAATCTGATCAATCGATTGATGACATATGCACAATCGTTGCAGTTGTTCCATAATCGTAACGGTGTATTTGAGGAAATTACCAGCGGAACTGGTTTTAATACCGAAGGGTATGTGGTTCGAGGCTTGATGACGGGTGACTATGACAACGACGGCGATGTTGATCTGTTCTTATGTCAGTCGAATCGGCCGCTGGTTGTGTTGCGAAACGAAATTGGCAATAAATCCTCTTGGTTGACCATCAAACTGGTTTCCGGTGGGGCTAACACCGCTGGAATTGGGTCTAAAGTGAGTGTGACGACTGGAGAACTGACCCAAACACGTGAAGTGCTGAACGGGGCTAGCTACTTGAGCGGGAACGATATGCGACTCAGCTTTGGCTTGTCGAAGGCGGAAATTATCGATAAAATAGAGATTCGTTGGAGCAATGGTCAATTTCAGACGTTAACCGACGTGGCACCGAGACAAATCCTCGTCGTTTATCAAAAAATGGAGTAAGGATGTCTTTTAAATTCGCTTTTATTACCGATACACACCTTTACCCTGAAGCCCCGCAGAACTATGGTGGTGGCACNCAAATACAGGAGAGTAGTGTAGAGATCTACGAAACAATGATTCAGCANGTCGAGGCCTTCGAGCCCGATTTCGTGATCCACGGCGGCGATATCGTCTGTGGTGGTGACAGCTTTGAAATGCCGCCTAGCCACTACCAGATTGCACTCGACCACGCCCAGATGATGGGGGAACAACTCTCTGCACCGATCTACTATATGCCCGGTAACCACGATCTGGATCCGCAGAATGGTGATAAAGACCTCTACCTGCAGCGTTTTGGTTACGATGCTCAGGTTGTAGAGGACGAAAGCCAAGGGCTAGACGGAGAACAGTCAATGAGTGCTGAGCGATTGGCTTACACCAGCTTAGTACACGACGATTTGCGACTGATTCTACTGGACTGTCAGGAGGTAGAGAAAGACGTCACGCACGGTCATCTCGGAGAGGAGCAACTGGGGTGGCTTCAGACTGAGCTAGAACAGGCCAAAGCTGAAAATCAGGAAGTGCTGATTTTCGCCCACCAACTGCTTCACCCGACGGAAGAGTTTTCAGAGCTGGGTTGGATGATTGACAATTCTGAGCAGGTCTGTGAAATTATCGACTGTTGCGACCATATCTTGGCAACGTTTCACGGCCATTTACATCTAAACCGCATTCTCGAACCAGATCCAGCGACCGACAACCGAAGATTAACCATTATTTCGTCGGGCATTATCTGTTACCCGATGATGTGGCGTAAGATCTATGTCGNTCAGGATCAGATTCGGNTCGTCTCCTCTCAACTCCAATTGCCCGAACTATTAGCCATATCGTCCGCCGCACACGACAAACGCGGTCAATCCTTAATCGGTGAGGAAAAGGATCGGGAAATTACTATTGACCGGCGTACCCCGACAACCGATAGCTCAAACTAGTTTTATCGACGCTGTTATGTCAGGTGTCAATGTTTGCGTACTGCACGCATTTAAAATTCATCTCCCAGTTGGGTAACATACGAAGATATTTGCGCCGTGATATGGCAGGAGGAAGCTGGGCACGGTAGGTGCCATGCCTTCGACGTCTAGTTTATCGATCCATATCATCCGATTGCTGATGTGTTGGTGCAGAACTTGTCCAATGGACAGACAAAAACCCATCCAGATGGGCTCTAGCACCAACTTAATACATAATACGATACCGATTATCATGTCATCGTCCAAGATTTTTCAACGGTTGTGTCTGGTNGGACACCTATAGCCAAGGGCGGACCCTCCATAATTAGAGCTATGTTGGCCGTAGTGGTGACATGAAGACCTATGCAAGTACCGAGTTACAAACCCCGTCGGTGCACGGTAGCCGATTAGGAGCTAATATCACAGGGCATTAAAGGAAAATTTATGAAAGTTATCGAAGGTGGAATTTCCAGTGTCACCAGTATTCGAGCCTCGGGAATTTATGCCGGCATCAAAAACCAGAAAAAGGATCTGGCCTTGATTGTGGCTGATCCTGTCTCGCTAGCTAACCCGCCAATCGCGGCGGGGGTCTTTACCAAAAATCGGGTTTGTGCAGCACCGGTTTGGGTTTGTCGAGAGCATCTCCAAGATCCATCGGTTCAGTCCATCGTCGTCAATAGTGGCAATGCCAACGCTTGCACAGGCGATGAAGGAATGTCCAATGCCCGTCAGATGACAGAACTGACCGCCAATGCCTTGTCAATCCCTTCAGATCAGGTATTGGTTTGCTCAACTGGGGTGATTGGACAGCAGTTGCCGATGGATAAAATTGAGGCCGGCATCGCCGAAGCAGCCACCCAGCTTTCAACCACCGGCGGTAGAGATACAGCCGAAGCTATTATGACTACCGATACTATTCCCAAAGAGATAGCGGTCGAAGTTGAAATCTCTGGCCAGCCGGTAAGAATTGGAGGAACAGCCAAGGGTTCTGGTATGATTGCGCCCAACATGGCCACTATGCTCGGCTTCATCACTACCGATGTAGTAATAACACCCGATTTGCTGCAAACTTGTCTGAGTGAAGCCAATGAACTCAGTTTTAATCGTATCACTGTTGACTCTGATACCAGCACCAACGATACGGTTCTGCTCTTAGCCACTGCTAGCGCTGAGCATCCGAAAATCGAATCTACTGATGATCCGGCCTACCAAACTTTCTCTCGAGGGTTGATTTACGTCTGCACCGAACTAGCCAAGATGATCGCCCGTGACGGAGAGGGGGCAACTAAATTGGTCGAGGTGTTGATCCTGAATGCACAAACTAAGAGCGACGCGCTCAAAACAGGTCGAGCTGTAGCCGAATCGCCACTAGTTAAAACGGCCATCTTTGCTAACGATGCCAACTGGGGGCGCTTCATGATGGCTATTGGCAAATCGGGAGCGATTTTCGACCCCTATCGGGTGGGCGTTTATATCAGTGATTATCAGATCGTTAAAGACGGTATGGATGCAGGTTACAGCGAGGAGATAGCCTCTCAGCAACTGTGTGCCGAAGAGGTTAAGATTCGCATAGATCTACAGGCTGGACCAGCCTCGGCTACCTTTTGGACCTGCGACTACTCCTACGATTACATTCGGATCAACGCCGATTACCGCACTTAATCGGTGAGACGGTACATAGACGCTGTCTCTCTTGACGCTATTTTGGTGAGTGTGATATGATTTTGCGGCTTGAATTAGTAGGCTCGGTGGAGTTGAGTAGACGGTCGCGTAGCTAGTTCGCTAGATATGAGGAAAGTCCGGGCTCCACAGAGCGGGATGCTGGATAACGTCCAGGAGCGGTGACGCTATGGAAAGTGCAACAGAAAGTAGACTACAGCGTGCAAGCGTTGTACCGGTGAAACGGTGCGGTAAAAGCGCACCAGTCCCGGTGGTGACATCGGGAGCTAGGTAAACCCCATCTGGAGCAAGACCAAATAGGCGAATAGGGTGCGCTCGCCTTGTTCGCGGGTAAGATCGCATGAGGTTGGCGGTAACGTCAATCCTAGATGAATGATCGTCAGCGTTGCTACCGTAAGGAACAGCGTACAGAACCCGGCTTATTCTCAGCTCGACCGGGCCTGCTTACTTCAAGCCGATAAAAGGCTGGATCTTCGGTCGTTAGTCCGGAACTCGCCTGGTAGATCTACTACTTGACGATAAAGACGTGGCTGCGCTCAAAAATATCGTCGTCCAGGAAGATCTCTACAAACCATTCGCCGGGAACAAATCCACCCGATCCGGGATTAATATAAAACCAGGTGACCTGCTGAAAATCAGAGGAAAAGGTGAGTTCTTGTTGATCATAGGGTGAATCGTCCAGTCCCTCTTCAGGTGAGTACCAGTTGACCTTAACGCGATGGGGACCACTAACATTGATCCAGTAGATCCAGAGAAAGATCCGTTCTGAGTCGCTGTAAAAAGTATTAGTAATCCCGTCGGGACGATCATGAGAAACGTTAATAGCAAGGACAGAATCGGCGACAATCGCTTCCCCCCGCACTAGATTAATTGCGGTGCCCCCACCTTTATCGCCGCTATCACCACAGCCGTTAACCACTATACCAACAACGAAGATACTGACAATGAAAAATAACGGGCGAACTTGTCCCCTCATATCATCCCTAAAACTCGCTTGTATTAATTCTATCCTGATCTAACTTTATCTTCGTCAAATCCGCCAGTTCCGTTGTTATAACCGGTTAACTCCCGATAATGGCTGTACTAAAGTGTGGATTTTTACCGGTATAGCCCCTCTTTTTCAGGCGCTGACCGAAGAGCGGATGTTGGCCATGGAGAAAAGTCTTTGGGCTCATTCTCCACCAACAGCCGGTGGTCAGCGGTAACACAGGTACAAGATGGCATTAATAATCAGCCGAAGATCCCACCGGCGAAGATAAGCGCTACACATTGAGAAGGTGGAAGGATAAGGTTGAAGACGTTTCCATTGTTGATCACTTAGATTGGTGTGGTAATCTTTCCGTTCCATTTCACATCACTCTGCTTGTTAATGAACGGAACACTTCCAATACAAGATCCTTTCAGCGGATTCTGAATTGAAAGTAAAAGCAAATATATATTCTAAGCCCTTTCAAAGAAGTACTAAGCTACCGAAGCAGGTTCACCTTCGGTAGCTTAAACTGCAGCTAGCCGGAATTTTATGATGCCTTGGCATCTGGTACATCTCGCTGAGCATAATGGTCAGGGAGATATTCTTTCACTAGGGCTGCCATCTCTTCCTGAGAAATGGAGGTAATGCGACCGTCTTCGTACTGGTCCATAACCCAACGCGCAATTTTGACTAGTTTCAGTTTACCCAGACGATCTTCTCCCTTTAATCCAAGATAATCGTTTACCCAATGAACCACACCATCTACACCGGACTTATCCGTGATACCCACGGCATGTGGACGATTTAACACCTTGTTAGTATCGAAAATGTTGTAGATACGCTCGTCTTTATTAAGTCCATCGGCGTGGATTCCGGCTCGTGTTACGTTAAAGTCGCGCCCAACAAAGGGGTAGTTACTTGGAATATCAAAGCCAACTTCATGCCTGAAGTACTCCGTTATCTCTGAGATCACGCCGGTATCCATTCCGTTAGTTGTTCCCTTTAATCCGCTGTACTCAATAACAGCACCTTCTAAAGGTGGGTTCCCGGTTCGCTCACCGTATCCCAGTAGCGTACAGTTGACAAAGTTACAACCGTAAAGCCAACATGTCGCCCCGTTGATGTGAACCTTGTGGAAGTCATTGTGACCATGCCACTCTAAACGGTCGGGAGGACATCCACATTCATGGTTCATGATATAGACCAACTTGGGGATACTACGCGGAAGTTTAGCTCCGGGGAAACTGAGACCGAAACCCATAGTGTCGCATAGACGGATCTTTGGCTTCAGATGTTCTGGAGCTTGCTCGCCCAGTTCCATTAACCGCTGAACATAGGGCACAACAAATCCATAAATGTCTGCGCGGGTTAAATCTTCTAGGTGTAGGCGAGGCCGAATACCATTTTCGATTGCCTGCTCGGCCATATGTACGTAGAAGTCGAGCGCTTTACGCCGGTCCATCTTCAACTTGTGGAAAATGTGGTAATCAGAAGAAGATGTCAGCATTCCCGTTTCTGCTAATTGCATATCCTTGACCAACTTGAAATCTCCCTCGTGAGCTCGAATCCAGCCGGTGATTTCCGGGAATTTGTGTCCGAGTTCACGGCAACGGTCCACCGCTTCCCGGTCTTTATTGGTATACAGAAAGAATTCGCTTTGGCGGATAATACCATTCGGTCCGCTCATCTTGGCCAGTAAATTGTAGAGATCTACAATTTGCTGAACGGTATAGGGAGGACGCGCCTGCTGACCATCGCGGAAGGTAGTGTCGGTAATGAGCCACTCGCGTTTCAGTGCTTCCTGCGGATCAAACTCGACTACCGCGCCATTTATTTCCTCATAGATCTTACTGTCGAAGGCAATCCTAGGTACATCTTCGTGAGGAAATAGATCCTCCAACAGATTCGGTTCTTCAACTTCAATGATGTCTCGACGATTCATAATTTTCAAGTCTCTTATCCTAAAGTTCCAAACAAGATCAAATGCCACGCGAGGCAGGAAGAGTTCCTAAATCGCGTAATGTGAAATCTCATAATTTTCATATTACTTAAACGCCTGTAACCGGTCGAACTATGTTTTAACCATGTTGCTCGGCTACAACCTTGGCGATATATGCTACTGCTGCTCCTACAGAAGAAACAGATAGGGCCTCCTCTTCATCCATTTCAATCTCAAATTCTTCCTCAAAGCCGGCAACCAACTCAACTGACTGCAACGATTCTGCTCCTAAATCAGCAGAAAAATCAGACGTATCTTCAATTTGAGCAGGATCGATATTGAGAATCATTGTGGTTACATTGATGATTCTACCACGGATTTCTTCATTACTGGGCATGGTTTTTTTAAACTCCTTTTTCTAATTACTAAAAATTTGACGACGGGATTTCTTGACAGCCTCTTGACGTTCGTCTTTTGTTAATTCGTAGGCGTGAGTTAGCACGGATCTGTCCGCTTCGGTAAAGGTGACTTTTCTACGCCCCATCGCCGTCTCAGCGGTTTGGAGCAGCTTTCTTAAGCCAAACCCCTTGAAGGCTTTACCATTAGCGAACAGGCAAAACGAGGGTATTGTCTTAGGAAGAATCTCACTTCCTCCGAGGATATTGGTCATCATTCCAACGATTGAACCAGTATTAAATAGCGTGCCAATACTCGTTTTGGTATGATCACCAATAAAGCCTCCTACTTTGGTATCGTTGGTGTCGATAGGCTGACCGTTTAGTTTAACCTCCACGGTCGAATAGTCGTTTTTTAAATCACTATTGGTGGTCAAAGCCCCCAGATTAACCCATTCTCCAACGTAAGCATGTCCCAAGAAACCGTCATGATACTTGTTTGAGTAGCCGTGGATAATAGACTCTTCCACTTCGCCGCCAACCCGACAAACTGGGCCAATGCTGCATCCTTCACGAATCTTGCCACCGACGATCTGCGTATCCCGACCCACGTAGCACGGCCCTTCAATGCGCGAGTGTGGAAAAATGGTTACCCCATCTTCGATAGTAATTGGTCCGCCGGTAGAGTCGAGCACCACCATTGGATGGATAACTGCTTCGGATGCAACGAATACTTGAGACTCATCTCCATAAACACAAGATAGGTTGTGCATTTCACCGTGCACACCAGACTCGCCCAGAGTCTGAAAGTCGGCCACTAAAGCCTCGGAATTATGATGAACAATGTTCCAGCAGTATGAAACCAATTCCTCATCGACTGCCTTCTGTGGAAGGACCTCAAGAACGGTACTAAGGAACTCATTTATGTTTTGGCCGAGATATTTTCGGACAGTTTCCTGTTGCACTCGTACATAGACGATTGAATCTTCTTTGACTCCGATCTCTTCAGGGCCCTCGGCCGTAATTTGGGTGTTCATGCACAGCCATCTGCCATTGACGATGAACAGGTCGTCATCTATAGCTTGAAGGTCGTTGACCGGAGCGTTTCCGACTTTAGTTTGAAAGGTCTCAGTCAGATAGTCACGCGTGAAGTAGGCAACGTCAAGGTTGGAGAAGCTGCTACGCAATTTTTCCGACAGAGAAGTTGCTCCACAACGAAGTTCAAAGACTGGTCGGATCAAAGAGAGGGGGTAAAAATTCTCATAGGTGGAGTCTTCGTGGATAACCAGTTTCATTTTTTTATTTCCATAGCTTTGTAAATTATCTCCCTTAGTAGGTTAAAGATGAGATCATACCGGCGCTTAGTTCCATTCGAGCTGTAGGTTTACGGCGGCATCTTCGGTCACGATCCAGGTGACATCCGGATGCATCTGCAGGGAACTGGCGGGAACTGTAGCGGTAATGGGGCCTTCAATGGACTTAGCGATTGCCTCTACTTTATTTGATCCACTGGCTAGAAGCATAGCTTTTCGGGTATCGAGAATAGTTCCAATTCCCATGGTAATTACATCGGTTGGAACATCCTCTTTCCGTTCAAAAAACCTGGAGTTATCCGAGATCGTGTTTTCGGTTAGTCTGACCTTTCGGGTTCGGGATGCCAGTGATGACCCCGGTTCATTGAAACCGATATGTCCGTTAGTACCAATACCCATCACCTGGTAGTCAATACCTCCGATACCACGAATTTCTTTTTCATAATCTTTTCCCACCTCTTCAATATTCTCTGCCAGACCATCAGGCACAAAAGTACTATCTTTGTTGATATTTATGTGATTGAAAAGCTCTTGATTCATGAAATAGCGATAACTTTGGTCGTGGGTTACTTCTAATCCAATATATTCATCCAAATTGAAAGAAACGGTAGTGGAAAAATCAAGACCTGTTTCCCGGTTGCGACGGATCAATTCTTGGTAGAGCGGAATGGGGGTGCTTCCTGTAGCCAGCCCTAGTACATAAGGCGTCTTAGTTTTCATATCCGCCTCAATAAGATCTGCGGCCACTCGGCCCATGTGATTTTTATCGGAAACAATGATTACCTTCATATTCAATTACCTAAGGGGAATTCTAAAAAACTAAAGAGGCATTTAAACTGCCAATCCATGACCCTGGTTAGTATCAAAAAAAACTTGCAACACTCGGAATCTTTCAGAATCTGATAGGATGTCGGATTATTATCACAACCTGTTAAAATTTTAAGGGTAGCTAGCTGTAGGTCATATCTTAAATCAAATTATATTTACTGACTACTAAAATTGTCAAGATAGGATAGTTCTTTGACTTACCTCCGGTTTATAGAAAGAGCTCTTTCTATTTGCCTACCGGGTTAATAACTTGTTGGATCAACCTACATTTATCGGACTGGTCCCAATACGATACTACCGCTGTCTTCACCATTGAGGGTGTCCTTACAGCTCACTACAGAACCCGTCGTAATTCCAAGAGACCAGCTTGACGCCCCATATTTATACAACGTTTGGTGTAGGTTCACCTAAAGTAAGCCGATGTTATCACTAAACGTTTAAACTACCAATCTCCGATATTCAAGCCCGCGAATTCAACTATTAAGTGCCATACCCACTCGATGATTGCCACTCCGAATAATTGGCCAAGAAACGCCTCTGTGGGTGTCGCATATTTGAGGGGTTTCCTGGGCTTTCTGTTCAGCAACCCCTTTACCCTTTTGGCCGAATTACTCAACGCTCTCTTCCAAACGGGTTCGCTTGGGCAAAAACTGACGGATCGGTCCGTTTGTGTTCTCATTCCATCCATGATGACCGGAGAAGACTAGAAAGGCAAAATACAAAATAGCAACCACATTCTATAGGAGAACCCTTTCCATTATGGCGAATTCAATGTCACATCACCTAATCAGGCAGTTCTCATTCCAATGAACATGAGTACCCGGCGCCTCAAATTTCGTCCAGCCATTTCCATTTCCGTTGCCTATTACACTGCGTTTATTGCACTTGGGCTGGTCGTGGCCTCTCTGGGACCAACCTTAAATCGACTGGCCGACAATACCCAGTCCGATATGAGTCAAATCAGTTACTTGTTTACAGCCAAAGCGTTAGGCTTCATTTTGGGATCGTTAATAGGCGGATACATCTATGATCGTATTCCAGGCCATCCCATCATGGCCGGAACGTTTATCCTCATTGCGCTTGGCCTGGCTTTTGTGCCGACGATTTCCGTCTTGTGGTTGCTCATTCTAACCATGTTTCTGATCGGCATCGTTGTTGGGGCAGCCGATGTTGGTGGGAATACGTTATTAGTCTGGTTGCATGGCGAAAAAGTTGAACCCTATATGAATGGGCTTCACTTTTTCTTTGGCCTTGGTGCAGCCCTGTCACCTGTCATCTTCGCCCAAATGCTGAGATTGACGGGAGACATTACCTGGGGGTACTGGACCATTGGGTTACTGACCTTCCCTGTATCCTTTTGGCTTTTACGTTTACCCAGCCCAGACCGCCCGAAGAAAACAGACGACACCACCTCTGGTTCTGTAGACGCTTACCTGTTAGGATTGATCATTATCCTTTTCTTTTTATTCGTCTCGGCCGAAGTCAGTCTGGGTGGTTGGATCGCCACCTACGTCTTCAGAAGTAATTTGGCGGACGAGGCCTCCGCGGCTGATTTGACCTTTGCATTTTGGGCCGCGTTAACCATTGGGCGTCTTTTGAGTATCCCAATGGCTATGCGAATTAACGTCAAATATATCCTTGGTGCAGACCTATTCTTATGTCTGATCGGCGCCGGGTTGATAATGGTCTGGCCGAAAACGTTGGCGGTTATCTGGCTAGGAACCGGTATTTTTGGCCTGGGAGTAGCCTCGATGTTTCCTATCGGCATCTCCATTACCGAGAAATATCTGACCGTTTCAGGTCGCATTACAAGCCTGTTATTCGTCGGAGGAGCACTCGGCGGCATGTTTACTCCCTGGCTGATTGGGCAATTGTTTGGCACGTATGGTCCCATAAGCGCGATTTGGATTGTTCTGGCCGTAGTAACAGGTGCAATAGGCGTATACATCTTACTTATGCTCAAGATGTAATCTGGTTACAAACCTATTTCAATTCTTTGATTGAGTATCCAACTTTAGGTGACGCCACAGAGTAAAGCGTGTGGATTCAGCGAGAGCCGGCGCGTTGCATTATGATGGTTTTTCGGTTAACGTCGATTAGAAAGCAAGTTTTAGCCCTCATTTTTCTGTGTTTTATCTCTAGACCCTCTATTTCAACTGCAATGACAACTTACACCTTCCCCACCTGGTCGGAGTTGCAATCAGGTCCCTAGCGGGTTCGATATTGGGGCAATCGGCCATTTACCTTCCTCAATTATGCTGGTAGTTGGCGAGGCAGTTTTCAGTGGGCGGCCCAAGAGTGTAAAGTCCAGCAGTTACTGACGCCGACCTGGGAAGATCCCCATTTAGGCTGAAGACTATGCTACCTTGCGAGGCAAGTATCTGCCCAGCGATCTGATCAGTCTGACCAACCCACCGCAACTGACGGCAATCACTGAAGCTACCACTTTGAGAGAGGGTGTTTCCTCGAAACAAATTGAGGTAGAGGTAGTGGGTACCGAAATCAGCCAGGTCTATCCCACAGTGATCCCATCCAGCTTCGATCCGACGGCCGAACTGAGCAGTTGGGACGATATTACCTTTGCCGAATTTGAATTGTTGCCGGTGGGTGAGGGCACATATGCCGCCCCCTACGGCAACTTCAAACAGAGCGGCAACCATGCGGTCATCGTCAATGCGGAGAATGCAGATGGTTTTGCTGATCTTGTTCAAACCTCCATTACAGTAGCAGGTGAAACAACAGCTCCAGAACCAGAAAAACTAACAGGAGATGTTAATGGTGATGGAACAGTTAACATCTTTGATCTTGTAATTGCAGCAGGATCATTCGGTAAAACTGGGGCTGGCATCATGGGAGATGTTAATGGTGGTGGTGTCAATATCTTCGATTTGGTGATTGTAGCAGGAAACTTCGGTAAATCCTTAGTTTCAGCACCTGCGATGACTGCTAAAATTGAACTAACAACAGATCAGAAACATCATATTGCTTCAGCTATTGACCAACTAGATCCAATAGTAATCGATCTAATGCTGAAGAAATAGCGTTGAATGTTCTGAAAGCTATCCTGCCCGAAAGATTACCAACGCAGACCCAACTCTTAGCTAGCTATCCCAATCCCTTCCATCCAGAAACTTGGATACCTTTCCAATTAGGTTATGTACCAGCAGGGAATTATGTTGAATCTAACAGGGCAATTTATTGGGATGGGAGAAGTGAGAATGGAGAGGTTGTATCTTCAGGAACTTACTTTTATCAAGCATAAGCTGGAGATTATACAGACACCAGAAAGATGATGATCCTGAAATAATTAGATCCCTTTGGCAAATACGATTCGGTGAATTGCCTTAAACCGCTAAACTGAAAAATATATTGACAATTCCCTAAGTAACAGATAACTGACTAAAAGTAATAAATAGACGAATGGAGTTGTAATGACTTTTCGATCAGCCGTAGTTAAGGTATGGCCGAATTGGCAGCACCATTGACGACGAGCATCAGAATAAACCTCAATTTCGTTATCCTGGGGCGCATACTCCCCGCCTATATCGAAGCCAAGGGGGTCGAGTTGGTGGCGGCATC
>PACG01000256.1 GCA_002699335.1 Candidatus Poribacteria bacterium
TGAAACGCTGACGTTTCCTGCCATAGTCCAGCTTCATTGTGCAACTCAAGGTGCTTCCATCGCTTACACTACAGAAGCAAATCAGCAAGCACAATGGCAATTATACACAGAACCATTACGCCTCCAAGAGGGGACAACAACACTAAGGACAAAAGCTATCCGCATCGGTTATAAAGAAAGTGAAGAAAGAAGTTCCACCTTTACGGTCACACACCCTAATCAAACATCAGTTATCGAATGAGTTAACAGATAACTACGGTAGATTTAAAACATAAAACACAACTTTAAAAATATGGAGAGAACATCTTTGGATGAAAGACAAACAAAATGTACTTTTTCTGATCGCTGATGATTGGAGCCGAATTGCGCGGTGTTATGGCAATGAGGTGATCCACACACCGAATATTGATGCTCTAGCTAAAGAAGGGATAGTTTTCGACTACGCTTTTTGTACCAGCCCATCTTGTGCAGTCAGCAGGGCCTGTATACTAACCGGTCAACACAGTCATACACATGGCCAATACGGTCATTGTCATGGGATTCATGGTTTCCGAACACATGAGTTCATGCAATCAATTCCCAAGATCCTAAAAGCTAATGGATTCGCAACCGCCTGTATTGGGAAAAAGCATGTTGAACCACCCAATGTTTATCCGTTCGACTACGAACCCAAGGTAAATGCACGCAGCCCGACTGATATGGCGGAGAAATCTCTTGAATTCCTCGACCAATATGCAGACCGACCATTCTATCTGCATGTCGGTAGCGGACATCCACACCGTGCGGGTCAAGGATATGGAAATGAAAAAATACATTCAGGCATAGTACCGGTTGGATATAAACCATCTGACATTATTGTCCCCAACTTTTTACCCGACATCCCCGCAGTACGTGAGGATTTGGCTGATTACTACGAAAGTGTGTCTCGTTGGGATCAGGTTGTTGGTGCGGTTTTGGAAGCGCTCGATCAATCCGGACGAGCTGACGAAACACTAGTTTTTGTCACAACTGACCATGCCATGCCGTTCACTGGTGCAAAAGCATCTAGTTTCGATAGCGGACATCATTGTCCCCTGATCATACGCAGTCCAGCTCAGCAGAAACAAGGAATTCGAAACAAAGCATTAATGAATTGGGTCGATTTTTGTCCAACGATACTTGAATGGTGTGGTACCAACCAACCAGAAGGATCAACAGTCTTATACGGAAAATCAATCCTACCTATATTGGAAGATGAATCCCACTCTCCAGGGACTGGAGAGTGGGAAGAAACGTTCTTCTCTCACTGTTTCCATGAAGTAACAAATTATTACCCGTATCGCGTTCTACGCGGTCGACGCTACAAATACGTTCGAAATCTAGCTCATCAACTCACCACACCTTTACCCAGCGATCTGTTTCGATCAATTTCTTGGACTGCCATACGTCAAGATCCAAACATTGATATGCTTGGTCAAAGACCAGGAAAAGGATTTCTCTATCAGGATCGGGAAGCACTTTTTGACATTCAAAATGATCCAGCTGAATCAACAAATCTTATTAACGATCTGCAATTAACAGATGTAATCGACGACATGCGGGAGAAAGTAATAGCCTTTCGCAAAAAAACAAAAGATCCCTGGCTGGAACAATCCTTCCAAGAAGGTGAACTTGGCGCGTAAATTATTGTGATGAAAGGACATTGAAAAAACGAATATGAGCCAACCCAATATCTTACTGATTGTAACAGACCAACAGCGTGGTGATTGCCTGGGAATAAGTGGGCATCCTGTTTTACAAACGCCTTATCTTGATGAGATTGCTACCAGTGGCATACGATTTAGCCGCGGATATAGTGCGTGCCCAGTTTGTGTTCCAGCACGCAGAACCTTAATGACTGGTCAGAAAGCTACTTCCCACGGTGTTTTCATGAACCATCATTCGGTCCTTGATGGATCTACGTTGGCGGATGAACTCTCGAAATCCGGGTATCAAACCCATCTTGTTGGTAAATTGCATCTTTATCCATGCCGAAAATTGTACGGTTTTAACTCAGCAGACTGGGCAGACAGCCCAACTCCGAATTTAGTCATGGATGACTACGAACGTTTTCTGATTAGTGAGCGCGTTATACAACCAAGAGCTGGATTAGCACACGGCATAAGCGTAAACGGATATGTGGCACGACCATTCCACTTAGAAGAAAGATTCCATTTCACTAACTGGTGTGCGGACAACGCAATACGTTTTTTGGAACGGCGAGATCCTACATCACCTTTTTTCCTAAAACTTAGTTTTCATCAACCTCACCAACCGTTAACACCACCCACTTGCTACTATGAACGATACATAAATATGGACTTACCTGAACCAGCTGTGGCTGACTGGGCACGCATTTATAACCAACCTCAACGGGGGTTACCAGTAAACGCCTGGCGGGTATATTTGGAACCTAATGTCCAACAACAGATGCAAGCTGGATACTACGGTTGTATCAATCATATTGACAATCAGATTGGACGAGTTTTAGAACATGTGCCTCAAAACACAGTCATCGTTTTTGTTTCCGACCATGGTGAAATGCTAGGGGAGCACCAGTGGATTCGGAAGCGTAATGCTTTTGAGGGCTCAACACATATTCCCTTTCTAATTCATTTACCCAAAAACATGGGCATTAAACAAGAAAAGGTAATCGATAAAGCAGTGGAATTGATGGATGTCATGCCAACGTTACTTGATATTGCTGAAATTGAAATCCCAAGCAGTGTGGATGGTCAGAGCTTATTGCCGTTGATCTACGACGAAGACATACAGTGGCGCAACCACATTCATGGAGAATGTGCACAAATACCAACGCTTAATAGTGGGATGCAATATCTTACTGATGGTAAATCAAAATACATATGGTATCCAGGATTGGGACAGGAACAATTTTTTGATCTGGAACATGATCCCAATGAAATGAATAATCTAATCAATAACCCAGACTACACTAATGAACTTGACAACTACCGTTCAATTTTAATTAATCAACTAAAAGATCGACCAGAAGGATTTGTTAATAATGGTACGCTAGTTAATCTTGGTAAGCCCACGTCACAAACACTTCCTAGTTACGAATAAACCGGAACTCTATTGCTAACTTCAACTACTAAAAATGGGAATGCGGAGATACGAGTGAAAGATTCAGCAAAACAACGATTTGACTTCTGCGACATATGGCCACGCCGCGAAGCACTACAGGAAAAAACAAAACTCCCACTCTTTTCCAGTTGGTGGAGTTCCTTCATAGAATCTCAACAGACCTTAGAACTATCCAATAACCCAATAGAGCAAATCGAATCGATTGCATTTGCCTACGCAGTTAGTGATGATGAAGCATTAGGCCAAAAAGCGCTGAACTATCTTCGAAAAGAACTTCCAACATACATACCACCAGCAAGCGTTATTCACAAAGAGATGTACCCGGAAGTAGAGGCAGATTTGACCGTCGCCAGCGCATGCAAAAAGCTAGCTTACACCTATAATTTCCTCTACCCACTTCTTGAATCAACAGACAAGCAATTGATCTTCAGCCAACTCGTTGAGAAAGGTGCTGGTATCATCTACCGTGACACACTAGCAGGTGCGTGGTGGAGTAACGCTCCCAACTCTAACTGGTGCAGTCATCTCTTATCTGGTCTGGCGTTGTCGGGAATCGTGTTGATGGAAGATGATCCAGACTTGTCAGAGAAATGGATCAATGCAGCAACAGAGCCATTGAAAAAAATGCTTGACCTAGCAGGAGAAGAAGGTGCAGGTATTGAAGGTACTGGATATTGGTGTGGATGCTATCGATCTGTTCAAGAATGGACAGAAGCAGCCAGAAACATCGGTCGGGATGACTGGTATTCACATCCATTCTGGCAGCGGGCAGTTGAGTTTCCCCTATATATGTCACGGCCTGACAAATCAAGCTTAATGAACTTTGGAGATACGGGTGAAGGTTTAGGAATGAGTCATTTTTTCTATGCCATCGCCAACGCCCTAGATCATGGTTTAGCACAATGGTTCGGAAATCAAATTACAGTCAACAATTCTCCTTCCAGGTGGGATCTACTTTATTATAATCCCAACCTAGAACCAACCCCTCCCGATTACATGCCAACTGATCGATTATTCAAAAGTGTACATCTCGCCAGTTTCCGTTCAAGTTGGGAGGAAGACGCCGTCTTCTTCATTCTTAAAGGTGGCTCTAATGCTTGGTCACATTGTCACTTGGATCTGAACAGTTTTTTTATAGATGCTTATGGAGAGCGTTTGGTTGTCGATCCAGGTCCCGGTGACTATTCATCCCACTACTTTACCAGTGTTGACCCAGAGGTATCAACAGCTTGGCACAACACTCTGTTGGTCGATAATGCCGATCAGAGGCAACCACCACGATATCGAATGAGTTTCGATCTGGAAGAAGGTGGCGATGCATACTGCCGCCTAACCGATATGGTTTCCAGCTATAAGATCGGTATGATTTGTGGGGATGCCACAACTGCCTACGGCGATTATCTCGATCGTTTTTTTCGCCATATCGTCTATCTTAAACCAAATCGGTTTGTCATTTACGATTCCATTCGTGCCCGAGAAGTTCGCACACAACGACATTACCAATGGCTTCTACATAGTGGGTTCCCAATTATTGATAACAACGATGGAACTCTCGAAATTCAAGGCGAGAAATCTAAATTAGTCATTCATCCAATCCTACCATTACTACACGCAATAAAATCCTTGCCAACGCGTTTGCCTAAAAATGGAAAGGCAGGGAAAGAAATTCACGCCATAAGCTTGCGACCAGAATGGCATCACCTCTGGAACATATCACCGAAAAGTTCTCCGTATCCCCAGTGGGATCCAAGATCACACGGCTTGTTATACAACAGAGACCTACAATTCATGGTGGTGTTGACAGTACTGCCTCGAAAAGAAAAGTACCAATACGAAATAAAACCAATTATTCAAAATGATCTACATGGTATAAAATTTATTCAGGATGATGAAACCGATTTGGTTTTTTTTAATCCCAATGGTCGCCGTTTTGAAGACAGTCATGTAATATCGGATGCAGAAAAAGTTGTCATCCGCCAAAAAGGTGACGAGATTCTAGATTGGAGCATCGTAAATGGGAAACAATTAATTTACAATGGAATACCTGTTAACTTTCAAACTTAAGATTATCTTGATTTAGGTGTATTGAAAATATGAGAACCAAAACTGCTGTTGTTTATGAGCATAACAAGCCTGTAGTTGTTGACAATTTAGAATTGGACGAACCCAAAGCAAAGGAAGTACTTGTTCGCATGAATGCNAGCGGAGTTTGTCATTCTGATTTGTCCGTNGTTAATGGCGCAATCCACTACAATCCACCTGTTGCGCTTGGNCACGAAGGAGCTGGCGTTATCGAACAAATCGGAGAAGACGTAAACTATGTTCAAGTTGGCGATCACATTTTACTCTCCTTTGTCACCTATTGCAATCAATGCCGAATGTGTACCATGANTAAGGTCTCCTTGTGTGAAGGCTTTTCTGCTAGANTCGGNTATTTGCTTGACGACACTTGTCGACTTCATACTAGCCTGAAACAACCGGTACCACAAATGGCTCGAATCGGTACAATGTCAGAATATACTGTAGTACCTGAACAAAGCTTGATCAAAATTGATACTGCATATTCTTTAGAAAAAGCAGTATTGGTTGGATGTGGAGTTACAACAGGCATTGGGGCGGTTCTAAATACAGCTAAGGTNAAACCAGGAAGTTNGGTAGCAATTGTCGGATCCGGTGGTGTTGGCCTCAATGTTATTCAAGGTGCAGTGNTNGCATCNGCNGAGCGTATTATTGCGGTAGATCTTGTCCANCAGAAACTTGATTTGGCGAAAGATTTTGGTGCCACAGATCTCATTAATGCATCCAAAGCAAATCCAGTTGATCAGATACAAGATTTAACAGATGGAAAAGGTGTCGANTACGCTTTCGAAGTAGTTGGNAATCCTAAAACTATCGAGCAAGCCTATGAGATGATCCGACCTGCTGGTACGGTTGTTGTGGTCGGAGTTTCTCACCATGAAGCTAAAATCAACATACCTGCTCAACAGTTAGTAAGACAAGAAAAGAGAATTATTGGATCCTTCTACGGGTCTTCAATACCACGAATAGATATGCCTAAAATACTGGAACTGTACAACCAAGGAAAAATAAGATTAGATGAATTAATCACAAAAAATTACCGACTAGATCAAATCAATCAAGCATTTGAAGATATGGAAGCAGGAAAAAACGCCAGAGGCGTTATTCTATTTGGCGAGTGAAAAAAGCTGTTAGGCTTCCTCTAGTCATAATTCGGATGTTATGCCTATAAATAAACCTATTGTGTTGTGCAGGACCAAGCCTCAACTGTCATACATCCCGATTTTGGCACTCAGAACGGCAATCTCTTTGTTGACTCCACACTACACTACTACTTTGAAGTTTAGTATACAGGTAACAAGTAATTCTCAATCTTCTAAACGTATTTGAGAACGCATCAAGTTGAAGTATACCGCCTCTCCATGACGAAGTTGTTCTAGATCAAGCCACTCGCCACTAGTATGCGCTTGAGCGATGTCTCCTGGCCCAATAACAATTGTTGGTATTCCAACATTGTTAAAAATACTTGCATTTGTGCCAAAACTAACTCCCATCGGTTCACTAGAAAGTCGCATCTCTTTTAACGTTCCTTGGACGAAAACGATAAAAGCTTCGTTACCATTGGGATCTAGAGGTGGAAAAATTATGTCAGGTTCAGTTTGCAAAACGCTCATCTTATCATCGTTTTTGCATAATTCATTGAGCAAAATTTCGACTGTTGGGATAACAGACTGTGCTTCTTCACCAGGCACTACCCGTCTATCAATCTGTATTTCACAAGTCGCAGGAACAACATTAACCTGTGTTCCCCCACGAATAACGTTAACACTACATTGCGCTTCACCAGTTAGCGAATGGGAAGCCCCAAGAGCTGGAATATAGTGTGACTCCAAAACGCCTAATACCTTCATCATCATGCTGATCGCTGATAGTCCACGCTCAGGGGAGGAAGAATGCGCTGCAACACCTTGCGTTTGAATCCGCCAGCGAACTACTCCGTTGTGCGCAACAACTAATTTTAGTTGTGTAGGCTCACCAACTATCGCTCCAACAGGCTTCCAATCCAGTAAAGGCAAATGCTGCTCTACAAACATACGAACCCCTGTTTTGTTGACTTCTTCATCAACTGTATAAACAATGGCAATATTATTAGGGGTGGTTGGTTCTTCAGCATAACACCTTAGCGCATGCAACATCGCCGCACCACTACCTTTGGTATCACAAGCACCACGACCATATACGCGATTATTTTCTAGATGCCCACCCAACGGATCAATCGTCATATCTTCTATACTAACTGTATCTAGATGGCTTTCAAACAATAACCAAGGTGCATCTTGGGAAACCAGATAACTCACCAACAAGTTAAAACTTTGACCTCCAACTGGCAAGCGCTGGGTGGAAAAACCAAGAAAATTTGCTTGCGACTCAAGGAATTGGGATAGTGCCAATTCTGCATCAGGTTTACCAGAGACATTTGAGTTTACCGTATTGAATGCAATCATTGCTTGTAGCAATTCTTGACATGAATGGTGTGCTTTGCTGAGCATTACGCTTCTAGAAACCCCCAACTTGTTTTTAACATCAACATTAGAAGAGTTACTAAATCAGACATCCAAACCAACTTTTACCTAGCCGGAAACAATGACCTTATGAAACGAAGAAATATTATAAGGCCAAACCAATATGATCCCGTAATCCCTAGTTGGAACTTACTTACACCAGTTTAACACCAACGAATTAGTTGAAGCCTAGGCGATATCCTTCTATTATCCAACATAACTTACTCAACTGAATACCTTATGTTTCACTCATCTACAAACACGATAAGTTGGATAGTATTCAATGCTTCTATTTTTAGATAACGCCTTGTCTCCGCTATTAAAAACAGAGCACTAATTAATGATATTTTAAACGAATGAACTCCCCCACTAAATTAAGCAGGATGATTAATTTTCCAAGCGGCCAGTCCATTTAATACAACCGTTAATATGTTCCAAAAACCAATCCTCATACCATAACGCATCTGGATGACCAAGTGCTGTATACATGACCCGNCCCTTTCCATACTCGTGACACCANCCAAGTGCGTAATCATGATCATCTCGATTACCTTTGGACANATCAATAGAATCGTTATCTAACCTCATCAACACATGTGTATTATCACGGTCCCAGTTCTTGAAAGTGTAAATTTCATCGAAAACTTTAAAAGAATTTCCAAGAGAGCGGGTAGATGGATGGTTAATATCTTCGACAATCACATTAACTTCCTGCGTCCATGGATGTCCTGAGAAATAGCCTCCTATCATCTCACCATATTCTGGCCAGTCATAGCAAGTATCAGTCGCATTATGAATACCTAAAAAACCTTTTCCCCCTTTTACAAAGTCAAGGAGTGCTCGTTTTTGNTCAACATCGAAATCCAAATTACCNGTAGTAGCAAAAATAAGCATATCAAGTTTCTCTAAACTTTCCACAGTAATTTTTTGACACAGATGAGTTGTATTGACCAACCAATTATTCTTTTGGGCTAAAGATTTAATAGCAACTTCAGCATCTGGTAAGTAGCTATGTTCGAAACCTGCCGAATGCCGTAACATTAAGATGTTCATTTGACTTCCCCTACATTATTAAATNATAGCTTTTNTGAATATTCACAAAAGGCCGCGGGCAATTATATCAACACACATACTATAATAACCGATGATTTCTCGAATAATAAATTATTTATGAACTAGACAATTTATTATCACAACTTAAAAAAACTTTCTGACCCACCACTTAACAGTTTATTAACAATATAAGTCCCAAAAGCAACGAGCACAATCACTATCACTCCCANACAAGCACCAGGCCCCCGTCCAGTTGCGCTTTGCATATAAAGGTATATTCCATAGGAAAGAGGTGCTAGTTCTTTCGTCGGNACCAACATCATNGTTGAACTTAACTCAACAGATGACGTAATGAAAGATATAACTCCCCCAGCAACTACCCCTTTGAGCATCAACGGAAACGTAATCTTCACAAAGGTGCGCCGACGGTTAGCACCCAAATTTAAGGCAGCTTCTTCAAGAGACTCATGGATCTGTTGCATCGAAGCGTAGCAAGATCTGAGTGTATAGGGTAACCGTCGGGTAGCATAGGCAATTACCAAAATTATCCACGTTTCAGTAAGCGGTTTGTTGAGAATCGGAAAATCTACCGAGTGGAACATACGCAAGTAACCAGTAGCGAGGACAACTCCGGGAATCGCAAGTGGCAAGGTAGCTATCAAATCTAAGAGCCCTTTACCTATTATTTTACCTCGAATCAGCAAAAAAGCAATGAACGCTCCTAAGATCACATCAATTCCTGCGGCCAGAAACGAGTAGATCAGCGTATTCCAAACCATATATGGTGTTTCAATAAAGATCTCGGCATAATGAGACAATGTATAACTTTTAGGTAAGAGAGAAAAACTCCAAAATTTAGCGAACGAAAGGATTATGATCCCGATGTGTGGAGATAAACTCATTAGAAGAATAACAGTGCAAAATCCTACTACCAACCATAGTTTCAGACTACCAATCGATTTGGATATAGACACACCAGCTGCACCACGCTGGAGTGTTGCATATTCAGATAACCTCAGGTAACGCATCATACTCCACAAAGAGACTAACGATAATGCGACGAGGATTACCGAGATGACATACCCAGCTTTGTCTTCAACTCCAATATTCGTAATACGGATATATGCTTGGGGGGCGAGCATATTCGTATAATTGAGCAAAAGCGGCGTGCCAAGATCATCAATGCTTTTGATAAAAACCAGCAAAGCTCCAGCAATATATCCTGGCATCATCAAAGGAAGTGTAATCTTCTGAAGCAACCGAAACCCATGAGCACCAAGATTCTGTCCTGCTTCTTCAAGTGAAAGATCTATACTGGCCAACGAGGCGGACGCATTCAATAAAATAAAAGGGAAATAGTGAAGTGTTTGAACAATAATAATCCCAATTAATCCATCCATGAACGGAATAGTAAAATCAAACCAACTTCGGAAAAGCAGGTTGACGATACCATTTCTTCCAAGTATCAATTGCATCGCAATAGCACCTACAAATGGTGGCATGACTAATGGCAGGATACCCAGAGTCTGGATCATAACTTTCCCTTTGAAGTCATACCGTACTGAGAAGAAAGCCAAGGGTAGAGCAATCAGACTACTGAAAATAACAACCATCACTCCAACAAAAAGGCTATTCAAAAATGCTTCTCGAAACAATGCTCTCTGGAAAAAGTTTAAGAAATGAAATAAAGTAATGAAACCATCCTGAGTAAATGCAACGTACAACACCTGTAAAATAGGGGATAAGATGAACGTTGAAAGGAGTCCAGCGAGAATCAAAAAGAAAAGAAATTGACTAAAGTCAACTTTGCTGCACTGACTCAGAATGGAGCGTATCATTTTACTTTTTTGGCCAATTCCTTCGCCAGTCTATAATTCTTCTTAGCAATGGCGTCCCACGCAGTTTCAGCTTGAATTTGCACCTTGTCTGCTTCTTTGGCAAAATGCTGGTTATATTCAAAATCATTTGCCTCTACTTCTAAAACCGGTACCCGTGTAACCAACGCCTTAGCTTCAGCAATCAATTTTCTCAGAACGGCAACGTCCTGATTTCTAGATTCTTTCTTTTCAATCCGTTTCTCAGCCTTATGAATTTCAGACCATGCCGATTTCAAACCTCTAAGCCGAAAAGTGATAAGCTGGTCAAAAAGTGAATTGATCAAACCATAGCGTTGCTGTGATAACTGAACATCAAACTTAGTCGCAGTTTTTTTCATTTCAAAAGGATTCGGAA
>PACG01000257.1 GCA_002699335.1 Candidatus Poribacteria bacterium
AAATCAAATTAGTTAACATGTCATATAGAGGAAAAGATGGCGAGCGAAAATTATCTTTTGTCTGACGAGGACATGCGACATTTTATTACCCGAGGTTACGTTCAGGTCCACACCGACTTTGAAGACAATCTGCATCAGAAAATATATGATCAGATCGAACATATACTTGAAGCAGAAGGTAACCCGGGAAACAATATTTTACCCCGAATCCCCAACATTCAAAAAGTATTCGACCACCCCAAAGTGGTAGGCACGTTGACCAGTTTGTTGGGTGAAAACTATGTTATCCACCCACACCGTTATTGTCATTTGAGAGATCCAGGCAGTGGGGATCAAGGGTGGCACAAAGATGACTACATCTTCGATCAGAACGTGCGCCACCATCGGTTCCGTTGGGTAATGGCCTTTTACTATCCCCAGGATGTAACTGCTGATATGGGAGCAACAGCAACTCTGCCAGGTCGACAATATTACAACACAATCTCCAGCACTAATCCTGGCGAAACTACAGAGGACGAGACTAAACTTTGCGGTAAAGCGGGAACTGTCTCAATTGTCAATTTTGACGTCTGGCATCGGGGATCAACCAACATCACCGATAAGAAACGGTATATGCTTAAGTTCCAGTTCACTCGTATGGAAGAACCAACAAAACCAACATGGCACATAAAGGACCTCAAGTGGAAACCAGTTGAAGATGACAATCACAATGCATTATCCGAAAATGTATGGAATTGGCTCTGTGGGAAAAAAACAGCAGTCCACAATAATGGCTCCGCTGATCAAAAGAAGGTTTCAAAACTGGTACAGGATTTGTCTGATCCAAACGAGACAATTCGCATTAACTCTGCTTATACCCTTGGTAGTATGGGAGAATCTGTAGTGGCAGTTCTGATAGAAGCCTTGAAGTCAGAGTCACTGTTATTGTATCAGGACATGACCAAATCCAACGCGACCAACCCCCAAGGAGGAAACCCCTCAGATCTGTACTCGAGTCATGCGCTGACAGCTTTGGGAGAACTCGCTGTCCCAAAACTTATCCAAACACTAAATGCCCCTGACTGGTGGGTACGAGCTGCTGCCGCTGATATCATCGGAAATATCGTTCCAATCATGCATCGAGAAGATGCTGTTTCTGAGCTTGCAAACAGGTTACAGGATTCGGAATGGTGGGTGCGTCGAAATGCTACTGAAGCATTGGGTAATATTGGTTTGGCGACCCAAAAGGTTCTGGNTCAACTGAAGTTGCTGCTAGACGATGACAANGANCTNGTTCGCCGGAACNTGCTGATTACGNTAAGTAAACTGGTACAAACAGAGGATGAAATGATACCGNTACTAGTGGAGAAACTGATGAACGACGATGGCCGTTACGTCCGCTTTTACGCAGCTACAGCCTTAANNAGGATCAACNATNAAAAGGCTGAAGAGGCNTTATTTCATGCANTGCTATCNTCCCGGTGGTGTCCGAATACAANTGCCGATACGCCTTTTTAGATCTCGTTGTTGAATAAACCTATTCGGATTCGAAAAGTAGNTCTTTCTGGATCCAACGGATAACCNGTTCAGTTCCCAAACTAAGTCGAAGATTAGTAAAAANAAACGGTTTTTCCCTTATTGCATTTGCACGCATCCGTTTGGCGTCCCGCTCCATTCGGTTTAGATCCGCCCCAACATATTCNGCCAGATCGACTTTGTTGATTATTAAAAGGTCTGATCGCGTAATTCCTGGTCCNCCTTTACTGGGAATCTTGTCACCACCAGCNACGTCAATAATATATATGGTTGCATCAACTAATTCCGGACTGAANAAAGCAGCCAGNTTGTCACCACCACTTTCCAAAAAGAGAATATCAAGATCAGCGAACCGGTTAACCATTAAATCTATCGCTTCCAAGTTGGCTGAAATATCTTCTCGAATAGCCGTGTGTGGGCAACCACCAGTCTCAACACCAAGAATCCGGTCGGCGGGCAGAGCCCCAGCACGAAGAAGAATTTCCGCATCCTCCCGCGTGTAGATGTCGTTGGTAACAGCNGCCAATTGGTAATCTTGGTACATTGTTTTGCATAAGCACTCAATCAGAGCTGTTTTTCCCGATCCAACCGGACCNCCTACACCAATTTTTAGCNGATTTTCCATTTAAACTCCAGTAACATTATNTGTCTATGAAATAAATAGTCGGTGAAACAATTGTTCATGNTGCATACTTCGAATATCAAGTGCTGGGGTAAAACCACCAAGATCTTCCATCTTGGCGTCTTTGACCAATTCGGAGATTTCCAACAGATCAGGTTGAAGGGATCGAATCGTTTGTTGGCCATCAGTTGCTCCCAGTGGGATCAAGCGAACAGCAGCCGAAACCTGGCTCACCACATAGCTGTGTAAATAGCTGAGNAAAACCAAAGNTAACTCAATTCCAGCGGTTATCACCCCATACGCAACTGAATGATGTCCAGAACATTTNCCTGATCGAATTGCACTATGGTAATCCATTGCCAGTTTACTCTCGACGATCTTNTTGGCGTTTCGAAGAAATTGCTTGCCAATTTGTACACTTCCTTTCCTCATTTCGGCAGGTTGCTTGATGGCAGAAAGATATTGATCAAGCTGAATTATCTGATCCATAGTATCNGACCGATGNGCAAGAGNCACAGCAATCGCATCGCAGTTTCGGATACCAAAGTGGAGAATAGCGCGAAGGAACGATTCGAAACGCTCTTGATCAGTAATAANCNCTTTCTGGATGTAGGTTTCAAGACCGAAAGAATGTGCGAAAGATCCCGTGGGGAAGAAACTATCAGTCAGTTGAAATAGCAGAAGTATAGATTGATCAATGGACATGTGAGTGAAGTTGACTGGCAGAATGCGTNAATATTCGATCCTCAACCGTATAAGTCAAGCCAAAACGATTAAACTGGTTCTCAAGAACAGGTTCATAGGGTGTTAATACATCAGTACCGTCAAACCCGATTGGACGATGNAGGTTACCAATTTGATAACATAANAGACCGAACTGNATTTGAGGTTCCGCCCGCAGAACNAAAACCTTTTCNGGTATACCTACCACGACAATTTCTATTGAGGCTTTTNGGTAAAGTAGATCTCCTGGTGTCAGGATAGTTCCAGTTGGTAANGCTAGCGCAATTTCTCGCCCCGCCTGAGTCAGCAAGCGTTGCCGCGCTTTTTGGCGTCCTTCCCAATCGAGTTGGATAGTATCCNGTTCGATATCTGTCCTNTCTCCCGCGTGACCAAGGATTTTGTCTACGATAATCATCTTGATCTTTTAAAATAAGAAGTAGCGTTGTGCCATAGGAAGCAATTCGGCAGGTTCGCATGTCAGCAGGTTACCGTCTGCCAGAACCTCGTAAGTTTCGGGATGCACTTCAATTGCAGGCAAATAGTTGTTGTGTACCATATCTGCCTTTGAAAGAGACCGACAACTTCTGACTGGTATCAGGGNTTTTTGCAATTTTAACTGATCACCAATTTCGCNATCAAGACTTGCTTGTGAAACAAATGTACAAGAAGTGGTGTTGGGAACACGACCAAAAGCTCCAAACATTGGTCGTTGCAAAATTGGTTGTGGTGTTGGAATTGAAGCATTNGCATCCCCCATGGCAGCTTGTACAATGAAACCACCTTTAACAATNAATTGNGGTTTTANGCCGAAAAAAGCAGGATGCCAGATAACCAAATCTGCCATCTTTCCAACTTCTATTGAACCAACTTGANCAGATATACCATGGGCGATTGCCGGATTAATCGTATATTTGGCTATGTACCGTTTGGCTCGGAAGTTATCATTCTTCCCTGTTTCTTCGAGTAACTGCCCACGTTGAACCCTCATTTTGTGTGCTGTCTGCCATGTGCGGATAACGACTTCGCCTACACGCCCCATAGCTTGAGAATCAGATGCCATGANGCTGAATGCTCCNAAGTCATGCAGAATATCTTCTGCTGCGATTGTTTCCGGACGGATTCGGGATTCAGCAAAAGCAAGGTCNTCAGGAATCGAGGCATCAAGGTGGTGGCAGACCATCAACATGTCTAGATGTTCATCAATCGTATTGACNGTAAAAGGACGTGTAGGGTTTGTTGACGAAGGTAAAACATTGTTCTCACCACACACTTTAATGATGTCGGGAGCGTGTCCTCCTCCNGCACCTTCTGTGTGATAGGTATGAATAGTCCGTCCTTTAAATGCGGCAATTGAATCTTCCACAAAACCTGATTCGTTAAGTGTATCGGTGTGTATGGCGACTTGAACATCATATTCTTCTGCTACTGAAAGGCAATTATCGATGGCTGCNGGAGTTGTTCCCCAGTCTTCGTGCAATTTTAACCCAATAGCTCCTGCTTCAACCTGNTCACGTAGTGGNTCTGGAAATGAACTGTTTCCTTTCCCTAGAAATCCAAAGTTGATTGGAAACCCTTCGACGGTTTCCAGCATCCGACNAATATTCCAAACACCGGGTGTACAGGTAGTTGCATTGGTGCCGGTAGCGGGTCCAGTCCCACCNCCTATCATTGTTGTGATTCCAGATGCTAGAGCTTCATTTATTTGTTGAGGACAGATAAAATGAATGTGTGCATCAATCCCACCAGCGGTAACAATCATNCCCTCTCCAGCAATGACCTCTGTTCCTGCACCCACAATCATTTCTGCATTGACACCGTCCATCAGATTCGGATTTCCCGATTTTCCTATGCCAATAATCCTGCCGTCACGGATACCGATATCGGCTTTGACAATTCCCCAATGATCCAAAATTAGGGCGTTGGTAATCACCAAATCTAATGCACCGTCAGACCGGGTGGCATTTGGCGACTGTCCCATCCCATCCCGTAATGTCTTACCACCCCCAAATTTTGATTCATCACCGTAAACGGTGTNGTCTTTTTCGACCTCAATAAAAAGCTCTGTATCAGCTAACCGAACTTTGTCGCCCACTGTTGGACCATAAATATCCGCGTAAGTTTCCCTTGTGATTCTCATCTTACATTTTTTCTCCTTGCTTTTTAATGGCAGCGGATTTTACCTCTGGTTCATCAAGTGCTCCATTAGTCAAATTGTTTAGCCCGAAGACGGTGCGTGTGCCAACTAATGTGGTTAAGNTTACCNTCTTTTCATCACCTGGTTCAAATCGAACCGNTACGCCTGAAGGGATATTGAGNCGCATACCAAAAGCCTTATCACGCTCAAATCTCAGGGCACGATTAACCTCGAAAAAATGGAAATGTGATCCAACTTGAACAGGTCTATCTCCTTCATTAATGATGTTTAATTCAATTGTTTCGCGATCGATATTGGCATCAATTGGATTTTTAGCAAGAATGTATTCACCTGGAATCATAGTTTTTCCTTTCTGTGGTTAGCGAATTGGATTGTGGACAGTAACTAATTTTGTTCCGTCTGGAAATGTNCCTTCTACTTGAACCTCGTNAATCATATTNGGTACACCTTCCATGACATCTTCTNCNGTCAAGATTGTGGCTCCATAACTCATTAGTTCAGCTACTGAGTTGCCTTCACGAATTCCCTCTAAAACTTCTGCGGTGATCAAGGCGATAGCTTCCGGATAATTTAGCTTGAGTCCACGTGCTTTACGATCTTTGGCTAGTTGAGCTGCTACATAAATCAATAGCTTTTCTTGCTCACGTGGTGTTAAGTTCATAATATTCTCCCTTTATATTGATGAGATCTTCATTCTCAATACTTTCGTAAATCAATCTTTTTGAGTGCTAGAATTTCTGTTTTAATCCAATCCCAAATGTCTCGAAAAGTGAACTGAATCGTTTGTGCGTTGCATGCAAGCATCCTGATCGCCATACCATTTCGATGCAATTGGGTTATNCCNCCTGTTGATTTCCCNTCTTGATTCAACAGTGGATTGCCAACATCGCAAATANGTTGCCATTTAGGGGNAATCAAACTNCAATCACCAAGTAAGTACCATGCCCCCCAACAGGGATAGCTATCCAACACACCGATGGTACTTANCAGGTTATTTGGAGGATTCTGTTTTGGNTCAAGACAAAAGGAATCATACAACATAATACCGTCCTCGTCATATCCTCGTANTTGTGAGCGATAGCGTTTGAAAGCCATTATCTCTCCACGTGCTAATCTACCCGGCATGATAATTTCTTGGAAAACGATTTTTCCTCCTTCTTGATTAACATGAAGATTAACTTGCTGTTCAAAATCGGCTGCTTGAAAAAGAATTGTTGGATCTGGTAGATATTCGAGCACTGAATTTTTGCCGACATAAAAATCAACTTGCTGTTTAGCCGAACCTTTCGGCATGGCATAGACTTTAGTAGCAGCTTGTGTTGTTAGNACAGCATAAGCGTTATTCGATAAATCAACCCGAATCTGATAGTCGTCTCCTTGTACAACACCTCCAGTTGGGCTAAGCAAGTAGAAACAGACTGCACCGCTTCGTCGGTCACGAATTGGTTTCATTACTTGAAGTGGGACACGACAATAACTATCCGTCACAATCGTTTGATTATTTCGGTTTGAGAGTGAGAGTCTGAGTTCGCCGTGCCGTCCGGCTGAGGATTTTAAGTTGGACATATTGCAAATAGCAAATGAATCAATAATTCTGAACCTAAACTAATCAAATACTAAGATACTCTTTAACAATTTCCTGTGTCAACCCTCCCGTTTCAGCGTTAGCCACAATCTCACCACGATTCATTACGTAAAAATGCTGACAGAATTCTCTGACAAAATCCAGATATTGTTCGACGATTAAGATCGTCATTTGTCGTTGCTCAACCAATTTTGTTAATATCTGCCCAATTTGCTGGATAATGTTAGGTTGAATTCCTTCTGTCGGTTCGTCTAAAATTAGGATTTTCGGATCAGTAACCAAAGCACGGGCAATAGCTAGCTGTTGTTGCTGACCTCCTGAAAGGTCTCCACCCATTCGATTGTGCATCTCCTGTAGAATTGGAAACAGATCAAGGACCTCATCGGGAATAACCTTACCATCCTGTCGAGCGACTAGGCCAATTCTCAGGTTCTCGGTGACTGTCAGTTTAGGGAAAATCATTCTTCCTTGAGGGACATAACCGATACCTGCCCGAATTCGCTTATGTGCTGGAAATTTCTCAATCCCTTGATTTTCGAGCATGATTGTTCCTGCCGACGGTTTGAGCAAACCCACGATATTCTTCATCAGGGTAGTTTTTCCAACTCCATTCCTCCCCATAATACTGACTATCTGTTCTTGAGGTACATCAATATTGATGTTGTGGAGAGCTTGGACTTCACCGTAGGAAAACGAGAGATTGTTGACTGTTAACATTATCGTCCCAAGTATGCTTCAATCACTTCTTCGTTTTGTTGAAGTTCTTCCAGTGTACCTTCAGCCATGATTTTTCCCTCATGTAACATGGTGACGAAAGAATCGAGACGACGAACAAAATCCATGTCGTGTTCAATAATAATCAATGTGTGATCGCCCTTTAGTTCCAAAAGTAACTCTGCTGTCAGTTCCGTTTCTGAATCGGTTAAACCCGCAGCAGGTTCATCAACCAGTAACAATTTTGGGCTAGATAGGATTAAGGTGCTAATCGCTAACCATTGCCGCTGACCATGACTGAGATACCGAGCTTCAGTATCTAATTCATCTTTGAGTCCAACCCGTTCAAGAATTTTAAGTATTTGATCATCTTCCTCAGCAGAAACTTGGCTATAGAGATTAGGAAATAACTTTTGATGCCCGGGTAGCGCGAGCTCCATATTTTGATATGTGGTTAAACTGTCGAATACTGTTGGTGTTTGAAATTTCCGTCCGACACCCATCAGGGCAATCTCAGTCTCGGATATGCCCGTAATGTTTTGCCCTTCAAAATGAACCGTTCCATTGGCAGGTTTCGTTTTTCCACTAACAATATCACACATGGTTGTTTTTCCTGCACCATTCGGACCGATCACTACACGCAGTTCATTATGTTCTATGCCTAAAGCTTCAACATCTAGTGCTTTGAATCCATCGAAGACAGCCGTTATCCTTTCTAGGAAAAGGATAAATTTTTCCTCCGAAAATCTGCTGTTGGATGGGCTATCCAGTAAATATTCGTCAAGCCGGGTTTGTGGCGCTTGTACCATGTTTTTTTCGTCCTCTTGAAGCCTACTATCTTAAGACGTAGGTGAGTCCTCCAATTTGTCTTCGGCAGTTGGGCTTTTGAACTTGTTGAACAATTTTTGAGGTAGTTTGACTAAGCCGTCCGGATATCCCAAGACAACTGCAATGAATAACGAACCGAGTACGTAAGGCCAAGCCCATGGAATAGTAGAAGTCAGATTATCATACATTAAGCTCACACCTAGTGCACCTATTATAGCACCGGAAAGTGTGCTACGACCGCCAACAGCGACATAGATTACGATTAAAATGGATCTTTCCGCTCCTAAATTATGAGGCGTTATGATCTTCATTTGCGGAACATACAGCATACCTGCCAAGCCCGCGGTTGCTGCAGCTAAAACAAATGCGAATAGTTTATAGATGTAAGGTTTATAACCGGAAAAACGCAGTGTGTTCTCATCATCTCGAACAGCAATTAGGATCCTACCTAAGCGGGAATTGATGATATATCGATATAAGACATATACCAGAAACAACATCACAACAGTTAAGAGGTACAAACTAAACTGAACTTTACTGTTAGCCAATTCAAAACCGGCAATCTTCTCGAACCGTGTCAGCCCATTGGTGCCACAGAATTTCATGTTGTTCATACTAAAGAAGTTCTGGGCAGCGACCGTAATGGCTTGAGTTAAAATAGCGAAATAAACGCCACGAACACGGCTGCGAAATCCAAAGTAGCCAATGATGAAAGCGACAGTCCCCGGAATCAAAAGCCCCAGAACAACGGTGATTGGCAATGACCAAAACGGTTTCCAGAACCAAGGGACTAGAGCATCCTGTGGAGCTTCACCTACCTTGTAAGGATACACTACGTACAAACAAGCTGGAAGCTTCCAACCTGTCTTATCAATAATGCCTTCAGGCCCTCCATGATGTGCTAGATACATTCCCATGGCATATCCGCCAAGACAGAAGAACAAGGCTTGGCATAATCCCAAGATGCCAGCATACCCCCAAATTAAATCCAA
>PACG01000020.1 GCA_002699335.1 Candidatus Poribacteria bacterium
CGATAATCATATCGATTTCAAGTGGATCAATATCGGCGCTTTTTATTGCTCGACGTGCTGCACGGATGCCCAAATCGGATGTTGCCATTTTCTCATCAGCAATACGTCTTTCAGAAATGCCGGTCATTTTCAGTATCCACTCGTTACTAGTATCTACCATTTTTTCAAGATCGAAGTTAGTTAGGATCTTATCTGGTAGATATGATCCAGTTCCAATAAGCGCTGATGATCTCATGTTCACTTCCTTCAGTTATTCAGCGTCTCCATCTACCTTTTGTTTTATAATTTGTCGTCCATTGTAATAACCGCAAGACTGGCAGGCATGATGGGGGCGGGCAATTTCGCCACAATTCGTGCATTCAGCGATGGACTTTTGTTTTAAGGCATAGTGGCTTCTGCCCATCATTTTCTTTGAATATGATTTTCTTCGCTTAGGGTGTGCCATTTTAGTTTATCCTTTCTCCAATTTAGGTTAATCCCTTAGATTCAGTGTTGCAAGCTTTGCAAACGGAGATTCTATTTCTTCTGTGTTCCCCACTAGGAGTGTTTTTGCGCTCAAACCTTGCAAATCACAAGGTTCATCAGAAACGGGCCAATTAGGAATTTCCAGCAGAATAGCTTGATGTATATCTTCTGCTAAATCTATTTCATTACCAACATAATAACGTTCGCCATAGGTCTCCAAAAAGGGGTCGATTTTTCCAATTTCCTTTTCAGGAAAAAACTTTACATCAAAGTCAGCTGCAATTCCCATCCGAAAGGGCTCACCACAACGCCTACATTCAACTTCAATGTCCACGCTAATGTTTCCAATAACGCTAACACTTTTCTGCATTCGCGAGATCTCAACCTCTACTTCAACGGGTGAAGTAAACACTAACATATAATCCAAAAAATCCTCAGGAACAAATCCAACTTCCGTAGCATTTACTCCAAACTGGTAAGGCTTGGAGTCTCCATTTTGAATTTGATTAATTGAAAACTTAAGCATTGTTACCAATATGTCCTAATTCAAAAACATCATGGATAACTTGCACTGCGCGCTCTGTCTGATCTTCTTTAATTACGCAAGATATTTTTATCTCCGATGTGCTAATCATTTGTATATTAATTCCTGCATCAGCCAAGGCACGAAAAGTCTTTGAGGCAATACCCACATGACTCTTCATACCAATACCGATAACTGATACTTTTGCAATATTACAGTCCTTATTCACACTATTAAAACCTGTTTTTTCCTTGATCCCTGACACAATCTCAATAGTTTTATTCAGGTCCTTCTCAGCAGTAGTAAACGAAAGATCAGCAGTTCCATCCTGACTTGCATTCTGAATAATCATATCAATATTGATACTCGCGTCAGCAAGTGACTGAAAAATTTCAGCAGCTACTCCGGGAGTATCAGGCAAGCCAATCAAGGAAACTTTCGCTTGATCCTTATCTGAAGTGACTCCGCTAACAACTACCTCTTCCATAATTTTATTCTCCTTGATGACGATCGTTCCTTCTCCCTTATGAAAACTTGATCTAACAGAGAGAGGTACTTGAAATTTTTTTGCCAACTCAACACACCGAGAGTGTAGTACCTTAGCGCCAAGACCTGCCATTTCCAACATTTCGTCATAAGTAATTTGATCAAGTTTTCTAGCACTTTCAACCACACGTGGATCGGAGGTATAAACGCCGTCAACATCCGTATAAATTTCGCATCGATCAGCATTCAAGCTAGCTGCAACTGCAACCGCTGTTGTATCTGATGCACCTCTTCCCAGTGTCGTGATTTCATCATCAATCGTAATCCCCTGAAACCCTGCTAGAATTACGATTTTGCCTTGATCAAGTTCAGAAAGGATACGATCGTTATTAATACTCTTTATTCTAGCATTGCTATAAAATCCATCTGTAATAATACCAACCTGATTACCAGTAAGCGAAATAGCCTGAAACCCAAGTTCCGAAACGGCCATCGCTAGCAAAGCGATGGATACTTGTTCACCTGTTGATAACAACATATCCAATTCACGTTCTGGTGGATTATCTGATATTTCAAGAGCAAGCTTGATTAGTTGATCTGTTGAACCTCCCATGGCAGAAACAACCACAACAACCAAGTTTCCATCTTTATGAGACTGTGTTATACGTTTGGCGACATTCTTGATCTTTTGCGAATCTGCAACAGACGTGCCACCATATTTTTGTACAATAATACCCATAGTACCAACGTGCAATTTATTGTATAGGAGTTAGTATTTTGCTCTGAGTGAATCTAGAAATCAAATTCCTCAATTCTGATCAGAGTCAATTCCTCTTGAACAACCTCAAGGTTATCAATTTCAATGCGAGCTAGATACATATTGGCCTCGCATGCTTTGTGAGTTAGGATAACAAGCGGAACTGAGTCTTTGCAATGCGGTTCCTTTTGAATAACTGAAGCGATGCTGATATCCCGATTCCCGAGAATGGTTCCAATTTGAGCCAATACGCCAGGACAATCCCGCACAACCAGCCTTAAATAATAGCGTGTTTCAATGTCATCTATTGAACCAATAGAAAAATCCGAACGTGGTTTTGAAACCCAAGCGGGAGGAATCGACAAATGCGAATTCCCAGTAATTGATCTTGCCGCATCGATAATATCAGCAACAACCGCACTCGCAGTTGGCATTTCACCCGCACCTTGTCCATAAAACAGGGTTGGGCCAACAGCATCCCCTATCACACATACAGCATTAAAAGCATCCGATACATTAGCAAGCATACTGTTGTTCGGTATAAGCGTTGGGTGAACGCGAACATCAATTTGTGTCTCCCTTAATTTCGTAATTGCCAGTAGCTTAATAGCATAACCAAGTTCCTGAGCGTACTGAATATCGTTTTGCGTAATCTTTGTAATTCCTTCAGTATGAACTTGATTTAACGG
This sequence comes from Candidatus Poribacteria bacterium, assembly GCA_002699335.1. The sequence continues at coordinate 2,921 of PACG01000020.1, forward strand.
AACACTAATATGATGAGCTAAAGCGGTCAAGATAGTGAGTTTCTGTGCAGCATCAATGCCCTCAATATCAAGGGTTGGATCCTCTTCCGCGTATCCCTTATCTTGTGCCATCTCAAGAGCTTCGGAAAAATCCCTGCCATTTTTCTGCATTTCTGTCAGGATATAGTTACAGGTAGTGCGATAGATGGTCGCTTTGGACGTTTTATAACCTGCCTGTCGCATCCAAACCAATAAGTCGTCTGGACGAAAATGGGTATCCGTCTTAAACACCTGGCTCAAGATAGCAAATCTTTCCTGAGTTAACCTTAACCCTTGGGTATCAAGATAATTTTTGAATTGGTCAACACGTTCACTGGGTATATTGACGCTTTCTGTATTCACGATTGGCTATCCCTAAACGCCTCCTGCGCAGCAGCTAATCCAGATCCAAGTGTAAGACTATATCCAACTTCAGCAAGGCCTCGTTCCAAGGTGGAAATAGCGACAATCATATCATGTTCGCATACCCAACCAAGATGAGCAATACGAATGATTTTACCCTTTAACTTTGCTTGTCCCCCAGCATACGTTACCCCATATCGGTTGCGCATCATTTCCAATAGCTCCTGACCATCAACCCTATTAGGCAGGCAAATTGAAGTCAAGGTATTAGCTGGTTCTTGAGCGAAAAGTTTCAAGCCCATGGCCTTTACCGCACCTCTGGTTGCATGTGCCAAGTAAGCATGACGCNTCAGCACATTCTNGATCTTCTCCTGATGAATATGATCCAGTGNNCGATCCAAGGCTNTGATAAACGTAATNGCTGGAGTATATGGTGTTGATCCTCTGTTTCCAGCATCTTGNGCTTGACGCAGATCGAAATAGAATTTCGGCAAATCAGAACTCTCAGTTGATTTCCATGCTTGGNCACTTAATGATACTAGGCCAATTCCAGGTGGTGTCATCAACCCTTTATGTGAACATGAGANNACAGCATCAACACCCCAATNGTCCATTTGTAGGTCGTCNGCACATANNGCACTNACNGCNTCAACCACCAANAGCGTNTCACGNNNCTGAAGAATTTCGCCCAACGTTTTAATATCATGTAAGGCTCCNGTCGACGTTTCACACAGTGTAGCCAACACAGCCTTGGTCTCTGGATATCGATTGAGTTGATCTTCAACCTGTTGNGGNTCAACCGACCTTCCCCATTCAATGTTTATAGGATCAAATCGAATTCCATATGCAGCACAAATCTCCCCCCAACGTTCGCCGAATTTCCCACTGCGAATAACAGTTACTCGATCGTCTAACGAGAGAAGATTAGTGATAGTTGCCTCCATAGCACCTGTACCGGACGAAGTAAGTATCATTACATCATTTTTGGTTTGAAAAACATATTTCAACTTCGCCGTTACATTGCCAAGCAATTCCACAGATTCACTAGCTCGATGATAATCAATAGGCGATGCCATTGCGAGTAGGGTTTCAGTAGGGATTGGCGTTGGTCCAGGAGCAAACAAATAATTTTTCATTATACTAATGCACTAGGTTGTGATTCATCAAAAAGAGGTTTTACTTTTCCATCGGTAATTTCGAGTTTAACCCATTCCGCTGTCAGGAGTTCGAATAACTTAAGCATCTCTTCTCTTTGCGAACGACTATCCAGAGGAACTTCAAGTGTGATCGTGGAGAACTCTTCCTTCTGAACCTCACCTTCTTTGTCAAATTTTAGTGGTGTAACCAGTATTTTTTTCAATTTAGCATCCATCTTGGTATCTACTCCTAAAAACATTAAAAATTATAAATAAATATTGCGTAAATGAGATCATGCTTTTTTAATAAAAGGTAACAATGAAACTTTTGCATCCATCCATTCATTTTCGATTTCAATTTCCACTTCGCTACCATGTGCGGCAAAAGCTGTCCGAACATAACCAAGAGCGATAATTTTATTTAATGTTGGTGATCTAACTGCGCTGGTTACATAACCAATCTGCTTCTCTGGGCTACGGATTGCAGCTTTTTCACTTGGTAAATCCTCGGAATNAATTTCGAGCCCGCGTAACAGGCGGTTTGGATGACCACGATATTTCATTCTAGCAACAATTTCTTGACCAATGTAACAACCTTTTTCAAAATTAACTGCTTTTTCCAACTCTGCTTCAAGCGGAATAATAGAATCATCAAGCTCATTTCCAAATCGGGGAATTCCTGCCTCTAGCCGAAGTGAATTTAAAGCCTTTAGGCCAACCGGAGCAACCCCAAAACTTTTGCCCTCAGCGATCAAAATCTGCCATAGATCCGACAACTCTGATGCTGAATTAACATGCAGTTGAAACCCAGCTTCTCCAGTTTCTAAACTGCTCACACATTTCACTGATAGATCTGCAATTTTCCCATTTACACTTTGGTATTCTTCTAAATTATCAACATCAATTCCAAGAAGACTTTCAATAAACAACCCTGAATTCACACCAGAAACTAGAATAATCCCTGTTTCTGCAGTAATGTCATTGATTTCGACATCGTCAGCAATCAGGTATTTGTCTAGACTTCGATGCAGGTCCTCCTTGGCTATTGCATTGGTAATCAAATCAATGTAATCCTCAGCAACGACTACATTCATATCAGCGATTATTTTCCCTCGGTTGGTAAGAATCATCGCGTAATTTCCACCTCCTGGTGAAAGTTTAGTCACTTCATTTGACACAATGCGATGAAGATATTCTGCTCGTTCCGTACCCGTTAACCGTAATCTCCCTCGATGTGACGTGTCAATGATGCCAATACCATTTCGAACAGCAAGATGCTCCTGTACCGAATCATTATAGTGGGAAACTAAGGACCAACCGTCATACATCTGGCCAAAGTTCGCGTTGAGCAGCTTATGTTGTTCGTAAAGGGCAGTTTTTTTCACAGAGCTTTTGGTACATTGCGTAGATAGTAGCTTGAACTGATAATATGATTATATCGCAGGCTGAAAATTAAAGTCAAACGCTTTAGGAAACTCTGGAAATGCTAATCAGATAAGATTTCCAAGTCGAGATGCATATCCTATAATACTTCTCTATAGTCTGTTGAAAGGTCTATAGAAACTTATCCAATTGAGAGTCAAACGGCGGGTACGATTCAGTCATTTTGAGTTCGAACTGGATTTGCCCAATGCCCTGATCTGTCTTTACCGCTAACCACAACCCCTTCTTCATTCCAATGCAAATGACCTCGAACATCAGGAGTGCAGTAACGCAAAGTTAAACCACATCGCCTGCGATTGGAATTATTGGTATTTGAACTGTGTAACAGTAGATCTGAGTGGATCGAGATGCTACCAGCCTGAAGTTCCACATCAACTGGATTACCATATTGTTCTGCATTCTCAACAGTTTGGTTTAAGATGTTATTTTCGGAAGGAGTACTTTTTTTATACATCAAGTGCCCAAACTGATGAGAGCCCGCCATAAAACGCATACAACCATTTTCAATATCAGAATCGTCTATGGCTAGCCACACTGTCACTGTTTTGGATGGTGTCAGTGGCCAATAACTGGCATCTTGATGCCAAGCAACTATTTTATTATCACCGGGCAACTTACAGAAATAGTGCGCCCCCCACCCAATAATATCTTCACCTACTAGGTCTCTAATATAACATACAATTCTGGGGTTTTTAAGAAGATCATAGATCTTTCCATATTTTAAGTGGGCAGACAGAATCGAATAACTACCTCCTCCTGCAGAGATGACTTCCTCCAGCAATACATCAAAATGCTTTCTATATTCAAAAATCTCATCTCGATCAAAAACTGGAATACCTTTTATATAGCCAAGTTCATTGAAGACTTTNACTTGAGGTTGTGTAAGGGTAATCGGATTCTGACATTGACTTGGATAAAAACGAAGATCCCGTGAAATCTCATCCAACTGCTCCTGAGTCGGTATAATTTTGTTTTTTTGATTCGGGATAGTTTTGAGTCTCAACTCAGCTTCAGATGACATATCATTTATCCCTTTGGTGATCAATTCGATNGGAAATAGATTCTAGTGTCTAGGACAGTGATCAGCTTTAATTTAGTTTGGCCTGCTGACCAGTCTGGCTTTAGCTCACTAATATAGCATTGGCAAAAAATAAACACTAGTGGCGACTAAGACTAAATTCAGATATTCTGATTCATGGAAAAATTCAAATTAAGAACAAATGATAAATAGAATACAATAGCTATCGACTGATGTCAAACCACTCACTACTCACGCAACAGTCGAAACTAGAAACTGAGATTAAAGAAGCAGAAAAGGGCTGTATGATACCGACGCAAAAATTAGCCCAATGATTTTAATAAACCTCTAGCTACCATGACCAAATGCATCGTCAATCCTCCCTGTGCCCAGCCTTTACGATACTTAACCTGCTTGATATTACATCTAGCCGATCCCTCTGCTAGGAATGGAATTCTTAGCAGTTCCGCACACAGGTTAGCGATAATACAAATGTGAACTATACAGCTATGANCTCTATAGCATAAGGCACCTTCTGGAATTANAAACCCCATCTGTTAACTCAAATGACATAATTTCAACGACGATAATAACCAAATACCAACCTAAGTGGCTCAATCGCTTAGCATTTAGGTATACTAAGCACTCCTTCCCAAAAATCTCAACAGTTAGGACCCCATATTTCTGATGTTGACTATGGTGTAGATCTCTCTTCGTAGCTTCTGTGAGCAAACCAGGTCTATACTTCAATCAAAGGTTAATCAGGTCTGAACCTATATTAGCAAGCAAATATTGTCAGATTGAAAAGCTGTCACCAAACTCGCAATCTTGACAAGATTTAGCCTGTCGTGTTATGATTCGAGAATTATTCGCTATGAAGATTGTCATCGCTCCTGATTCATTTAAAGGCTGTTTGACCGCACCACAAGTTGCTGAGGCTATAGAAGATGGTTTTCTACTTGTGTTCCCTTCNGCAGTNACNGAGAAGTTTCCTATGGCAGATGGCGGAGAAGGGACGGCTGNGTCTTTGGTNACTGGCTCAANCGGCAAAATGCATCAAGTTTCTGTNCTCAATCCACTNGGAGACCAGATTCCTTCCGAATTCGGCATGATGGGAGATTGCCAAACTGCCGTAATTGAAATGGCCTCAGCNTCAGGGCTCACCCTGATTAGTCAAGATCAGCAAAATCCAATGCTGACNACTACCTACGGTACAGGACAATTAATACGTGCCGCTTTGGATANAGGTTGCAATAAGCTGATTATTGGTATTGGAGGAAGTGCAACAAATGATGGAGGGGCAGGTATGGCTCAAGCCCTTGGAGCTAAACTTTTGGATGCAAGTGGCAATCAAATCNAATTTGGTGGTGGNAAATTAGCAGNTNTAGATAAAATTGATATTACTGGATTNGATCCACGCCTTTCAGANGTAAATATTGTCGTAGCTTGTGATGTTTCCAATGTATTAACTGGCAAGGACGGTGCTTCATATATATATGGGCCTCAAAANGGAGCAACGTCGGATATGATCGAAGTATTAGATCAAAATTTAGCGCATTTTGCAGGTATTATAAAGAGAGATCTTGACCGATCCGTAGAGGATATTCCTGGTGCAGGTGCCGCAGGAGGGCTCGGGGCAGGGCTAATCGCCTTTGCCGGTGCAAAATTGCAGGCAGGCATTGATATTATACTGGAAGCTATGGACTTCGCTAATCGAATTCAAGGATCAGACCTTGTCATTACTGGCGAAGGTCGACTTGACTATCAAACCTCCTTTGGAAAGACACCTGCGGGTGTAGCAAAAACTGCTCAAAAGCAAAACATTCCTGTGATTGCAATAGCTGGAAGTGTCGCAAAGGATATAGACAAACTGTATACCATAGGTATTGATGCTGTCGTCGACATTGTTCACGAACCAATGTCACTAGAGGTAGCGATAGTAAACGCGTCTAAATTAATTACCATTGCCGCTGAACGTGCGGCTCGTCTGGTTAGAGTTGGACTCATAAAAGGGAAACTCAATGATTAAATGGAAAGTTTACCTGCTGTTAACATGTATTACACAATTAGCTTTAGCAGGCTTCAACGATTACAGTACAGGAGCAAGACCTCTTGGGTTTGGAGGTGCCTTTGTGGCTCTCGCTGATGATGGAAACGCAGCAAGTTATAATGCCGCTGGACTTGGTTTTATCGAACAGTCCCAATTCAGTGTAACACGTATGCAGCGTTTCAGAGGATTAGTCAACCACAATCAGGTTAGTGCGATTGTACCAGCAGGATCGGTAGGTACAATCGGTACAAGCATAGGTATTCTAGGCGAAAAAAATGGAATTTATAAAGAACAGTTGATAACTGTATCTTATAGTAAATCTTTGTCTCAAAAATTTGCGCTTGGAAGCAATTTGCGATCTTTTACTACCAACTTTGACCAAGAACATGAGTCAATACAGGAAAACCCATATTTTCAGGAGAAACAATCAGCTTCGGCTATTTCGATGGATATTGGTGTGATGGCCAAATCGATAACAGGCCTAAGCGTTGGATTATCAGTTGAAAACTTACTTCCTGCGGATATCGCCATTTCTAATTCTCAACAGGATATTGTACCTAGGAACGTGCGAATTGGTGTTGGGTATAAACTCGGTGGAATTAACACCCTGATTCAACAGGAATCTCTGCGAGATTTATTAGCTTCCGGACAAGGACAAGTTGAAATTGCTTTTCGTGATGGTAATTCACACTTACGTGTTGGTGCTGAAATTTGGGCCAGTGAATCAGTTGCATTTCGTGCTGGATATGCACTAAAGAGTGGTGTAAATAGCGTAACAACAATGGCACTAGGCACAAGCTTAAAATTTTCTATGGTGCGATTAGATTACGTATTTCAGGTATTGAGTGGTGATATGAAAAATAACGCAGTTCAACTTTATTCTCTTAATTTGACATTTTGAGGTTTTAAATAAAAAACAATGCAAATTCGACAAGGGCTAACTATTGGTTTTATAGCAATACTAATAATAATTGGTTGGAATGGCGATGCCTCCGCAGCTGTGACCTCCTCTGGCGAAATTAATGTAGATGGAGATAGCCGCGGACGTGTACCCGCTAGTTCGAACGTCATCTTAATCCTCACGCTCGGTATAGACCGATCACTAGCTGAACCAGGGGAAGAGATCAAGACCATCGAAGCCAAGCTACCTGTGGGCTTTTCCGTTTCGGTCAATGGCGTAAGGTCGGTCACGCGAGATGGTCAATCGATTGCTCATAAAGTCCTAGTCCCTACAGGACTGCTTCAAATCATGTTAACTAAGGAAGTAAGTGATTTCAGTAATTCACTTTACGAAATTGTTTTCAAGAGTAAGACTCCATCTATAACAAATCCCAGAGCAGAGTTCAAAATCCGACTCATAAATTTGAAAGGCCGTCCTATCGGAGAACATATAAAGCCTGGCAATATTGATGGCGAACCGAATAACGATATGCTTAGTCTGCAGATTATACCGAATGTCCCGCCAGCACCTGTAAAAGGCTTAAAGATCAAAGTGGACACCAGTGGCGAGAATGATGTCCTGATTACTTGGCAACCCTCTCAAGATGGTGATGTTAGTGGCTATTTTATTTACCGCGATGGGAAACGAATTACAGATCAAAAGAACAGGGAAATTTCAAGTTTCGTGGACCTTAACGTTTTACCTGGTAAGCATAGCTACACTATGGAAGTTTATAAAACATCTCTTCTTCGATCCAGACCAACTGCTGTGGTTATTGTCAATGTTGGTTTAGACACTGTTAACCCGACCCCCCCAAAGGCACTGCAGATTCAGGATCTTGGTGGTATAGTTAATATAATATGGCAATCTAGCAATACACCGGATGTTGAGAAATATCAGATCTCTTTCGGTACATCAACTGACAAGCTTAAACCATTAACAAATGGTGTAATCGAAGCTGAACCTGATAAACAAGATGACTACATATTTAGTCTGGAACAACAGTTGAAGGTGGGAAAATATGTCTATGCTGTGGAAGCAGTTGATGAAGTGGGTAATCGTTCGACTCCTATCACCCAAGTCCTACGAATTTTAGGAGAACCGTTCCCTGCAGTAATCACTCCTCTTTCAAACAACGAGAAATTTAATCAAGTGACTTTCCCCATTCGGACAATCGAAGATGCTGAAGGGAAATTCATGGTTCTGATTTTTGATATTAATGGAATGCTAATAAAAAGAATACAGCCGGAAGATGCAGATCAGGACAACGAAAAAAATTTAAAATGGGAAGGAAAAAATGAAGATGGGGAAATTGTCGAAAGCGGCATCTATATCTACCAAGTACAGGTTGGCGAGAGCTACAAAAACGGCACTTTAATCGTTGCCAAATAGTTATTGTGAATTTTCAGAGGAAAAGCCGTTGACGGAAATCCAAGCTTTAATCTTCGATTTTGGTGGGACGCTGGATGCTAACGGCATACACTGGAGAGATCGATTCTTCCGACTGATAAAAGGTGAATTCCCTGACATCGATTGGGAGACCTT
>PACG01000021.1 GCA_002699335.1 Candidatus Poribacteria bacterium
AAAAAGATCCTGATCAACTGAATTATATTAGTGTTGGGTTGCCTCCAGCGACGGCCGTTTGGCGTCAACAAATGGGTGTCAAAGACGAAATCCCCCATCCGGAAGAACGGTTCCCCAAAGAAGCAATTGCTTTCCAAGGAACCAGTTCTGTGACACATACTGCTTTTGTCACAGAACAAACTATTGAATTCATAACACAGCAAAAAAATCAGCCGTTTCTATGTGTTTCAGGTTACTATTCTCCTCATTCTCCATGGGTGGCGCCACAGGAATTCCTAGATATATACGATCCTAGTGAGCTACAAATTCCTAGTTTCCCGCCGGAGGTTGATCAAACTAGAATGGGACAGAAGTTCTCTGATCAAGAGTTACGTTCAGCCCGTCACGGGTATTATGCTATGGTTAGTGAAGTTGACCATCACGTAGGTCGGATTTTAGATAAATTAGAGCAATTTGGTCTAACAGAGAATACAATCGTTGTGTTTACATCGGACCACGGCGAGTGGCTTGGAGAACACCTACGTTATGGGAAAGGATATCCTGGACACGACTGTGTTAGTCGAGTACCTTTAATTATTCGTTATCCTCGAAAAATAACTAAGGGGAAAAATATAAACCAGATTGTTGAAGGAATTGATGTTGTACCTTCACTGCTTGATTATGTTGGAATCCCAATTCCCCACCACCTACAAGGAACCTCTCTGACCAAGGTTATCCAAAATGATGTACACCAAAACAGTATAGCTTTGATGGAAATGACAGGTTGGAAGACAATTAGAACCGATAAGTTTCGGTATGTTACAGAATCCAATGGACGTGAAAGTTTATTCGATTTGCAAAAGGACCCCAGCGCATACCAAAATGTGGCGGATAATCCTGGTTATGCTTCCGTTTTAGCAGACCATCGATTGCAACTCCTTCAGCGGTTAATTGCCATGGAACGCCCTTTGCCAGCTATATGGTCTTATTAAACTGATTTGCAAAAAAATATTAATCTTTAACTATAGGAGCATAAATCCATGAACGATGATGAAAAGTATCTATTTGATCTAAATGGGTATCTCGTCATTGAAGATGTTTTAACAATGGAAGAAATTTATATTTCTAATCAAGCAATCGACAAACATGCGGCCAAGATGCGTATTCGCCCAAGAGAGGAAAAACTTGATGGTGATTCGGGAATGCTAGCAGGAACTCATGGTCGAGGCGAATTGGGTGGACTTCTTGAGCTTGAATCACCGTGGTGCGATCCTTTTAGGAAAATGCTGGTTCATCCAAAAATAGTTCCGTATCTGAATGAAATTTTAGGCAAGGGATTCCGAATGGATCACCAAATGTTTCTGATATCAATGGACAAAGGGGCAGAAGGGTTCATTTTTCACGGTTCATCAGGCCCCGGTTTTGATCCGAACCAATACTACATCTTCCAAAACGGGAAAATGCATTGTGGACTAACCGTTGTTACTTTTCAACTAGGAGATGTAAATCCTGGGGATGGCGGCTTGATTGTAATCCCTGGGAGCCATAAAAGTAATTTCTCATGTCCAATCCAAATTAAAAAACACGAAAAACACCAAGAACATGTACATCAAATTGTGTGCAAGGCTGGAAGTGTGGTCATCTTTACAGAGGCCGTTACTCATGGGACATTGCCTTGGACAGCCGATCACCCTAGGCGCTCGATTCTAACCCGATATACTGCCGGAAACTTGGCATATGTGCCTGCCTATGCAATCCCCGAATGGGCCGATGAAAGGCAACGCAGCGTTATGGAACCTCCATATCACACCAGGTTAAATCGTCCTGTGCTAGACCAATGAAGGAAGACCAGCTAAGTAGTAAGGAGCAGAAATGAATCAGGAACAGAAATATCTTTTTGACCTGCAAGGTTATATTGTTCTGAAAAACATCATCCCTAAACGAGTGATTGATAACTGTAATAAAGTTCTAGACAGATTTGAAGANATGGCACCGGAAGATTTTCCNCCACCNTTNGTACTTGGAACAACTAAGACAGAAAAGGAACTNTATATNTCCAATATACTGGAAAGTGACTNAGCATTTGTNNCTCTGATTGATNTTCCAGAAGTATTGTCCGTAATTCAAGAAGTAACAGGNGGACCGTATAGATTAAATCATACTTATACAATTTATAGATGGGGAGGTGGTTATACTTCACTCCACATGCATGGAATGCCGATAATCTCAAAATGTCAGTATCATTGCCGTAATGGACAGATGGTTTCCACNTTAACNAAAGCGGTGTTTCCNATGCTTGACTGCACTGTGGAAGATGGTTGTTTNGCCGTCATTCCAGGTGCGCACAAAAGTAATTTCCCNAAACCATGGGGGAGTCACCCTGAAGAAAATCCGCCTTTGGTTCCAATCCCCGCTAAAGCTGGAGATGCGATCATCTTTACTGAAGCTCTTACACATGGTTCCACTATTAACACCTCTAATAGGACTCGCCGTACTATTTTCTATTGCTACAGCATTGGATATATGCCCGATTGGGGTGGACAAGGATTGCAATTTAGTCCAAGAGTAATGGACATGCTTAATGAATCGCAACAAGATATACTCNGATTAAAATAAATCTAAGTTAGAAGACATTTTACCGGATGTTACTGGTGACCAGATTCGGTACGTNGATCCTTCACATGTTTTATTAGCATTGGCCGGAATGCCTCGCGGATACGGTCGACAGTAACATCCCAACCGTTACCATCAAATTGATAAGGAGGTTAAATGTTACCCGTTTGTTATGATCCTTACGCAGGTACACTTGGGAAGTTTACTCGATCTGAGATATTTGAACTTGTTTCAAAAGGAGGNTACGAAGGAATTAATATCCCTGTCAANNANGCTTTTTTAGGCGATTTATCCCAAGGTGAGATTGACGATATGAAGAAACTTGTTGATAAGTATAATCTCACTGTACCAACCGTTGGGTTTGGAAATCATATCCTGACTGCCCCTGATCTGAAATCTGGAGCCTTTGAACATTTTGAAATTGTATTAGACGTTGCACAACAAATTGACGCTGACATAATCGGAATCTGGCCAAATCCAACACAAAACGCATCGAGAGAAGAATCTCTGGAAACATTGGCAGAAAATCTATACAAGATATGCCCTATTCTCGCCGAAAACAATCTGATAATCACCATAGAATTTGAAAAAGGGTGTCCAATAGACAATTATCGTGACGGGATTACGTTCATTCAGGATACCCAATTACCCATACGTTTGACCTGCGACACCTATCATCTCTTCAATGATAACGCAGATCCGTATAAATCCGTATTGGAAATGGGAGACTTTATTGGAGATGCTCACATTTCTGGTAGTCACCGNGGGGAACCAGGAACAGGCGAATTTGATTTTGATTCTTTCGCTTTCGGCTTAAAGGAAATTGGNTTTAATGGTCCACTCGTGATCCAATANAAAATGGAAGATGTTGGAAGCATNTCNAGGAGTTGTATGTTCACACAAAAATTGAAAGAACAGATAATTACCTCCTAAAAATGGAAGGAGAACGAAAATGGGAATTCAGCCCTATGTTGTATATCTTTCAAGTAGTGCCCATAGCAATTGGAGAGAACCGGTAAAAGCTAAGTACACTAAAAATGGAAACGTTATATTCGTTGGCCCCTGCGAAGATCATGGACTCAGTGATGNCATGGGTGCTCCCGGAGATANTAAACCNGGACACAAACTTCGAATCACGCAGATGCTTAACAAAAGCGACATTTTGTTCGGTTATATACCAGATGATCGCTATAGATCATTCAATATTATGCTTGAAATTGGGATTGCTCACGCTAAGGGAAAGCAGATTCTGCTCGTTAATGAAGCCAGAAGCTTGAACAATGANGTGGAATGCGCCCAATCTTATATTGATCAATCATTTGATTCATTATCGAATGGTCTAGATTCGCTCCACNAAATTATAANNGCTCCGTCTGAAAACGGGGGAGCTAGTTNAGAANAAAGTAAATTCATTCAACCAAGTGACCACCTAGAACATAAGATTTTTCTTTCTGGTAGTCCCTCATCGGCATGGGGAAATCGCGTTAAAGCACAATACCAAGACAACAAGTCGGTTACTATTCTCACTGGATCTAGGATTCAAGATCTCGCCGAAGCTGATATTCTTTTTGCTTGTCGAACAGATAGCGAAGGCAGATTGTTCAATCTCGCGTTAGCAGTAGGTTATGCTAACGCTCTCGGTAAACAGATTCTTTTCATTAACCAAGGTGATCATTACTCTCACGCTTACGACTATGTAAAACCGTTTGCTGATGGTTACTTTACCACTCTGGATGAAGGGTTGCGTTACCTTGACTATGCCGTAGGTATAGAAGACCGATTATAGATAACGTTCGCATGCTAATAATCGTCCCTTCCCTTACGGAGCAGCAATTGAGTTGGAGGCAAAGCGGAATAAATATTCCATAAAAAAGGGGAGTCATATTCACATGTGATATAATACCTACAATTATTAAGGAGGTTGTTTATGCGAAATGATTTACTAGAGTGGATGGCAGGAGCAACTATTCTGCTGTTAATCGCCACAACAGGATACGCACAGTTAGCAGAAGATAGCATTGCCGGGGTTTGGCTTTTCGAGGAAGGTAAAGGTAAAGTTGCCAAAGATACCTCAGGAAACGACAACCACGCAGAATTCGGTAGTGGTGCGCCAAAGTGGGTGGCAGGTAAGTACGGCCAAGGAATACAATTGAATGGTGAAGATGAATGGCTTACTATTCCGACTGAGAAAGGTAAAGTTGCAGAAGAGTTAGACTTCAAAGAAAGCACTTCCTTCTCAATACACGCGTGGGTTTTTCCCGATGGTGATGCTACAGGAAAATGCATTATTTGGAGAGGCCTTGGTTGTTCTACATGGTCCCAATACCTATTAGGTACTGGAGCGCATGAAAATGGGCAGAATCAGACAAATGCCTCTTTTCATATCAGATCGCAAAATGGTGGGGCTAAATTGGAGGTTCTTGGAGATGATTTGGGTTCCAAGAAATGGACTCACATTGTTGGAACATACGATGGTAAAGAATTAAAGATATATCAAGACGGGAAATTGAAGGGGAATGAGAAAGCGGAAGGTCCTCCTTGGGCATCTCCTGAGAACGTTTATATCGGCGCCGATCCTGGATGTGGTAAGCGTTGCCAATGGAAAGGGATCATTGACGAAATTGTAGTTTTCAATGTCACGTTGGATGCAGGCCAAGTTAAGACACTCGGGGCTGGGTTTGAACGAGCTTTATCTGTTAATAGAAATGGTAAGCTGACAGTTACCTGGGGGATAATTAAAACAGAAAGGAATTAATTATAAGCTGAATCGAACAAAAAGATAAGGGCAAACGGACATCGGGGAAACATTCGTTTGCCCTTACTTTTGTTCGATTGAAGTTAAAAATAGAAAAATGGACCAATTTGAAGATGTTATAGGATCTATATCTCGCCCTTTTGAACAGGAAATCCGGAAGGGATGCACTGATGAAGTTGTTATCGGCGGGATGAAAAACTATGTAGGAAATTGGGTAACTAAATCCAGACAGTTGGATTTAGGGCTGGCAGAAAAGCAAAAACTTCGAGATCTTGCTGATCTGTTTGCTGATTATGATCNCTTGACNCCCATGGAACGACTCACACAAATAGANAAAGCNAAAAAAATGANATCAAATNCAAAAGTTGATATCAAATCAGNAGNNNCTTCTTCCCNCANAGAAGAAACGANAGATCTTCCACTTTTNGCAAACGTTCNAGAAACAAAAANACAACCAGAAACACAAGATATAGAAGTNNATCTAAAATATCCGCCAGCATTATCTGGATCAGATGTGTCTGAATTCATTAAAATCCAAATTAAACAAGCAGAAGGTATCGGTCCACGTATTTCGGATAAACTCATCGCAGAACTGGATATTCGAACCATCGAAGATTTACTTGAATATTATCCTCGTGACTATATCGATAGAAGTCGTATCAAATCTATTGGTGATGTTGGACGTGGGAAAGAAAATGAAACTGTTTCTGGAGAAGTAGTTAAACAGACACACATTAAACCAAACCGACCTAAAGCTAAGGCTTTTGGGAAAATTTCAATATACGACGGAACAGGAATTGCACAACTGGTTGCGTTTGGTAAACGTATCGGGTACCTGCGGAAGGTTTTATCAAAAGGCGAACAGGTTATTGTTAGCGGTAAATTTGAACGGCGATACGGCGAGATACAAACAACGAACTTTGATTTCGAAATAATTGAAGACGAGGATCTTGATCTAATTCATACTGGGCGGATTGTCCCGAAATATCCACTGACAGCAAATTTAACCCAACGCATGATACGTAGATGGGTTAAAATTGCTCTTGATGAGTACGTAGATCAGTATCCTGAATTTGTGCCCGTAGATTTGCGGAAGCAAGGGGGGTTTATGGATCGGCGCACAGCAATTAGTGAAATTCATTTTCCAACTTCAAGCCAGCATCAAGGAATGGCGCGAAGGAGGCTCGCCTTCGATGAACTATTGTTACTGGAAATGGGACTTGAAACTAAAAAAGCCAGGTTTGAAAACTACACCAATGGAATTGCTTTTCAGGCTGATAACAACCTAATTGACGAGTTCATTCAATCACTTCCGTTTGATTTAACAAACGCTCAGTTACGCGTTTTTGAGGATATCTGCGACGATATGGAAAGCCAAAAACCAATGAACCGCCTGTTACAAGGTGACGTTGGATCTGGGAAAACGATAGTTGCCGCACTTTCATTAATTAAAGCCATCGAGAATGGATACCAAGGAGCAGTGATGGTTCCCACCGAAGTTCTAGCGGACCAACACACAAGCAATCTTACCAACTTGTTGGCTCCATGCAACCTAAAGATTACCCTACTCAAAAGCGACCTAAAAAAGTCTGATCGCGATGCAGCCTTGACAGAAATTGAGGATGGAACATCAAATATAATTGTCGGAACGCATGCATTGATTCAAGAGGCAGTAAATTTTCATAAGCTCGGACTGGTGATTATCGACGAGCAACATAGATTTGGAGTGAGGCAACGTGAGCAACTCCGAGAAAAGGGAGGCACTCCGGATGTACTGGTGATGACAGCAACACCTATTCCTCGAACGCTTTCTCTCACCGTGTATGGTGATTTGAATGTGTCAGTCATCGATGAACTTCCCCCGGGGCGGCAAGAAATCAATACCAAATGGGTTAAAGATAAAGATCGCGATAAGCTCTACGAACAAGTCAAGACAGAGATTAAAAAGGGACGACAAACTTACATTGTCTATCCTTTGGTTGAAGAATCAGAAAAAATGGAAGAAATCAAGGCTGCAACCGAGATGGCGGAACATTTCCAACTTGAAGTCTTTCCTGATTTTCGTATTGGTCTCTTGCACGGCCGAATGAAATCAGTTGACAAACAGGAAGTAATGCAACAGTTCAAGAATCGTCAGATTGATATTCTTGTGTCAACCACAGTAATTGAAGTTGGTGTGGACATACCTAATGCTACGATCATGGTGATTGAGAATGCGGAGCGGTTTGGGCTTGCACAACTACACCAGCTACGAGGTCGGATTGGACGAGGAAAACACAAATCGAAATGTTACCTGATTGCTACCCCGCAAAGTGAAGAAGGTGTCCATCGTCTTAAGGCGATGATACGAACGAATGATGGTTTCGAACTTGCGGAAGTTGACCTGATACTTCGTGGTCCAGGTGAGTTCTTTGGTACCCGTCAATCCGGGTTACCTGACTTTAAGCTTGCTGACATCATCAAAGACGCTGATTTGTTGGAATTAGCCAAATTAGAAGCAGCCAAAATAGCAGAACATGATCCTGATTTAACCCACCCAGAACATCAAGCACTCAAAAAGATGATGGAAGCAAGGTGGGCATCGCATGCTGACAAATTATCCATTGGTTAATTATTTACACATAATCAACTGTTGTACATATTTTTTGTTATCATCAACAGACAAAACTCCAAAATATACACCGCTTGCAACATCCTCTCCACCTCCATTCCGTCCATTCCAAAACGCTGCCCGCCCCCGATCGAGATACAAACCCGCCGACAACGGTCCAAGATTTAATGTTCGTACTAACTCACCATCAGAGGAAAAAATATCGAGTTTGACTACAGCGTCTTTCGCCAGTTGAAACGGAATCCATGTTTCTGGGTTAAATGGGTTAGGATAATTTGGATGCAAAGCATCATACTTTGGAAAAGGAATTTGTGGTGAAGATAGTATTGTACTTAGCCTAACTGTTTTATTCCGATTTCCTTTGTTACCCGAAACATCTTCCCCTTCTATCACGATTTTTAACTCCCCTTTACTTGATAAAACATGCTGCCCTTTCCATTGATTATCATCTACTTCACTGATTGATACATCAACACCATTAATTTGGAATTTTGGAGGTCCTTTAAGCTTTTCGTTGGCGACAATGACGATGGTTAAGAAATCAGGTTGAATTGGATTGGGAATTATAAAAAAACGGAATCCGGGTGGNGTTCTATCAGGCGCNTCGACCACCTTAATACTTATTATTCCAACATCCTTGTTATCTTCAGGGTCAACTACGGTCAATACGAGTATTTGAGATCCTCGAAAACTTTTCTTCTTTTCACTTAGTTTGATCTTTAGAGTTCTTTCTTCTATGGTCGTATCAAAGGTATTGCTTTCTTTGATGGTCCAAGTTAAGTCCTCACTTGGTGTGTCTTGATCTTTTACATATTTATCAAGTTTGAGTTTAATTCCCTTTCCCGCTTCAATTTTTATTTCAGAAAATGAAATAACTGGAGATGCGGATTTTACTTCGGTTTCAGTTGATCGAACGTCAATAATAATTACACCTTTAGCCTGATTTTGCTCCGGATCAGTAACAATAATATCTACTGACTCAGTTCCAGTAAATTTTTCTTTCGGGCTAATCTCCATTGCATGGGTTTCTTGATCAATATTAATAGTGAGATTCTTAGCACCTTTTGATTCCCACGTTAAGTTTTCCTTTGGAGTGTCAGCATCTGCCACAAATTCATCAAGGTTAGCAATCTCGTAAGTTGTTCCTTCATCCATCTTGATCAACGGAAACTTGATCAAAATCGGTGATCTTGTTTCTTTCTTCTTCTCAACAGTAATAGTGATCTTCTTACTTGCAGTTTTACCTTCAGGATCAGAGACTTTAAACTCTATATCTTGCGTTCCAAAAAACTCTTGTTTGGCCCGTAAGGTAACCTGTAAACTTGCTTTATCTATTTCGACCTCAATATTCCCATCTTTCGGTTCATAATCCCAGATCAATTCTTCCTTGGGGACCTCAGGACTTTCA
>PACG01000022.1 GCA_002699335.1 Candidatus Poribacteria bacterium
CGGGGGTGCAACCCACTCAATCTTTGACGGATTAGTTGATGAAGTCCGTATATCGGATATTGCTCGCTACGATGCTGATTACGACGTACCCAAAACTGCATTTGTTCCTGATGATAACACATTGTATCTTTTACACCTTGATGAAGATGACCTCGATGGTGATAACATCAAGAACTTTGGGAAAATGGGACCGGATGCCGTATTGGAAGGAGCCGTTGAACTTGTTGACGCAGAACTGCCAAACACAGAACGGCGCGCTCTTGCAGTTGAGCCAGCCAGTAAGCTGGGGACGGTATGGGGACGCCTTAAGAGAAGCCGACTCTGATAACAATACAAAATCCTCATGAACTGATCTTAATTGTTTTAGGAGGGCGAGGCTGGAAATGCTCGCCCTTTCTTATTTGCTAATATCGGCGTAGTCTGTGAAAAAATGCTGAACCTAAGTATCAATAAAACTGCATTGGCAGTATAATCCGAGAAAAATCAGTACTATTAAAATTGAGGATTTGCAAACACCGACAAATATCTGGCTACCAATTCCTAGAAGTTGTTGACCCACCATCTAACATGAAGATGTATAAATACAGTNNAAAACAAAAGTGTAGANACTAACACAATCTAACAAACCCTTGACTTGCCCAAGCAATTTTTGAAGTGGCTGGAATACTTGTTGAAAGAGTTATGGCATAGACATGAAACGACGTGATTTTCTGAGAAATACTGCTCTGACTGGAGCGGGTCTAATGTCTGGATGTATGCGAAACCAACCCTCTGGTGTTATCTTCAAAGGATGGCCTTACGAACCGAATCTGGTACAGGAAAATATCGATTTCTTTACCGACCAAACGAAGATCGATGTTACATATCAAAGTATCTCGGGTAACTATCACGATAAGATGGTGGCCTTATTTGTCGGCAAGACCCCAATGGATTGCTGCTACGTCCGTGATGATGACTTTTCCGAATGGGTTGAAGCTGGCTGGCTTAGACCGTGCGACGATTTACCTGGCGCCCAACAGTACTCAGAAGATATTTTCAATTATAATTTAGAAGCTATGACTTATCAGGGCAAACGTTACGGCTTACCTTATTACACTGACTTTACTGTCTGGGTGTACAACACACAGATGCTTGAAACTGCAGGGTTTGAAAAATCAGCACGTACTTTAAACGAATTAACGGAGCAAGCAATAAAAATCAAGGAAAAGCGTCTACGTTCGCCTGACGGTTATATTATTGAATATCCAATAGTTCTTGGGTTTAGACAAGCACCAGGTATGGGGTTTGGCGATTGGTGGGCGTTGAATTATGCTTCGGAAGTAGATTTGTTTGATGATGATCTGACCCCTATCTTTCCTGATGACAAAGATCAACGCGCTGAAAAAATTCTTCAATGGATTGTAGATGGTATCCATAAACACCGGATTATCGATATTAATTCGCTGACTATGGGGCTAATTCGAGAAAACACTGCCGCTGGACGACAGGCATTTTGTTTAATCAGCAAATATGATGTTGAATGGGTGAATAACCGTCAGAANAGCGCAGTAGCCGAAGCATACCTAAAATCAAGAAACATTCCACCCAAGGAGAAAACCCATGCCAAAACACTCCAAATAGCACCAATACCAAGTTTGGAACCTGATCAAGAAGGGACACTAGGTTGGACCCGGATGTATTGCCTGACAGCACATTGCAACACCGATCAATTATTGAATACTTGGCAGTTCATGCAATTTCTCGGTGGTAAGGATACAACTGGAGACTACTTTACATCTCGTCGGTGGTTTCGTTTGAGNGGGTTGGGCTTCGCTTACAAGTCTCTGATGGATGACCCCCAAATTATTGCTCAAACAGAACAGTGGGGTGATATTGAAATCATCAAGAAACTTTCTCAAGTAGCACGTACACGTGAGAATATCAAAGCTCCGTGGTTTCCGGATTTCCGCGTCTACTATCAACCAGAAATTCAGAAAATCCTTCTTCGTCAGCAATCTCCACGTGATGGATTGGCACGAATTGCAAAACGGTGTAGAGATTTTAAGCAAGAATGGGCGTAAATGATGACAGATTTGAAAAATAATAGGAGAAAATTTGGAAGAGACCTCAAATGGTAAAACCAGACGAGGGAAAACTGTTCAAAAAAAGTTTAACAACCAAAGAAAGAAGTGAACTGGTTTTTGCTTATCTGATTAATATGCCAACTATTCTTCTGATCCTGCTATTAATTGGGTATCCTATTGGTGTCTCGCTTTGGACAAGCCTGCATCGCTACAATCTACGACGGCCCGGGCAATTTGAATTCGTCGGCCTAGGAAACTATCTTGATATACTTACCAGCTACGATTTCTGGCATTCGATCGGAGTCTCACTNTATTTCACCGGATTGTCGGTTCCACTAATAATTTTGGTAGCATTAGGAATNGCACTNCTGTTTAATCAGGAGTTTTTTGGACGCGGGATAGTACGTTCAATGCTATTAATTCCNTGGGCAATACCGGGAGTAGTAAATGGTTTAATGTGGGTCGGTCTTCTTGGTAAGTACGGCGTTTTCGATAAAATAATGCGAGATTGTGTCAATCTAGCAAATAGACTAACAGGCTTAGAGATTGATTATCTGGGAATGGCATCACCAATCATNGCCCTNAATGCAGCTATTGCCGCTCATGTGTGGCAGAANGTTCCATTTGCCTGNATCATCTTTCTGGCTGCATTCCAGGCAATACCATCGGAACAATATCGCGCAGCAAAAGTAGANGGTGCCAATGCATGGAACCGTTTCTTTCATATCACACTGCCATGGTTACTTCACCCCATTATGATTGTCGCCATTCTCGGAACCATGAATGGATTTCGCACGTTCGACCTCATTTTCACGCTAACTGGTGGAGGTCCTGGTGATGCCACTTATGTCATAGCCTGGCAAACTTACAAGGAAGCCTTCGGCCGTCTCAACTTTGGTAGTGCCAATGCTTATTCTTACCTGATTATGCTTATCACCATGAGTTTAGCGATTATTTATATTCGATTGCTGTACAATCGTGGGACTGTGCAAGGATGAAAACCCAACTAAAAACAAAAAATACTATTACCAAGCGACTAGCATTATACTTTCTTGTTATGCTGGCAACCCTGTACATCTTAACTCCTTTTTTATGGGTTGTGTCGGTCAGTTTTATGAACGAGCGGGAAGTAACCCAAATGCATTGGATA
This sequence comes from Candidatus Poribacteria bacterium, assembly GCA_002699335.1. The sequence goes on from PACG01000022.1 coordinate 3,214, forward strand.
CCACACCAACCCACACTACAAAGCTACGAAACATACTTCTATGCACACACCAAAAACCTAGACATCGGAACAGCTACAGCGCGACAATTCCCTCGTGCCATAATCAATAGCCTAGTCATTGCCAGTTCAGTGATGGTACTCAACCTATTCTTTGGATCATTGGCAGCGTATGCACTGGCACGAATCAACTTTGCAGGCAAACTAGCCTTGATGTTATTCTATCTCTGCTCAAGAAGTGTGCCAGGTATAGCAATTATGATTCCCATGTATCTTCTGATACGTAGCTATGGCCTGTTAGATACACACTTAGCAGTTATTCTTGCACATGTTACTTTCACACTCCCCTTTACAATCTGGATTCTAAAGGGTTATTTTCAGACTGTGCCACTCGATTTGGAACGTGCTGCCAGAGTAGACGGGTGTTCTCAGATTGGGGCCTTATTCCGTGTGTTTCTGCCAGTGACGACACCAGGTATGATTGCCGTGGGAATTTTTTCCTTTATCTCTTCGTGGGGTGAGTTTTTTTTCGCTCTGCTATTTACTTCCACCATTTCTTCCAAGCCAGTAACAGTAGTTGCTTCTGACTTCGCCCAAGAACTACAGGTCGATTTCACTATTATTGCGGCGGGTGGTGTTCTAGTAGTACTTTTACCAATTATTTTAGCTTTTATCTTTCAGCGTTTCATAATTCATGGTATCAGTGGAGCAGTAACCGGTTAACACATTGAAATCTGATAGAAAATTCAATTGTTAAAAAATAACATCGTATCCATAGCAAAAACTTTCCGATTTATAGTTAGAAAAGTAAACTTTTATGGCTAGAGTTGCCCTGAAACACTTAACCAAAACCTTTGGTGATGTGACCGCAATTGATGATTTAACGTTGGAAATTGCAGATCGAGAATTTCTCACCTTGCTAGGCCCATCCGGCTGTGGCAAGACAACAACGCTCAACATTGTAGCTGGACTCGAAACACCAACAAACGGTCAGGTGTTCTTTGACACCGAAAATGTGACCAATGTACCACCAGAACGGCGTGATATTGCCATGGTCTTTCAAACATATGCGTTATATCCTCACATGAAAGTCTATGATAATATCGCTTTCGGATTACGGATGCGCCATCTGCCTAAAAATGAGATCGAACATCGTGTACAAGATGGCGCTAAAGCGATGGAAATCGAGCATTTACTGGAACGTAAGCCACGTCAACTTAGCGGAGGTCAACGCCAACGAGTTGCCTTAGCACGCGCAATTGTACGTAATCCATGTGTATTCTTGCTGGATGAGCCACTATCAAACTTAGATGCAAAACTACGCGTAACNATGCGGACGGAACTTAAAAGGCTACATGCCGAACTAGAAAAAACGTTTATATATGTAACCCATGATCAAGAAGAATCGCTAATTATGTCTGACCGAATTGCAATTATTAACGAAGGGAAATTACAACAATTAGGTACTCCAGAAGAAATCTACGATCAACCCACCAATATGTTTATTGCCGGTTTTGTCGGNAGTCCACCTATGAATTTTTTTCAAGGNAAATTGAANAACAAAAATGAAACANGGCAAATTGAAGGTGCAAACTTTGTATGTGAACTGACACCAGAAATAGCTGACCGCTTGTCGTCAAATACTCCTAACGAGGTCAGCCTTGGAATTCGTCCGGAAGATATTGAGGTATCCCCGACTAATAAACCTACAGCACACGCCAAAGTAGTTGTACGCGAACCATTAGGTAGCGATTTGTTTCTGACATTAGATCTGAGTAGCATCACCTTCAAAGCCCGAACTCGCTCAAACGTTGGCTTTAACCGTGGTGATTCCATTCCCATCTACTTCAATCCGACTAAATTGCATCTGTTTCATCCAACAACAGGCAAAACCTTGCTTCAATCCACATGAAGTGTTTAGCATCACCATACNAAAGTGAGTTCAAATCNAATACCTCTGTACATTTTCTAAAAATCGTATACTGAACCAATACCAATCCATATACCCNCTTAGTTTTCCGAGTGGNCCANGTGCCNCTTGTTGAAAGCANCCCCCCTTCTCCAATTCACATATGCCATATTCTTCTCCTAATCGACAACTCTCGACTCAGAAAATCACTTGGCGANCCATACTCATTGCACTGTTACTTCTACCAGTAATTTATCGATGGCATATCGAGTGCGAAGCCCTCCGATACACTTTTCCGACGCTCATGGCACCATTTTATAGCGTCGTCTTTACAGTCTTACTGATCACTTTCTTAAATCTTATAATACGAAGATGGACACCTAAACATTCACTAAAAGATAGTGAATTGCTCTCACTCTATGTATTGATGTCGATTACGTTGCTATTTATGTCGTACGACATGTTTTTACCTTTGGTATCTATCATTGTTCACGCGTTCTGGTTCGCATCATCCGAGAATGAATGGCGTAACCTATTTTGGCATTATCTTCCAGATTGGCTAACTATTCGCGATCAAACAATACTAAGCGCATTTTACTTGGGAGATAAGTCAATATTTGAACCTCTCTACTTNTTAGCATGGCTAAAGCCAATATTCTGGTGGTCGGTTTTTACTTTTACACTCGTTTTTGTCATGCAATGCATTAACGTAATTATTCGAAAACAATGGATCGAACAAGAAAAGCTAGTTTATCCCATTGTGCAATTGCCATATGAAATTACGTGCAACACGACCAACTTCTTACGTAACAGACCAATGTGGTGGGGGTTCGGATTGGCCGCATTGATTAGCCTCACAAATGGACTCCATATATTCTTCCCATCAATCCCAGAAATCCCGAANAAGCATATTTCTCTTGATCCCCTCTTCGTCAACAGACCATGGTCAGTGCTCCGCCGAGATAGTTTTGCAATTACTATTTATCCATTTGCTGTCGGCCTTGGTTTCCTAATGCCATTAGACCTACTTGCTTCATGCGTTCTCTTTTTCTTCTTCTACAAATCACAATATTTGATTGGAGGTNTCATCGGACTAGATAGTCTACCAGGTTATCCTTANCAATACGAACAAAACATAGGTGCCTATACAGGAGTTTGTTTGCTAGCAATCTGGACAACACGCCATCAGATTCTATCAGCTTTCCAACAAGCAATTGGGTACATAGAAGCAACTGATAAAGACGAGCCCATGCGGTATCGAACAGCTTTTTTAGGAATTATCTTCGGCGGAATATTTCTAATTTTTTTTNCCGCCAGAGGAGGGATGGACATTTGGATTGCTATTCTATTCTTCCTAGCACATCTTACTATTGCAATTACACTGACACGTATCCGNGCAGAAGTTGGTCTACCGATCCATTCAACTACCTTCATCGGTCCACACCANAGTCTGATTAGCCTACTTGGAACGAGAGAAATTGGAGCAAATAATCTAACCTGGTTCTCACTGTTTTTCTGGTTTAATCGNGATAATCGAAGCCATCCAATGCCACACCAACTCGAAGCCTTCAAGTTATCAGAACAAGCAGGGGTTAACCTAAAGGGAATGTCTCGATCAATGCTTTTGCTGATTGTAATTGCAATGCCNNTATGCTTCCTAATGCTACTAGATACATTTCTAAAACTCGGTGTTGACTCCGGAAAAATAGGAAACCAAATTAATAGCTTTGGTGGTCGCGCCTACAATTTTTTACACAGCTGGATTACCTCACCTCATCCAGTAAACGTTCCCCATATCATTGCGATGACAATTGGATTCCTGTTTACTCTTTTTCTGGCGGTCATCCGGAAACACCTATTTTGGTGGCCCATTCACCCACTTGGATATGGAATATCATTCCACATGCATATGTTTTGGGCNGCATTCTCGTTNAGTGGTNTTGCAAAGTGGCTAATTCTTAAGCATGGAGGGATAAGATTTTATATACAACTAGTNCCATTTTTCATAGGACTGGTACTCGGAGACTTCACANCTGGTAGCTTCTGGAACATTTTATCGATAATACTTGATAGACCTACTTATACTTTCTACTACTAATTCCGAAAAATTGCCCAACCCGCTTACTAACAATAAAACTAAACCTCAAAAACAAGAGGATGACAAACAAAGATGAGATTATAGAACAAGCCCTTAACTTGACGATAATATAATTACGTACCGAAAATACTATAGTTGGGAGCCTCTTCAGTCACAACAACATCATGTGGGTGACCTTCTTGATATCCACTACCTGTTATTCGAATAAAGCGACTATTAAGCCGCAACGACTCGATATCAGGTGTACCACAATAACCCATTGCAGTTCGAAGACCTCCGACAAACTGGTAAACGGACTCGCTTAGAGTTCCCTTATATGGAACACGTCCCTCAATCCCTTCAGGCACCAGTTTAGAAATATCCTCTTCGCTACCTTGCGAATAACGGTCTTTTCCGCCGCGCTTTCGCATCGCNGAAAGTGATCCCATTCCACGATAGACCTTAAATTTCCGACCTTGGTAGATAATTGTTTCCCCAGGGCTTTCTTCTGTTCCAGCAAACAAACTTCCAATCATGACAGAACTTGCACCAGCACCAATTGCCTTAGCGATATCACCAGAATATCGAATACCTCCATCCGCAATAATCGGGATACTCTGCTTGTCTGCTTCCACAGCGCAATCATAAATGGCTGTAATCTGAGGAACCCCAATCCCGGCAATAACCCTAGTAGTACAGATCGACCCTGGCCCAATCCCAACTTTTATACCATCTGCCCCGGCATCAATGAGCCTCTGTGTTGCTTCACCCGTTACCACATTACCAACAATAAGATCCACATTCGGAAATTCGGTTTTCACNGTCTGTACAGCACGTACGACACTCTTCGAATGACCATGGGCGGTATCAATAACCAAGACGTCGACTTTTGCCTCTACGAGCATTCCAATTTCGTCAAGACTTGAAGAAGGACTAACTGCCGCACCAACACGAAGCCGACCCAACTCATCCTTACACGAAGTAGGATATTGCCTAATTTTGTCAATGTCCTTGATAGTAATTAAACCATGAAGTCGATAGTCATCATCAACAATAGGAAGTTTCTCTTTTCGAATTTGATGAAGAACCTTTTTTGCATCTTCCAAACTAATCCCGGGTGGGGCGGTTANAAGNTCGTCAAGTGGCGTCATCAGTTTTGTAACTGGCGTATCATAATTCTCCTCGTACTTAAGATCCCGGTTGGTAATCATACCAACCAAAATCCCGTCTTCGGAAATAATAGGGACTCCACCAATTCTGTAAAAAGCTGTCACCTCTAACGCGTCAGCTACCGTTTTATCGGGTGTCAGTGTGATCGGGTGCTCAATCATGCCGCTTTCAGAGCGCTTAACCTTATCGATCTCTTCAACCTGTCGTTCAATCGGAAGATTCCGATGGACAATTCCAATACCGCCTTCTCTCGCNAGAGCAATGGCCAGTTCAGNCTCCGTCACCGTATCCATCGCAGAACTGGAAACCGGAATATTAAGTTGAATATTCGATGTTAAATACGTTTTAGTATCAGCTTCGCTGGGAGGAAACTCTGACTCAGCTGGCAAAAGCAAAACATCGTCAAATGTTAATCCCTCTTTGGCAAACTTTGCATCTGTAGGCTGAAAGTAACTTTCATTCATGTTGATCTATCTTTCACCAGGAAACGGCTAATTCAATACTGATACTTGGGATTCTATTACAGCAACCGGAAATTGTCAAGACATTACATATTAAATCAAAGAAACCTAAAGAGCCAAAATTGCTTCCTCGTAAAAACAAAAAAGCAGGGTT
>PACG01000023.1 GCA_002699335.1 Candidatus Poribacteria bacterium
AATTGGTTCTTGAATTCGAATTGATAGATTTGGTGTTTTCCATGTTGTCGGCATAGCTGGGATAAATGTTATCTGTCATGTGATTAGATCTTGTGATGTACTTGGTTTGTCGTCTCAAGAGAATTTAAAAAAATATCGTTAAAATCAGAAAAAAATTCAGAAGGGAAGACTTTTATGGTTGCGCCTGTAACTAATGCCGACCAAGAGCCGGTTGTTGAGTTTACCGAAGATCAGAAATACGTATTTGATACCAAAGGATGGATAGCGATTCCTGGTATGTTAAGCGATGACGACATATCGGAGATGCGTGATTTTTGCTATCGATTGCAAAGAGAGAAGGGAGCAATTCCTGAATACCATAGGTCATCAATCGGTGGGCCTTTAGAAAAGCTTACGGACCATCCTTTGGTGGTTGGGTTTATGAATGAATTTGTAGCCTCTGGATACGCGAGTGAAGATTGTTATGGTTTTCGATTTGAAGGTTCTTTTCTAACAATTCGGTCTGAAGGTCATGATAATTTTAGCCCTCATGGCGGACGTGGTATGTTGAATTTCCCTGGTAATTCCCATACTTATCATTTGCGGTATGATAAAGTACACAGCGGACTTACTCGCGTAGTCTGGGAGCTAAATCCTGTTAAAAAAGGATGTGGAGGCACGATGTTTCTAAGTGGAAGTCATAAAGCTGCTTTTCCCACCCCAGTTTCAACAAAAGATCGTGACTGTCCGCTTTGGGAAAACTATTCTTGTCCAGCGGGAACAGTCCTGTTTTTTACTGAGGCTATTACCCATACTGGTGCTCGGTGGACTGATGGACAGTTCGATCGCGTTGCAATATTTAATTGTTACAATACCATAGGGAACAAATGGCATCGGTGGGAACCTCATCCGGAGCATTTATCTAGGATGCCATTCAAACGCCAGACACTTTTTCGATCCGTTTATTGTCAAGACAATGTGCCTTCACCTGCGGATGAGGCTTAGATTACTTTTCATAATTGGGATCTCAGTGTTCCATTTTGCTAAAGAAACTGGAGTATTCAACTCTCTAGAGGACGAGATATAGTATNATNCTNGCCTTTAGAGCNTCAGTATGGNATGCNCGCTTCTCAGACATAATAAATTGCTTGGAATGACCATCGGCGACATGTCTATTATGAAAAATGGATTTCCTCTTTAGCTATTAATAATCCATTCTAAGATTGGAAATAGGTTTTGGAAATAAATCCAATATTCTATGAATCACACATGCACACACCTCTGTGTAAACACGCGACAGGGATGCCTGAGGAATATGCTAAAGTTGCGTACCGTCGTGGTTTAAAAGGAATTATTGTTACCTGTCACAACCCGATGAAAAACGGTTGGTCGTCCAACGTGCGTATGAACCTGGATCAATTGGATGAGTACGTGACAATCGTAGAATACGCGCGAAAAACGTGGAGTGATAAAATTGATGTTAGACTTGGATTGGAAAGTGATTACGTGCCTGATATAGAACCATGGTTGGAAGAACTACATCAAATAGCGGAATTTCATCATATACTTGGGTCTGTTCATCCGCATCTTCAATATTATAAAGATCTCTATTTTAACGGCGATATTCTAGCTTTTCAGAGGGGCTATTTCGAACATTTAGCCATGGCGGCGGAAACAAAGTTATTCGATACTTTATCCCACCCTGATTTGGTCAAAAGTGTTGATCCTCTCGAATGGAACGTAGGCCGTATAGCGGAAGATATTTGCAATTGTCTAGATCGGGTCGCCGCTGCAGGAGTAGCTATGGAATTGAATACCTCTGGACTACACAAATCGGTGCCTGAGATGAATCCGGGACGATTTATGTTGGAGGAAATGCATAAACGCAATATTCCAGTAGTTGTCGGTGCAGATGCCCATCATCCATTCCGAGTGGCAGATGACTTTGAAGAGGCCTTAGATATGCTAAGTGATATCGGATATACAAAAGTCAGTATTTTTTTAAATCGAGAGCGGTATGATCTGGAGATCAACAGCGTAAGGTCTAGCTTGCGTCCTACGTAGTTACACTAAGGAACTAATCCAGCAGATACGGCCAAAAAGCAAATTGTATAAACAGATGAATGTTGAGCAACGAAGCAACTTGATTAAAAACGGTGATTTTTCAAGCGGCAAAATTGGGGAGATGCCGACGGGGTGGTTACAGGTGTTGCCAAGACAAGTTATCGCACCTAGTTTTTCTTTAGTTGAAACAAAACACGGTAGGCGTGCCCTAATGGCAACAGGTAATGGTCGAGATGCGTGTTTTGGATATGCATCTCGACAGCTACACCTTGATGCTCAACAAGCGTACAGACTAAAAGTGAAATTTCGATGTGAGAACTTAGAAGACCTAAATCAGCATTTAGTGCATGGCATTTTTGGACCTGGCTTTAATAATGGCATATTCAGTTATGAGCGAGAGGGAGACCAGATTGTTGGTGAAAATAGTTTCTCCACTTATGATCAACCTGTTGATGTGGAGATTCGGCTTTACTTTCGTTTTAGTCCAAATGGTAAGGTTTGGTGGGAGGAAATAGACCTTCAAAAGTGTGATCCAATTCCACCCCGTCCGGTACAGATTGCCTGCTGTTGGGGATGGGGAGACTTTAAGCGCTGGGAGCAGTTCTTGGACACAGCTGGAAAATCAGGTGCGGATATTGCACTGTTACCTGAATTTTGCAACCTTTTACCTGAGAATGCGTCGGATCCACCTGTTCCTGAACCCATTGATGGGCCTACAGGTCAATTTATGGCTACAAAAGCTCAACAGTGGGGTATGTATGTTTGTGGTACCTTTGCCAGACAGGAAGGCGATTTGGTTTTCAACTCTGCGCCGCTTTTCGATCGACAAGGGAAATTGGTTGGAATCTATGACAAGAATATGCTCTATGATCCAGAATTAGACCTTGGAGTGACACCTGGTGTTGGATTGCCCGTGTTTCAAACAGATTTCGGTCAGGTAGGGATTATAATTTGTTATGACAGTTGGTTTCCAGAAACAGCACGGCTACTAGGCTATAAAGGAGCAGAATTACTGCTCCTGCCCAATGCTGGATATTACCGTGAACTGATGTATGCTCGTGCCTCCGATAACAGCTTGGTTATCGCAGCGAGTAGTCTCAATTGTCCTGCTGGTGTTTGGGATTCTGGCGGCAATCAAGCCGGAGAGGATGAGATCGAGGAGACACGATTCTCACCAAACAACACAATTCTGGAATATCATCAAGATCCAGACAAACAAATGATTTTGGTCACTGTGGATTTGTCACAAAAGCCAAGTCCACATTACTGGGGGGGGCCTATGCTCTCTGCTCCCGGTATCCGGAGGGCTCGCCGTACCTGCCGTGTGCCGTTGGAGAACGAAATTGCTGATGAAGTTAAACGCTGGTGGCGCTAGCTTTTCGGCGTACAAAGATGATTGAGCCAATGCTANGTTCATTTCGTAACCTATGTGACAGAAATTTACTTTGTTTTTCCANGGTGAAGTTATGAATATCACTCATATTGAAACTATCCCAATTCGAATCCAGAAAAAACCAAGTTTGGCAATTGTTTCAAGTTTGGGTAGTAACAGGAATTCGTCTACCTTCGTTATTGTCAAGATCTTTACGGATGATGGGATTATTGGGCTGGGTGAAGTTTCTTGTGATCCTGTTTGGAGTGGAGAAGATCATGTCACTTCTTCACACTACATCAAAAATATCTTCGCACCTCTACTTATAGGAAAGGATCCCACAGAAATAGGACGGTTAACCATAAAAATTAGTAATGCCATTGTTGGTAATCCCTTCACCAAATCAGCTCTAGAGATGGCCCTGTGGGACATATTGGGGAAATCCGTTGGGCTGCCAGTATACCGCTTACTAGGGGGGCCAGTCCGTGATTTCGTTGCTACTAAGTTTTCAGTTTCAGGCACAGAGCCAAAGAAAGCAGCGGAAATCGCTGCTTGGGCAGTCAGCATCGGGTTTCAAGCCATGAAAGTTAAAGTTGGNCTTGAGCCAGAGACTGATATATTGCGTGTACGTGCGGTACGGGAAGCAATCGGAGAGAAAATTAAATTAGGAGTAGATGCCAATGGCGGTTGGTCACCCAGCACGGCGATTCAAACCATCCAAAGGTTGTCTGAGTTTGATATTCAATTTGTTGAACAACCGGTTCCCGCNCTGGATGTGGCATGGTTAGCTGACGTGCGTAGCCAAATTGACCTGCCGATAATGGCTGATGAAAGTGTGTTCAACCTGCAAGACGCAATGACTGTTGTTAAAGCCAAGGCNGCTGATGTCATTTCTGTTTATGTGGGTAAAGGTGGNGGGCTTGGCTCNGCACGAAAGATTGCCGCNGTGGCTGAAGCAGCNGGNCTAACCTGTACTGTNGGAAGTAATATGGAGATGGGAATTGCNAGTTCGGCTATGATTCATCTAGCAATGTCCACACCCGGCATTGATCCCAGTCAGATTCCCTGTGACATTATTGGTCCGTTTTATTATGAAGAAAGCATCTTGTGTCAGGATCTACCAATAAAAGGAGGTGAGGCCCGACCCCTTGAACTTCCTGGATTGGGTGTAGAGTTAGATGAAAATAAAGTTAATCATTATCGGGTACAATAATCCGAATACTATTGTGGTAGGTTATGTTTTCAAAATCGGTTGGTCATTTAAAAAATAAATGGCGTGGCAAAAAGCGAAGAGGGAGGGGCCTGTTAGGGCTCGTCTGTTGCTTGTTGTCAAGCGCGTGTATGGCGCAGGCTCTCGAACCGATCGACAGAGGTTCTCGAAAACGAGAGACGTCTGCTAGAAGTCCGCGATCTCGCNCGCAGGGGAGAGTGAACGGCAGTCGAGAGAAAACGTTGAACCGAGCAGAGGGACAGCGTCCGACGACCTCGTTTCAGATACTTGGTGGATATGACGATCGTTGGGATCTTGCCACGGATGTGGTCATCATCTATTTCGAAGATCACACGACGGACATCGAGGGACAGATTGAGTCTTGGGTGGTTCAGGGTTACGAGCCTTGGGTAATGTTCAATAGTAGCCAAGATTACACCGGAGCTTACGTGACGGGGAAGTATGACGGTCTGCCGCATCGAGATGAGATTCAACGCGCTGCTGATGGTAGTGACTTTGGGGTGTTTGATGAAGGGGCCTATTTGGTCCCCAACCCGCATTGGCAACGGTATCAGAAAGCTTTTGTGAAACGATCCATCCNCGCTGGTGCCAAAGCCATTNTCGCGGAGGAGCCGGAGTTTTTTTCCACNGCGGGTTATAGCNNTGCCTTTAAAGCGGCTTGGACAACGGAGTATGGAACTCCGTGGGTCGATCCTGCAACGAATGCCGAGTCCCGTTGGAGGGCCCGGCGTCTGATGGCCTTGCTTTACCAAAACCACCTCCGTGATCTCTTTAAATACGCTGATACCTGTGATCCACAAGTTAAGTGTCTCGTTGCAGCTCACAGCCCTTTTGACTACGCGATCAATCCCATGGTCTTTCCGCATGCGGGGGTTGCGGAACTTCCGGAAGTCGACGGTTATATTGCCCAGGTTTGGTCAGACACGGCGCGTAGTGAAATGACCGATCCGACGCGCGATGGAGAGGATGTGGAAGCGGTCTTTCAGAAGGCTTTTCTGGAGTACAACTATTTTCAAAACCTGCTGCGTGGCACGAAGAAAGAGCTTATCGTTTTGCAGGATCCTAAAAGTGATTCGGAAGGCTTTCCTTGGCGAACGTATCGACGCTGGTACGAACAGACCGTGGTTGCGTCGTCGCTATTGAATGTCGCCAGTTTCGAGGTGATGCCTTGGCCCGATCGTTTTTTTGTACAGGAGGCGTCTCAAGAACAGCAAACGAGTTTTCTCGCGGTCGTCCAGGGAATGCAGGATTTGCGGAACTATCCAAGCCATCTGAGTGCTCCCTATGCCATGTTGGTGTCGGATGCTATGTTGTGGGAGAACGCTGACTTAGAGGAGGTCATCACAGGGCATATGGGTATTGGCGTCACGATGCTTCGGGATGGGGTGCCGATCGATGTGCTACCTCTGGAACGAGTCGGCGAGGCCAGTTTCCTCGAGCCTTATCGTGTAATTTTTAATTGGCTGCCTCTCTCAAGGACTGAGCGGGCAGCACTCGCAAAGTGGGTCCAGAAGGGAGGCAACCTAGTTTGTCTTCCGAGCACACGGCCAGAAGACGAGTTCTTGAAAGAAATGGGTGTCGAACTGCAGGGAACGCGTATGCATTCCGCTCGCACNACGTTAGTCGGCAAGCCGCATCCGTTANTGGAACGCCTTGGAGAACTCGTTAGCCTACCGAGTGGCGGGCCCGTTTTTGCCTATCATGTGCGTTCAGCTNAGGTGATTTATGGAACCCAGAAAACGGGGGCGGCAGTTGTCTTTGAACAACGGGTTGGCCGAGGGAGGGTGTTGTATTGCGGCATCTCGCCAGAAAGCTTGGCGCGGTCACGGTTTGGGGCAAACGTGATTCGAAGTGTTGCCGAATATTTGAGTCGCCGAGATGGGGGGGTGTGGCAGGCACGGGATCGCATTTCTCAGCAACGAGGTCCCTACACCGTCGCCTATGCCACGCAAGACAACGTTCTCCTGGAAGGGCCGGCCATTGACCTCTTCGATGCAGAACTGCCGTTGATCGAGATGAAACGTCTCGATACGGGNGAATACGCATTCTTATATCGGGTCGATCCATTGCCCAAACAGCCAACGCTCTTGTACAGTGGCTCACGGATCGCGAACATTGAACGAGGATCGCAACAACTTAAGTTTCACGCGACGGGACCTTTTCAGACGCTGGGGGTAAGTGCGATCTATCTTCCTCAGGGAGTTCCCATGTTTGCCTCAGCGAGAGATGCGGTGACGGCGAACGACCAACTGGTCACCTGGGAGTGGAACCCCGAGCGATCTGTCTTGATGGTAAAATANCGTCATGCCGCAAAACGTCACGAGGTGGAGATTGTGATTCAATGGGAGAGCAAGTAGTAATGCCTGTCAAGCCGCTACATTTCTTAGCGATCCTTGTTGTGAGCATTTCCTTCGGCAGTAGCGAGTCGGTATGGGCAATGAAAGCTGGGGCCAGCCGGCGCGATGTGACGATTCCAGAGCTACTCGGTAATCCCGCGGTGCATGATCCCCTCTTTGCGCGAGTCTTGGTGTTAGATGACGGAGAGACTGTGGTGACTATTATCTGCCTCGACATGGTGAGTCCGTGGTTTCCCGAGGTCCGGGAAAAACTTGTCCGAGATTTCGGCATGGCGCGGGTGTTGGTCAACTGTTCCCACACACATCAGGATAATCGGCGGGGCTACAACGAACGTTGGGGACAAGCGGCTGGCAAGCTGATTTATGAGGCCGTTGCGGAAGCCTACGAAAAGCGCGTGCCTGTTTCGCTGCATGTGGGGCGAGCACCGGTGGTAGTGGGTAAAAATCGATATGGCGATGCCTTTAGTCAGGATATTGTCCCTTGGGTCAACGTTCTCGAAGCACGTCGAAANGATGGAGGTAAAGTTGCGGTCCTGTTNGAGCATCCNGCCCATCCTGTGCTTACCCTCGAAGCACCAGAAGGGCTAACTGCAGATTTTCCGGGATACGCGGTGCAGCNCCTGCAGGAAGCGCTAGGCGATGAGGTGGTCGCGATGTTTGCTCAGGGCTGCGCTGGAAATACAAACGCCGAGCCGGTAGGGTTTAGCGTCCGAAGCGGGTGGTATGTAAATGCGAAAAAAGAGGGGACGAAACTGGGAGAAGCCGTACTTACCGCAATGCGAGAAGCGACGGAGGTTACGGCAACCAAGTTTACCACAGGATCCCAGACGATTATGCTTCCGCTGCGTGTACCAACTCGGGAAGCCTGGACCGAAGAATGGTTGCGGTTGCAGCAAGCAGATCCTCCNGATGAAGCCGCCAAAGAAGCTTGGCGAAGCGTAAAAGAGATCCTTGATCGTGGCGAGCAGCCAGGTCTTGCGATGGAAATCAATACGGTGATNCTGTCTTCGCAATGGTGCTTGGTGGCCATGGCCGGTGAGGTGTTCACTGAATATGAATTGTGGATTAACGCGCTAGGCCCGTTTGATCACAATATGGTTTTCGCCTTTACGAACGACGTGGCCAATCCTCAGGAAAAACATTACGTTTCGTATGTCCCCACCGACCGAGCATTAGCTTTGTCGATTCAGCATCCAGAGCAGGCCGAGCGTAGCTGTCGAGATGCTTTGCGAGTGCACAGTCCCACCACGCATCCAGATGTCCGCCTGCCCTATGCGGTTGGCATTGAGGTTGTGATTAAGGAAACGATTGAATCGCTTTGGAGCCGTGCAGAGGTTTTGCGGTGAGGCCACAGGAGTTCTGCGCAGCGTCGTGCGGTTTCGTGAAAGTCATGCGCTGCTCTGCGGCGAATAGGAATGACAGCGATCCGAATAATGCGAGATGCATGAGAGATAGAGATGGTGACGAGAAAAACCAAGCCTGGGACCAGGCGAGTGTCTGTGGTCCTGAGTCTGCTTTTGCTTAGCAGTGTTGGCAGTTTCGGCCTTGGCGAGGCGCTGGCGATCACCGCAGGTGCGAGCCGTNGCGATGTGACAGTGCCGGAACTCATGGGAGATCCGCTGGTCCACGATCCTCTCTTTGCACGTGTGTTGTTGCTGGATGATGGTGACGAGTCGGTGGCGATTATTTGCCTCGACATGATCGCCCCATGGTTTGCGGAGGTTCGCGAAAAGATTCAGGAAGAACTTGGGGTGTCCCTTGTGCTGGTAAATTGTTCCCATACGCATTCCAACGGCCGAGGTGTGGGGTCGACACCAAAGTGGAGGGTCCGCGTTGGTAAATTAATCTTTGAGGCGGCAGAAGAGGCCGTGGCCAATCAGGTCCCGGTTTCCTTGCATCGTAGCCGTGCGCCAGTGAAGATTGCCCATAATCGCTATGGTGATGCTTTTACGCAGGAAGTTGTCCCTTGGGTGAATGTCCTCGAGGTGCGTAAAGAGTCGGGAAAACCGCTCGCTGTCCTCTTTGAGCATCCGGCGCATCCGGTGATTGCGATGACACATCCCGGTGTCAGCGCCGATTATCCAGGATATGCTGTCCGCCGCGTGAACGCGTCGCTCGGTGAGAAAGTTATCACCATGTTCGCTCAGGGTTGTAGTGGTAATATCAACGCCGATCATGTCGCGGGTGGACATGCGCATGCGGAAGCCGTTGGAAATGAGTTGGGAGAGGCCGTACTGGTCGCTTTGAAGTCGACAACTCCTATCAAGGCGAAGGCGATCTCTTTGCGGACGAAAACGATTATGTTGAATCTCCATCTACCGACCGTACAGCGCTGGGAGAAGATGATGGAACGCATTGTTGTGGGAGGTGAAGAACCGCCGCGCGAGGGGTGGGCCAATGATGACACCACACGCGACACCATGTTGGCCTTGAGGGAACTAATGGAGAGGGACGCAGTACCCCAAATGCCCATGGAGATCAATGCCGTGATGTTGGGATCGGAGTGGTGTTTGGTGGCGATGGCAGGAGAAGCGTTCACGGAATACGAACTCTGGATTAACGCTTTGGCGCCTTTCGAACAGACAATGGTATTCGGTTTTACCAACGCGGTCGTGGGGGCCACGGACGACGCCTATATCGGCTACATTCCGACAGATCGAGCACTGGCCTTGGGGGTCAAAGCGGCCTTGAGGGCCGAGACCGAATGTATGGAAGCCGGTTCCTTTCCTGGATTTTTCCACGGTGTGCGTGTGGGCGGTGTGTACAGTAGTTATGCCGTTGGAATCGAAAGCCAGATTAAAAAGGCCATTGCATCTCTTTGGGCTGTGTCTGCGGATCACGAAATACCATAACTAGCAAGAACCGTTTTGCCGGCTAAGGTGTGACCCAAATCTTCAGGTCTCGCCAAGGTGGATCAACGTTAACCCTTCTGAGACAACTCATGGACACAACCATTGCTTTGGGAGCCGATGCATGAATAACTTTTGCGATACTCCGCGCCGACGTTTCTTAAAACAGTCTGGTAGCCTCGTCAGTGCCACTGGACTTGCCTCAGCGAACCCTGCTAAGTTGCTATCTGCAGCTCGGCCTCAGCCGGGTTTCTCGGCTGGGGCAGCTCAGCGGGACGTCACCCCACCTGTGGGAATGGAGATTCTCCATTTTTACCGAAATAATGTTGGTGTTCACGATCCTCTCTTTGTGCGAGCGCTGGTGNTTGCCGATGCAACAGGCAAGTCCGTGGNGTTGGTGACCGGCGATTTTCTCGGTGCCGGCTTTGTCTGTTGCGACGAAATCCGGACGCGTGTCCGAGAGAAGACAGGTGTCGATGAAGTGTGGTTTAGTACCAGCCATACGCATTCCGGGCGCTGGCTGGTCTCGACTCCAACGCCTGAACGTCCTTACACAGACGAACTGGAATGGGATGAACTGACGGAGAAGGGGCCGATCGCAGAGCGACCAGAAGAACTCCAATGGAATAACGGCGTGCATCAGGCCATCGACGAGATCGTGGCCGAGGCCCAGCGCAACATGGTTCCGGTCGATCTGCGCGCGGGCCGGGCTTCGGTGCAAGTTGGATTTAACCGTCGTCTCGCGGCTGCAGACGGTTCGGTCTATATGGGCGTCAATCGCGACGGACCAGTCGTTCCTTGGGTCAATGTGTTGTCCGCGCATGCCCGCGATACGGGAAAACCGATTGCCATTTATTTTGAGCATGCGGCGCATCCGGTTACGGTTCCGCATGGTTCCAATTTGGTTAGCGCTGACTTTCCTGGGGCTGCAGTGAGGCGGATTCATAAACATCTGGGTGACGATGTCATTGCGTTGTTCGGACAAGGTTGCAGTGGGAATGTCAACAGCTTTCCGCTACGGAGCACGCATGCCGATGCCGATGCGGCGGGGCACAAGCTGGGCGAAGCGGTATTGCAAGCGATGGTGCAAAGTAATGTTCTAAAGTCAACGAAACTGAAACTGAAAACGGTGGTAACGGAATTGCCGACACGTCCCTTACCACCTCTAGAACTCGTCGAGTCATTGCTCCAAGATAATAGGGGGGACGCACGGCGACTCAAACAACTCGGTAAGATTAAAACGGTGCTGTTGCGTGGCGGCACTCCACCTTCACGGAGATTCGAAGTGCATGGTGTGATGATTGGAGAAGAGTGGTGCTTGGTGGGACTGAATTATGAACTATTTGCACAGATTGAACTGTGGGTCGCAAAAGTAGCCCCCTTTCGTTGGACGATGGTCAACTCGTTGACAAATGGTGGTCGGGCTTACCTGGGGGATGATGAAGCCTTGGCGCTGGGACCGAAGGGCGGTTATGAGGCGGGTTCGCTGCCGAGCTGGTCGGGTCATGAGACAATGTCGCCGAGCCTGGGCCCGCCGGCGGTGGGTTGTGAGGCGATTGTCAAAAAGGCAATTGTAGGACTATGGAGTTAAACCGACCGTGTGTGGAAACGTCAAACTAAAGAAATGTTTCCCTTGGCGAGAGCGGGTGCGAGACGGATTCGATCAGGTGGTCTAGCATCTGTTGGGAACGGACCGTTTGAACCGTTGGGTGAAGTCGTGTAAAGTATGGCGTCTTCAACTTCTCGAACGGATGTACGCCAGGCTCCAATCCAAAGAACCGCTTGCGAGAACCGATCGAGCGGGTGAAAAATCTCCCTAGCAGAATTTCGCAGTCGTTACCAAAAGCCAGGAATTCCCGTGGTGCTGGAAGGCGCGGCCTTGGCTAGTCATAGTAAAACATATTATACAAGATAGAAAAATCGATACAGGGTATGTAAATTGAAGGCAGCAATCTTTTATGGTGGCAAGGATATACGCATTGAAACAGTCTCCAATCCGGACCCAGAACCAAGGCAAGTCCAGGTTAGAGTCCGGGCTGCTGGCATTTGCGGCAGTGACCTACATGGATATCATGCTACCTCGGTTAAACCTGGTTTGCCACGGAGGGGTGGGCATGAACTGACGGGNGTNGTATCAGCAATATCAGAAGACGTAACACAATTTCAGGTTGGCGATCGTGTGGTTGTAGAACCAACTGTGCCATGTGGCAATTGNCCAGAATGCTGGAATGGGAACTACAATATTTGTAGCAAACTCAAGCATCTCGGTGGAAGTGATAGTGGTGGAGGGTTTGGTGAATATATGGTTGCTCCAGTTGGAAATATCTATCTTCTACCGGATAACGTTACTTTTGAAGCTGGCGCCTTAGCGGAAGTCTATGCTGTTGCTGTGCATGCGCTTTCACGGGTTCCAGTACAGCCAGGGGATCTAGTGGCTGTTATCGGTAGTGGACCAGTTGGATTGACTATCGCCCAAATGGCAGATTTGGCNGGTGCCAGATCTGTCATTATACTTGGAAAGCCGGATCAACCATTACAGATTAGCCAGGAGTTAATGGGTTGTGAAGTTATAAATGTTGATACNTNGGATCCTGTNGAAGCTGTGAAGCGTTGGAGTGGGAACAGAGGCGCCAACGTCGTTTTTGAAGCTGTGGGGGGACGATCGAATACCTTACAGCAAGCAACGGAGATAGCAGCTAAAAGAGGCAGGATTTGTATTGTCGGTGGGCACACGTCCCCTATTATTTTTAGTGATCATTCGGCACGAAGCCGTGAACTTACTGTGTCGTGGGCATTCTGTTATGGACGACGAGATGGTCAAAAAGAATTCCAAGTGGCGATAGAATTGCTTTCAGCCGGTAAGCTTAATCCCATGCCGTTAATTACTCATCGTTTCCCACTCAGTGAAATTGGCCAGGCTTTTGAAGTTGCAGCAGGGCGTCAAGAACATGGCTCGATTAAAGTATTGATTTTACCTTGATCTGTGATTGAAAGTTTGGTTCGTCGTAATCTGTGTTTTCTCGCTGATTAAATTTACAGGAGAACTTATTGTGGATTTAGAGGGAATAAAGGCAGATTTGGATGATACTGGCTACTGCATTGTTGAGGGTGCCATGCCAGCTGAGGAAGCCGATCGAATGGCAGATCGCTATTTTGAGCTACACAAGCAACATTTTCCTAATCAACAAAGTTATCAATCATTGCAGGGATTGCTCAATTATGACCAAATGTGCTGGTCATGGGCGCTCCACCCACAAATTCTCGAACTCGCCTGTCACTATTTGGGTCGGAATATGCGTTTTGCTGAAGCCTGTTCTAAATGGGTAATGCCAGGTGCGGAAGCTGGCAGTGTTCACGCGGATGATCTAGGGTTGTCTGAGCCATTTCCATCTAACATGTGGTTATTTCAAACAATGTGGATGCTAACTGACTTTACCGAGAACAACGGTTCAACTCTGATGGTTCCTTTCAGCCACCGGCTGAGATGTAACCCAAATATGATCCCAACGAACGAATGCTTAATCCCTGCCGTTGGCCGTCGTGGTTCAGTCTTGTTGTGGCATGGTGCTTTGTGGCATGCTTCCGGTGCCAATACGACTTCTAGTCAGCATCGCATTGGTCTTAATCTCGCTTATATACCTTTTTGGCTAAATCATGCTGTGGGAGGATGGCCGCCGGTATCCCTAGAAGTGTTTCAAAGAATGCCTCGGCTATTGCAGGAATTAAATCAACATCGAGTTACTGCGTCGTAAGAAAGAATCCTTGGTATTCAAACATTGTATGAAGCAAATCAAATAAAGAACGTTAGGCATGTTCCTGTTAGTGGTATTTTATGTCTCCCCAAACTACTGGCAGTTTCCCATTGGTTTTTACTGAGGCGATTGGACCTTTCATTCCATCTCTAATTTCTTTTTCGTTCAAGGCTTTCCCCCAAATCCTGACTTCGTCAATAATTCCCATGAAGTGTCGGTTCTGTCCATAAGTCACTTTCTTAGTTTTTGGGCCG
>PACG01000024.1 GCA_002699335.1 Candidatus Poribacteria bacterium
AAGGATATGCTAGCGTAGTTTCTGGTATTTTCCATCCACGATGGGTCGATTTATCAGCTAGTACATCAGCCAAGTTCAGATGACTTGGAAGTACATCAGCCAAATAGGTATTAATCAGTTCCTTAAATTCTGGATCGATCTCCATTTCATGTAATTGTTCAAAGTCCCACGACAGGTCACCATTTAACTTGACATATTTTGCTAAGACTCTACAGGCATCGTACATAGCATCAGGAGGGATTTTATCCCCCGATCGGTTTAGAGTTGAGCCCATAAAAACACCACTAGCATACAAAGTATGCGAAATTGCACGTGTTCCTGAGTGTCCACGACCTATAATTGTTATTAAAGACATAAGATAAATCTTTATCCTTTATTAAGAATAAACCTATATTAAGAATAAACCTAAATAAATGATGNGTATGCTAATTGGGATTTTATTTTAATTTGAACTAAAATACAAGTCTAAAACCTGATTACAACTCGTATAACGTACAACNTAGGGACAGTGCATAGAATAATTGAACAACAGAACATTTTAAGTTCGTATAAAATTGGCGTTTAAACAAATTCTTGCCTTGNTTTTGAGCCTATTTCAAAATAAAAGATTGAACTGGATTCAAATCCCNAGTTAAGTTATTATTAGCATAATAACAATATCATCCTAGANTTTTNCGACATATAAAATGAAAATACTAATTACATCAGCCAACTCGNANCTTGCGAAACAGTTAGCNACAGATCTGTCAGCAGATCATCAGATTCGGCTTACAGATCTTGTTGATTTTGAAACCGACTTTGATTTNGTTCAGTCTGACCTTGGACATGAGTCTGAAACGGATGAACTTGTTAAAGACATCGATACAATCATTCATCCTGCCACACTGCCTTTANCTCTATCAGAGANTTCGGATGANCTAGAAAATCTNGAGATAGATTTCCTTACACGTTGTACATACAATCTACTGTACGCTGCAGTGGCCCAGAANATCTCGAATTTTGTTTTTGCTAGTACTCTCCAACTTTTTGCCAAACTTGATCAGAATATGACTATAGGACCAAACTGGCGTCCGCGTCCGACGACAGATCTGTTCCCTTTATCACGACACTTAGGGGAATTNGTGTGTCGAGAGTTCGCACGTGAGGGACAAATTAACATCAGCATCATTCGACTTGGGGACACCATAGATGAAGATACTATTGGTGCATTTCGACAAGCCATCGATTCTGATGAAAGATGGAAGATCACACATCTTTAAAGNGNGANTANATGAATGAAAGTTTTGCTTTTGGGCGGCAATGGTTATATGGGACCGCATCTTGTCAAGGTTCTTGAAAAATTTCATCAGCTCCGAATTACTGACATTATGCCAATTGAATCAGAACACGAGACTGNGATTGTNGATGNGGCCAATTTCGATCAGGTTATGAAAGCGGCAGAAGGTATGGATGCTATCATCAACTGTTCAGTACTGCGACCTGANAGGAAATTGGCTTTCGACGTCAGCACACTTGGTGCTTACAACACCATGCGTGCTGCATTAGAACATAAAATTCAACGTGTAATTCACACCGGACCTTTTCTCGCAGTTCATGGAAGAACGACCTATAATTTCGACTTTGAGCTAAACCCCGATTCNCCTCCACATCCTGGGACCGATTTGTACGGCTTAACCAAATCACTTGGTCAGGAAATTTGCAAATTGTTCACAGAAAATCATGACAATTTGTATATACAAACCTATCTTTTCTTNGGTTTTACTGATTACGACGANTCAAGGGAAGGTGAGGNTATCACACCGTTTATGTTNAGCTGGAGAGATACAGCCGAGTTGTTTCGGCTAGGCTTAGAAATTAAACTGACTGACNTACCATCACGGTTTGAAGTGTTTTACATATCAGCTGATCTNCCACATGAAAAATTCAAGTTTGATAAAGTTAAAGAAGTGCTCGGTTTTATCGCTCGAGATAACTTTGAGAGAATGTGGCATAAAAAGTAACAAGGTTATTAACTCACTCTACTGCTTCCAATCACTTGCTATGTAATTTTCCAACGTCTGTTTAACTTCATCGAAGACGTGTGACCAGTTGCCAAGTTGTTGTTGTCGAAACAATCTCATCTTCGGATACCAGAGAGTGTCAGTTCTTTGTGTCATCCATCGCCAACTTGGAACGAGTCTTAATAACGTCCAAACATTCTGTCCTAAGGCACCAGCAAGATGCACTGTAGTATTAGATGTTGATATAACCAGATCCAAGGCTGATACTTGCGCTGCAAATCCATCCAGATCAGTCAACGGATTAATCTCTTNATCTTGGTAGATTAAAATATGCTTTTTATCAGAGACATATTCCTCTATCTCTGATTTTGTATCTCCATATTGCAGGTTAATGAAGTAGCAACCATCTTGTGATAGGACCGAAGTCCAATCTTCCAACAATGTGCTCTTGGTTTTTCCAATATCTCGATTAATGCTTTTCCAAGAAATACCAATTAACAGTTTATCATTTGATAGGCTCCTATATTTCCCTTTTAGTTGCAAGACTCTTTTTGAACAAGGCAAAAGGTAGTTACTCGCTGTAAAACTATCTTTATTACATCTAAGCCATTGGCCTAAATTACCCATAGGAATTTGATAATCTATATTTGCATCAAACAATTGAGGATCTGGAGGAACCTGCCGAGGAAGAAATTGAATCTTGGGGAAAGAGCGTTGAAATAAGGGAATAAGTCTCGCATCACACTCGACAATTATATTGTCTCCCATTTCCAACAAATCAGAAAGCATACTGGCAAACATAATCTCATCGCCGATTCCTTGTTCAGCCCAGACTAAGATAGTTTTGCTTCTTAGATTTGATCCATCCCAGTTTGATTGAGGGAAATGCCGTTTTTCCGAAATGAAATCCTTGCATTGCCATCGCCATGCAAATTGTTTCCAACCGTCGTCAAAACTTCCCGTTAACAATAGACTCATACCCAAATTCTTATGTGCTTCAGCGGAATCGGGCTGGATCTGTATNGCCTTACGATAGGTTNGAATTGATTTCTCCACTTCACCCTGTTCTTGCAAANCATTACCGAAATTAATATAAACTCCAGTACAGTCAGGGCGAATTTCAATCGCTTTCTCATAAGCTTGAATAGCCTCCTTCAGTTTCCCCTGTTCTTGCAACACTACTCCCAAATTGTTGTAAATCTCAGCAGAATTGGGTTGAAGCTGTATGGCTTTGCTATAGGCTTGGGCAGATTCATCTAATATCTCTTGTTCTCGTAGAACGTTACCCAAATTATTATAAAATGCAGATTGCTTTGGATCTAACTCTATAGCCCGTTTGATGAAACCAACTGCTATATTATGTTTGCTTTCTCCATGAGCAATAACACCAAGAATATGGATGGCTTCAGCATTTAATGGGTAATTTGCCAGCACCTGTTGACATATCTTTTCTGCCTGTTGTGTTTTACCTTCTTGATAAAGAGAAAAAGCTTGCTGCAATTTAGTTTCTACACCACTAATCGCTTCAAGAGGTTTTCGATAAAAATTTTGTTGTTCTTTTTTGCTCTCTGTTCTTTTTCTCATCAGTTCTAGTGGGGATTATGCATGAATGTCTTTCGTATCATAAGGAATCAGAGTTAATAAATTAACAATTCAAAGGAATGATGAAGCATTCTACTAAGGGGAAAGAAAAGTGTAAACAACAATCTAGGTGTCTCAGTCGAGGTTCGGTCGACCAATTAGGATCTTATTAAGTTGACACCGTAATATGATATACATAAAATGGTTCCGCCTTAAAGGCCTGATCTTACTTAAGGAACTATGAAATGACACTTAATATCGCACACGACAAGCTAAAAAGGAAGATTTGATGCAACTAAAAGATAAAGTGATAATTGTTACAGGTGGTGGCAGAGGAATTGGAAAAGCATTAGCAGTTGGTTATGCCCAAGAAGGCGCTAAAATAGTAGCAGCTTCCCGAAGCAAAGGTCAACTAGATCAAGTTGTTGAAAAAATCCAGAGTCAAGGAGGACAAGCCATTTCAGTACCGACCGATGTTCGGTCTTTGCCGCAGGCCAAAAATCTGGCCCAACAAACTGTAGACCAGTTTGGTAAAATCGACGTCCTGGTTAATAATGCAGGAATTAACCCTAGAGGCCTGTTTTTGGATTCGAAATCGGAAGAATGGGAACAAGCTTGGCAAATAAACGTTGTAGGGGTGGTAAATTGTTGCCGTGCTGTTTTACCTGTCATGCAAGCCCAAGGCCACGGTAACATCATTAACATGGGTTCTGGAATGGGGCAGGTTGGGCGTGGTAATCTCAGTGTGTATTGTGCTTCCAAATTCGCCCTGCATGGTTTTTCTCAGTCCATTGCTGAGGAAGTTTGGGAAGATGGTATTATTGTCAATGTGCTGATCCCCGGTCCAGTCAAAACTGAATTATCACGTCCAATGTGGGAGGGGAGTGGAGAGGTTCTTGCTAGCAGTGACCCATGGAAATCCCCAGAACAAGTGGTTTCGTCGGCTGTTTTTCTAGCTACACAATTACCATCTAGCGGTATGACGGGACAGATTCTGAGTATTATGCGTCGAAACTCTCCATAAGACGTAATTACAAACAAGAGTACCCTAACCCTTCCTTGAATTCGAATTCAGTTTTGACTGTAGGAGCTTGCCAATCCATCTCTTTACTTCTGTTATTTTAGCGTAGATGGCTCTCTCCGAATTGTTACCGGTAGATCAACTTGATTCTACCCCAAGTTGCTGTTGTTTTTCCTTCAGCAGAAACGGAGAGAAAAGACTCAGTGCCATCCTTCATTAGCTGGTTGATTTCATCTTTTGACAAAGCTTTGCCTTTATATATTAACGCTTCATCCAACATAGCATTCATGAATCGACTAGCGTGAGTCATCATGTGCAGATGCCCGTCATGAGTTCCAACATCAAAATCGGCGCCTGTTTTCTTACTTTTTTCTTCACCATCTAGATATAAATACATGGTTCCGTTATCTCTGGTTCCAACTACGTGATGCCATTTTTCATCATTAATCTTTTGACCTGCTGCAATATGAAAACTTGTCCCCCCTGCATCCCTACAGAAAAAGCTGATGTCGCCATCTGATTGTTTTCCCTGATTGGCATAATAGAGTGCATACCAAGGTTGTTTCTGGCCTCCCTGCCCATAACTTTTCGCGATTAACATTGGTGGCTGAGGATGGTCGCCAGTTATTTTTACCCAGCAGGCCAAAGTGAAATCTGTCCCTTTGGGAAAATGAAAATTTTTGTGGTCGTCCACTTCAATCCAACCATCCTTGCCGACAAAGGCGAGCGCGCCACTGAACTGTCCATCTTTTGTCCAATCGACCGCTCCATGAATCTTTCCATCGTGACCATTGCCGGATAAGTCCTTGACAACATTATTATCTTTTTTATCAAATAGCCAGATAGCGGTAGGATCGTCCACGGCCAAAACCTCAAAGGCTGGTAATGAAACACAGAGAAGGCAGGCAAAGACCGTTAGTTTCTGAATTGTAAACCTGATTGCTGTTTTCCTCATGCTAACCTCAATTTATGTATATACGATTACAGTTTTTTTAAAATACGGATAAATCCTATCAGAATTAGCAGAAACTTACAACTGATATACTTGATCGTTAGGCTTCGATGTTTTATGCTTGGCTGGTCAGATTCGACGTGACATGTATTCCTTGATTCAGTTCGCATTTGGAACAGATTGCATAAGTGCTATTTTAGGGACACATAATGACTGAAATATCTCTTGGTCTGCGGAAATATACCTGTTTTGTTGTCGATTAAGCACCGCAATAACGAGGGGTGTCGAATCGGTCTGTCCACGCTAATCGATCAGACAGTTTGGCCAGCATATCGTTTCGGATATTGGTATAGCTGTTATCGGCCCATCGGTTATGACGTTCACATGGATCCCGTTCCAAATCGAGTAAAACTCCCTGCCCTGTACCACCGTAGAGACACACCTTGAATCGTGATTCAATCAACATTCGATAACGACATACATGTCCTTCATAAAAATCTTCGTCATACTCGACCAAGGCTGCGCTGCTCGACCCTGTATTTCCTTCAATCCAGCTCCGCAATGATTTCCCCGGCAGGGTCGGTGTGGTTCCTTTGCCTTCAGCACGTAACTTAAAAGGAGTTTGATCGATTTCAACATAATCAAGCACCGTCGGCACAAAATCGAGCAGACTAGCAATTTGATCAGATCTTCCTCTCGCGCTTGCTTTTGGATCCTTCCAGATGAACGGCACACGCACCACCTGTTCGTAAGGCCATTTCCCTTTCAGTAGTAAGTGATGAGAGCCAAGATACTCACCGTGATCAGACAGGAAAACTACAATGGTGTTATCGGTGTGTCCAGTTTGATCAAGGTGTTGGAGCAGACGACCGACATTGTCATCGATGTGAGTAATCATACCATAAGTTTGGGCGATGGATTCTCGTAAGGCGGTTTCGTTCCACGAACTATGACTGGCGTTGACATCCCGTTTTAGGTAACCACAGAGGTCTTCATCTTCGTTCCAAGTTTCCGGCAAAGTGATCTCGTTAGGATCATACATTTCGCTATAGGGTCGACAGGCAGCAAAAGGATGGTGAGGATCTGGGAAAGAGGTAACAAGAAAAAAATTATCCCCCTCCGGTACTGAATCAAGAAAGTCCATCGACCTGTCTACGATCCAATGATTATAGTGCAGTTCTGGATCAATTGGCATTCGCCACGCTTGACTTTTCAGGACACTGTGGTATGCTTCTGCTCGGCTCAGTTTTGCCCTGGTACCTGGAGACTGTGCTTCCACATCATTAACATAATCGCCATTGACATAATTGACATGCCCACCAACATAGTCCACCGTTTGATAGCCATAATATGGTAGGGGTAATCCTTTGATCACACCTTCATTCCACAGGTCGCGACTTTCCCACGAAAGGGGACGACCTTCCTCACCAAAATCAGAGTTACTAAACGGTTGCAAATGGATCTTTCCGACACAATGGGTTCGAAACCCGTTGTCCGCTAACACCTGTGGCAATGTAGTTATCTGATCTGTCAATTTGCAACCGTTGGTAATCAAACCGTGTTGTCGGGGAGTCAGTCCGGTATGGAGCGTCGCTCTAGAAGGGGAACAGACCGGATTGCTACAGTAGGCGCGGTTAAAACTGGCACCTTCGGTGCATAACTTGTCTATATTGGGTGTTCGAACATCTGGATTACCATGGTATCCAAGACTGAAACTGTTCATCTGATCAACGATAAAGACAAGAAAATTTGGTCTTGATTTTTGGCTCATCATTGTAATGGGTTTCTTTGTGAGTATCCATGTCAGAATTTTTGAATGGTTAGTGGTTTAAACAAACTCTTACTGCTGTTGCTTCATATGACTTAGAACCGATTGAAGATTTTTCCGAGCGATCTTTGACTCCTCTGTATCTTCCTCAATAGGATATTCTTCAAGTGCATCGATCACGAGATTATAAAGCTGACCATCGCTGTAGAGTTTCCATGTTTGATCTTGAGCCCATTCCTGCAAATGGTATCCTTCTTTGGACCATCCTGGCAATGGGTTGTGCCAAGCATAAATCCATTTTCTTGGATTTGGTCTTTTCCCGACCAATTGGGGAAGGAAAGACCGACCGTCACAAATAGCTTGGGATGGTAGAGAAGTCCCAACGACTTCCATCATCGTAGGCAGAAAATCGCTGCAGTCCACCAAATCATCGCAGACGTTAGTTCCAGTCTCGCTGTCGCCCCAAGAAGCTATTAGAGGAACACGAGTTCCCGCATCAGTGGATTTTCCCTTACCACCTCGAAATGGTTGGTTGCCTAGCATTGAAACCACTTCAGTAGGCGACCCGTTATCACCGATAAACATGACCAGTGTGTCATCATGGAGTCCCAAGTCGTCGAGTCCATTCATGATTCGGCCAACGATCTTGTCGGCATATTCGACCATGCATTTAAAATTTCCGACATTACCCTTGCGACGATTCTCAATCCACCCAGGACTATCTGGCGTAGGCATAAATGGTCCATGAGTGAGTGCCATCGGATAGTAAATGAAAAATGGTTGATTTTGATAACGTTTAGCGAAGTCGAGGAGGTACTCAGCATAAAGATCGGGCCCATACTTTCCTTTTGTATCTCGACGGAGCCCATTGTTGTCAAAAATCAAAGGATCCGCATACCGCGAGCCCTTGTCTTCGGTGTGCCCGGCGTGCCACAGAAAAAACTCATCGAAACCAGCATTTTCCGGCAACATCCCCTTGCCCCGCCATTCCGGCTCAAAACTAGGGGGGTTGTAGCTCCAAAGTTGCCATTTCCCCGTGATACAAGTTTTATAACCAGCATGTTGCATGTAATGACCGAATGTTTTCTCATTTGGATCAAGAATACCGAAAGCCTTCCAATTGCGAAAATTATACTTCCCAGTCATTATCTGGGCGCGAGTAGGTGTACACAACGGCAGTGCGTAGGCATGAGTGAATTGTGTGCCAGACGCAGCCATAGCATCGAGATTAGGGGTGTTGTAGGATTTTCCCCCGTAGCAACCGAGACACTCAAAACCCAGATCGTCAGCTAGGATAAGGATAATATTTTGCTTTCGCTGTTCCACCATAACACACTTCAATTTATCTCCAGTTTTGATAATGGTTAAATCTCGGTAATCTTCGCTCCGTACCTTTGATATAGGCGAAAGTCATTTTACCTGGTTTTTGATTTTTGCTCAATAAAATTTTGAAACCTGATCTTTAATGCTGGAAACTTATCCGACGCTTCGTTTGTACCGCCATAGTATGGCATAATCATTAAGTTAGATACTCTGCTTTAGAAAAAACAAATGTGTATATGAGATCAGCTATTGGGTTTGGATAGTCAGGCATTCGCCTATTTGGCGACGCAATTCCTCTAACTTATTCTCGTCTTCGGAGTAATCAGTGAAGTCAGTTACCATTTCTGCAATGATCTGCTGTACCATATCTTCGCCTACAGTTTGACTAAGCAGTTCGAAGTACTCAATATCCTGCATCCCTGCCAAGATACACTCTAATCGTTGAGAACTGACCGGCTCATCTAGCCCCACTTTCTTTCCTGGATATAATAGGGAGCCGTTGCCAAATGAGCGATCGTCAAACCAAGTGGCCATGTCCTTCCATGGATCAGATACTTTTTTCCAATAGGTGGTGTCCCAATAGAGTAGGCCATCCAGATGGTATCGCCAGAGTTGCCAGAATAATAGTCGGTGAAGGATACCTTTTTGATGTACGAAAAAATTACAGTAGTCACCACCTGGTCCAGAAACATAAACCCAAATTTCTTCTCCCAAATCCCGTCGCTCTTCGAACCGTTTCCGTAACTGACGGTCACTGTCATAAGTACTGATGTGAGGGCACCATACCCAAGTAGTTCCAGCCAGTAATTCAACAGGATCTTCGAAGCTAGGGCGTCTGCGCAAGGGTGTGACTATCCGAGCAATGGGATTCTTCTGGTGGATTTGCTTGCCAGCTTCAATTAACCGTTCGTAGTCTTCTTCCTTTCTCGGCTCATCTACCGGATAAAATAGGGCTTTGCACAACAGCCCGTGGGCAACCAAGAAGTCGATATCACCCCGATTCGCCTGGAAAGAAGTCACTCGAGGATCTCGCAGATACCTTATACTTTCAGCACTCGCTACGCTGGTTGGAGTATAGTAAGGCGAGAGGCGATGATCAACTAGTATCTCGTAGTAACGCTGTTGTAACAAAGCTTTGTGGCTCTCCCCTTGAGATTCATGGGCTCTAAGCACTTCAGGATAGGATATGCCAAAAGCGGTACGCAAGTGAGGTGTAACGGGAAGATTAAACGGCCATACATGAATTCTTAATGGAATATGATGGGTTGCTATGCCTTGAGCACTAACTAGCAGCGTTCCCTGATACAGTCCTGATGGGCAGTGTTCTGGGATAGAGACCTTTATCCAAACAGGCTGGTTGAATCTTGCAGGCACCGTAAAGCTTTCCTGTAGTGGAGGCAATGGATCGGGCCACGCTCTGATACTGGGATCTGTTAGTTCTGGAAACCTTCGTTGCAAGGTCTTGTCGGCGATTCCTAGTCCTTCGGGGGTCGGGAATGTAAGATACTTGGAGCAAAGCCACGTTTCCAGAGTCCAGCGTTTTTCCCTTAGATCCTTGGAGATCTCCAGTTAGCCTGACTGATACATCTTCTAACACTTCTTCTCTAGCAGTTATGACTAGT
>PACG01000025.1 GCA_002699335.1 Candidatus Poribacteria bacterium
GAATCCTTCCTTAAGAAGGGAGAAAATAAAGATTCCTACGGGATAATCGCTAGTTTTGGAGCTGGCTATTATCTAGGAACATTTCTTTACCGCTGGCAATTTCAAAGTTAAGGTGAAAATCTAATATTGAAACCATGGAGATGCAATTTCAAGTTTTATATGAGTAAATTAATAAAGCTTGTTCTTTTGAAAATTGTTAGGGTTTTTGTTCTTGGGATAATCTTCTTCTCCTTTTTTTTGGACAAAATTTTCTTCCGCAATAAAGGTAAAATCGAAAAACCAATTTTTATCATTGGACATCTGCGTAGTGGTACCACTTTTTTGCATCGTTTTATGTGCGATAATTTCACGGATATCAAAGGGATGATGCTCCTTGATATGCTTTTGCCAGCCATCACTACTCGCAAATTTTTGAACCCATTGATCCCATTACTAAAGAAAATGTCACTGGACAAGATTTATAATCCAAAAATTCACGAGACCAACTTTTTTTTACCTGAAACCGACGATATTGCGATTCATTTCAGGTATGCTGAAGGAATCCTCTCATGGATATATTTCAGCTCGTGGCAAAGATACGCATCGACTGAAGATTTAGAACAAAGCGTACGTAATGCTGCTGAAAAAGAGAAATTTATCCACTATCTGCGCCAAATTCATGAAAATAATATTTATCAATTCCCCAAAAGAATGATATCAAAATCATTCTTCGGTATTTTCAATATCGAAACAATATTAAAGGTTTTCCCTGTGGCAAAGATTATTGTCTTATTACGCGACCCATTAGAAGCAATTCCTTCATTAATGTCGCTCGAAAAAAGTGTGCAGTCTAATCTCTACGACTTCGATAGGCAAGATGAAAGGACAAAGATTCGATTCTTTGAGAATTTGTATGCTATGTCATTGTTCTACTACAAATATGTGGATGGTCTTTTCTCTCATGAGAAATTCAAGGATAAACTTCAATTGGTAACGTACAGCGAACTGAGAAACGATTTTAAATGCACTATGCTTCGTATTATGGATTATTGCGAACTTGAAAGACATCCCAATATACTACATGCCATTGAAATGCAGAATAACAAACAATCTTCCTTTAAAACCGAACACAAATATTCTTTGGAAGATTTCAGTTTAAGCAAAAAACAAATCCTGCAGGATTTTGATTTCATTTATTCACGACTTTAAAAAATCAAGCGTGCTGTTTTCAAAAGTCGGAAATCCAAATTGAGAAACTTAAACGCTTGGTTATCGCTAATGTTTTTCTTTGGGCGGAATGGCGATTGGCTGAATAGAAATCGCTTTTGACATTTTTTGTGGCTGCGTTCTGAATTATCTGCTAGTTCAACTAGAATGTTTTCAACAGCCATTTAGATTCTCTCTCATACGGCTTCAGTGTTTTCCTGAAAAAAACATGTGCATAGAAACAGAGCCAGACTGAAACCTATGAAGCTATAAGCAGGTAACAATGTAAATCATCAATCAAAAACTGGACGGTACCTGTCAAAACGGAAGATCACAGATTGACAATGAACTAGCAGTTATTGCTAATTAAGCAAAAGCGTCTATCACTCATTCTAAAGTACTGACTTCGCATCTAAAGTAACCAATAGACCTGACAGAGAACCAGATCTTGGTACAACCTGAAACAGTTATGCTAGCCCAAACCTCAGCTTTCTTTCGAAATATCCTGGGACTTCTGGGATAGGCTGGAAGTTTCATACCTCCCAGAACGAGGAGGGTTCTTGACTTTAATTAGCTCAAAACTACTTGGGTCGTGCTACCGCTAGCTGACAAGATTACTCCGATTTTTGTTTTTGGAACGTATGCCTAGATCGTTACTGATAAACATTGACCATGGATATATAGGCCCACGTTTATCAAAACCATAAAAAGCTGCCAAATGCCAAAATTGTATTTGATTCGCCCTATGTTGTATCTGTCTTCAATCGTGTTATCGACCAGGTCAGAGGCTATGAATATCAAAAGGCGGCTACAGAGGGCAGAGTCATCTATAAGGGTTCCAAGTATTTGTTGCTTAAAAACAGGCAGATACTTTAGACCGAGAATCTATTATGTCTTCCAAAATTAGTACGGAAAAGAACTGTGTTGCTTTTAACTGCATTGGCAAAAACACTGTTAAAGAAGAATTGGTGAAAGAAAAACGACAGTTGATAGAATGATCACACAAGGACTTTTCACAAGCAAGAGCATAGAAGTGGTCAAGAAAGTCGGGGAAATATGAAAGGCACCATGAATTATTCCATCAAAGCGTGGTTTATTCGCCAGAGCCTGAGTAATTCCAAACGAACCATCCAAATAATTGTATTGTTGTCCCTAATTCTAAGCATGGGTTTGAGTGGCAATATCCTCTCTGCCTTTAAGGGGTTGGGAAAATGGTTGCTTCTGGAGGAAACAGCCTCCCAGATCTTTACCTCAACCTACGATCATTTCGCAGAGAAACTACCCCGTTTTGTCGTTGATGAAGACATGATGAAACTGCTCCCGCAAACTACCGAAGAGCGAATTACCTGGGAGAAGGTGAGACATGAGTTTGGTCGCACGGATATGGCTTTTATCGCATTTGGAAACCGAGGGGAATCGGTTTTTGATGCGAAACTGTTGGCATGCCTATGGGATGTGAGTCACTCTCTAGAAGAACTTCAGGAAGTGGAAGAGATTATGTCCATATCAACGATGCGTCGGATGGACAGTGACGAAGGTTTGCTCGAAATTAGCAACCTTCAGCCTGCCAGGAATATGACTGTGGATGAGGTCTGGGGAGTTGAGCAGTATTTCGATAAACACCCTAGCATTAAGAAACGGATGGTAGGCCGCCATAATGATTATGCGAATATTATGATAAGACCCAAAACAGGCATAGATAATAACATCTTTCGGGACAAAATGGTGGAGGTTTCGGGCAGACTCCTTAGTGATTACGAGATCCATTACGGTGGTGTTCCTTATCTTTTTGGAACTCTCCCTGCGCTCATTCTAGAAGATGTCCTAATTCTTATGGTACTTGGCATAGGGATATTAATTACCATTCTGGCTGTGAACTTCCGTAGCGTTGCTGCCGTTGCGTTGGTCTGGGGGGTGATTATCATTGCCCTCGTATCGATGATGGGCTTTATGGGTTGGGTTGTGACTCTGACCGGTTCGGAAAAATTCCATTTCACTATGGTTAACTCCTCTATGCCGATCATTCTGATGACAATTGCTGCCGCAGATGGAGTTCACATCCTGACGAAGTTCTTCCGAGAACTGCGGAAGCGACAGCATGTAGAGGAAGCCATACGTGTAACTATGGATCGGCTTTTGTTGCCGGTATTCCTAACGAGCCTAACCACCATCGCGGCTTTCCTGTCTTTGATCTTTGCTCCTATTGAACAGTTCACCGGTTATGGTATCACCATTTCGCTCGGTATTGCTTGGGCATGGCTTTTGTCATCACTGTTTCTCCCTGCCATGATCGTCCATCACAAATGGGACTTGAAGTCTAAGGCAATTACGCATCTGAGTTTCATTGAAAGGATAGTAAGTGTGTATGGAAGGAACATTATCCGTTATCAGAAGGTGATTCTAGCGCTTGGAGTGGGGATAATCTTTATCGCAGCATTTGGTATACTATTTGTAGAAGTGGAAGTTGATTTCACCAAATTCTACAAACCAGGATCCGAAATCCGCGACAGTGTCGATTTCATGAATCAGGAAATGACTGGAGTTATGGATATCGATATCAGGGTCGAGGGAAATCTGAAGTCTCCTGATACCTTGAGTAAAATGCAGGCAATTCAGGAGTTTGTTGATTCACATCCTAATGTATGCTCAACATTCTCCATCGTGGACATCATCAAGCAAATGCATCGGACAGTCATGGATGATGATCCGGAATTTGAAACTATTCCGGAATCGAGGGAAAAAGTGAACAATTTGTTTACGCTTTATTCCATGTCTGGTGATCTAGACGATTTCAGTTCGCTGATTGATTACGAATATCATACAGGACTGATGACAGCGCTCATGGGGCATACCACTACAACTGCGATTGTCGAGTTTGTCCGAGATACTGAAGAAATGATTCAGTCCGTCGCTGGTCATGAAATCAAGACAAATATCACGGGGCATTTGGTCATTATGCGCGAACTGGTTTACTTGGTCATAAGGTCGGCATTTATCAGTATAGTGGTTTCGATTTTCATGATCTTTATGATTTCTTGGGTCTTTTTCAAAAAAGGCCTGTGGGCATTGCTTTCTATTATGCCTCTTGTTTCTGCTGTTATCTTGAATTTTGGAATGATGGGCCTGTTTGGTGTTGATCTTTCACATATTACTGCGATTCTCTCTGCTATCATCATTGGTGTTGGTGTCGATTTTTCCCTTCATTACATCGCACAATATCGAAATATTTCAAAAAGTGGTGTTCCTTCTGATAGTCTGACGCGCGAAGTTGTCGAAGATGTGGGTTATCCCATCATCCTAGACGCAGTATCGAATATGGGGTTTGGAGCCCTGTTGTTTTCGGTCTTTGTTCCTATCCAGTACATCGGTGGTCTGCTCATCTTTGCTATGGTATCCACGTCCGTGGGGACGTTGACAACACTAGCGGTCATCGCTGAATTGATGAAGAAAAAATTAACAGCAAACTAATTGAGGGAAACTAACAATGAATAAACTAATACTATCATTGATATTATCGGTTTTGTTCTTCGCCCAAACCGGATTTGAAATCGCCAAGATGGTTGATGATAGACTCCAGCCTGAGGATATATCTAGTACAGCGACTATGGTATTGACGAATTCAAAAGGGAAGACCCGAACCAGTGTTATGAGATTGAAATCTATCGATGGCAATAAAAAGCGGATCATCTGGTTTTTGGAACCGAAAGATGATAAGGGTGTAGCATTCTTGAAAATTGAGCATGAAAGCCAGGAGAATGAAATTCGGATGTGGCTCCCAGCCTTCAAAAAGGTGCGGCGCATCGCCTCGACCAAGAAAGGCGATTCCTTCATGNGCTCTGATCTAAGTTACGAGGANCTCACAAACCGTAACCTTAATGAGAATNATTATGAGCATCTCAAAAATGAAATTGTTAATGGGCATAATTGCTATGTCTTGAAAATCAGACCAAAATCTAAAGTTAGGTCCAACTACTCACACCATGTGAACTGGATAATTAAAGACAGTCTTGTGCCTTTCAAGGAAGAATCTTATGATAAGCGAGGTGAGCTTAAAAAAGTGAAATCTTTTGTCTTTGAAAAGATACAGGATTATTATGTAATCAAGGAAATCTCCGTCAAAGATGTGCAGAGGAATCATACTACTAACATTAAGTTTGATCACATCCAAGTGGATACAGGTATTGACGAAAAATTATTCCATGAAAAGAATTTGAAGCGACTACCTAGGAATTGAAATTTCCGCAATGAGTTCTTTAATTGAAATGAAAGGAATAATGTAAATGTGCTGCAATTGTCAGCAAAACGGCGATCAAAAAGATAGGGAAAAATATCTTTTTGATGTTTATCTAAGGTGAAGGTTTGAGTGAACATACAATTCTGCCTAACACGTTGGTAAACATGATGAATGGAAAAGTATAACCATCTCCAAAATAAATCGTATTGTATCTAATAATGAAAAGCCCACTCCATTGAAAATAGTGTTGGTGACGATTGGAGCATGATTTTTGGGAAAATTACGTCTACTTCTGCTAGGTTTGTTGCCGCAGTTGATGTTTATTAATCCAATATTCGGACAAATAAACTATTCCGGCTATATTCAATTGTATAAAATGATTCGTATATTGGACCAGGCAGAAATATCTTTGCCATTCAGACTGGTAGAATATCAGCTAGGATTTTCCAAGGGAAATATAGACTTAATAACAAATACAGCCTTGGAGTACCGCTGGACCAGCAACGAAGCAAAAGTGGATGTTCGGGAAGCCTATTTAGCTTGGTATCCGAGCTGGGGAGAAGTTAAACTGGGCAAACAGATCCACGCTTGGGGTGCAGTTGACGGGAACAATCCAACTGACAACTTGAATCCTTATGATTATTATTACATTTTTCAGCCTGGCTCGAACCGGAAAATCGGTGTTCTGTCAGCTAATCTTAAATATTATTCCGACTGGTGGAATTTTGAAGCAGTTGTCATTCCTCAGCACACTGGTAACCGTATCCCTTTCGACGAACCGGATTTCCCCCTTTCACAATTCACAGAATTTCTGGACCCGAGAGACAATGTAGTGGAAGTTGAAAATCCATTTGAGTTTGGAGGGAAGTGGCAGATCAATCTGAAAAATGGCGATTTATCCGTTAGCGGTTTGATAGCTAAGGATCGGACTTTTTCGTTATCGGTCTATGATTTAGACCAGGACTTTTCCGTTATCCCTTACTTTGGCTACAGAAAAACTCAGGTGCTTGGGTTGGATGGAGTCACTTTTTACCATGGCATTACTTTTCGCGGTGAGGTAGCTTACTTTAAAACTAGAAATGATTTAAGCGGAGATTACGCTCAACCAATACTACTAGAGTCTGAAGCAGAATACAGACAATACGCATTCCAAGCAGAGTTTGTGACCCTTTTTGATATAACTGTGTCAAGTCAGTTGCTTGGAAGTAAAATATTAAAAATGGATGGGGCCGAAGTCAACCAAACTACAATGATGGGTATGCCCTTTGCCATCATTGCCGACCGAGGTTTCCTAATTTCATTGTCACGAGCATTCATGGATAATATCTTGGAATTAAGCGGGTATACATTTTACAATCTTGAGATGAATAGTTTTATGCTGGATGGAAAAATGGATTATTCTCTTGGCGAGAACTTGGCTGTTAATTTTGGTCTCACCCAGTTTTTTGGCAATGAAAACGAACTTGAAGATCGGTTCAATGATCTGGAAAGCTTTTCCCATGTTCAAGTTTCATTGAAATACAACTTCTAGAATTGATGACTGATCTATGGAGCACTTAACTAACAGTGTTAATTAAATTTTGAAACTGTTGAAGTCNGTTGNTAGGATANGANTAATTATGAGATCCCATCCCAGATTATTATTGTTTGGTGNNTAATNCTCNAAGAAAATACGATTTCACATGTGCGAACTTAATNTCTTCAAACTGNTTTTACAAAAGTAATCATCTAGTAGAAAAATCAGAAATGCACTGGAGGCTCTNGTAATAAGAACATTGATTCCTTCTGATCAGGGCTTAGACTATCTGTCATTCATGGTAAAATTATGCCATCGTTCCAAGTACCGGGCCAAGGTGTAGGTCGAGCAATTGCCTTACACTTAGCTACAACACATCTAGCCATNTCTGATTCTTCATAATTCATAAAATGTTCTGGCTTAAATACAAACAACTCAGCAAATATGTATAGTAGATATCCTACTGNACATCTGCAACGCAGCGAAAACTGATGACATAACTGAAATCAGTCTCCGGACGGCGCATGTCACGCCGAGCTACATGCTGTTCAATCGCATCTCTGAGGTAGCCTCCACCCCGCATCACTTTATAGGTGCCGTTTTTAGGCCCTGCCGGATTTTTCCTCGGTGAACGCGTATAATAGCCACGACTATACCAATCGGCCGTCCACTCTGCNGCATTCCCAGCCATATCATAGAGGCCATAGCCATTGGGAGNGTAACTCGCAACAGGGGCCAGAATCGCATGACCGTCATCTACGTATAGAATGCGGAANATATCCTTGCTAGTCGCGCGGAACAGATCAGTATTCCGTAAAACAGCGTCTATACCATCAGGACTATTTAACAACTTCAGGATGAGTTCTCTCTCGGCGTCTGCGATGTCAGGTCTTCGCAATACAGCCTGACTATACAAGGATACCAAGTTGTAACCAATATACTCATAAATAGGATGCACGTTCTTATCTGCAAAGTTCGCCTGCGTTCCATCTAGTGGGTCATGTCCCCATGGGTACCTCTTGCCAACTAATCCTCCGCGCGCAGCGTATTCCCATTCTGCCTCAGTGGGCAACCGTTTACCCGCCCATTTGGCGTAAGCCTTGGCGTCATACCAAGAAACATAAATAACTGGATGCTGATCAGTAGGAGCTAATTTGGACAATTCAGTGCCTTGGCCGGATATCCGGAAGATATGTCCTGTTTCACTGGTAAATTTCTTGTATTTTTCTATAGTGACTTCATGAATATCCATATAGAAGGCATCAAGTTCAACGGTGTGAACCGGACGTGGCGGATTTTCGCCGCTTTGGCCTTCAAGTTTCACTTTGGCTTCGGGATAAAGGTCCTGATCACCCATTTCAAAGGTGCCAGCAGGAATCAAACGCATGATAGCACCATCCTTCGGCCAGTAGACCTCTTGATCCATGTCAGTTTGCTGATCCTCTTTCTCACAACCAAGAAGACAACAGAAAANCACTATCAATAGGNTCATATTTTTNATCATTAATCTGCCTCTAATTTAATAAGNTAAGNGTAGGTTGCAATGAAAATTNACCAGTCATTTCTGTTTTCAAGATGTCGACATTTCCCACAGCTTTGATTTGACTGCTTGTCTTCGCNAAAGTNGCAGTACTTGGGTTGGCATTCTAACATGATTACAGCTTCAAGGTAAAGCGGTGAGGTTGCTGGTAGGAATTGCTCGCAGCCAATCAGACGCATGGTACCCAACAGTGGAGACTCGCTGTGTCAATCAGGTTTCTAGTGGAAGGCTTTATCTCAAGAATATCTAATCTGCCTTTAGCTAGAATTTAAAAAAGAGACCCGTGTAGATAACAGATCCTTTTTATGCACAATAACATATGTGAAAGGTTTCTGAGAAAAGCTAAATACAATAATGCGATCCTTTATTATTTAAAGTGCAAGTGTTTCATGACAACCAACCTGAAGATAGTTGAATTGTGTAACTGTGCGGGATTTGGTTGTTGGGTGTTAAGTGCGATTGGGGTGCCTCAGTAAAGAGGCAGATCAGTAGGAGCATGTAATGCACAAAGGATAAAACTACCCACACCAACCTGAAATCTACTTGAGACGATCATAGATGGATTGTGTGGCTTTGGTTCTAGGTTCTAGCTGGAGAGTATTGCTAGGTGAAGTATAGGTGTAAATGCCAAGGTTTGGCCACCATAACGTATTAGACTCTAGTAGGAACAAGGACAATCTTCACTAGATTTTTCCTTCCTATAAGGTATCAATAATTTAGCTGGAAATTGGATTGTAGTTAAGTGCAAGAAGTTAGGTTCCAATTGATATTGGTTTCAAAGTTGCTGCATCCTTGACAGGAAAAACAGATATCTGTTTTTCACTTCCACGAACTTCGACCTCTGTTTGCTTAATGTCTGGGAACTCAACACCAGCAGCATCAAGGACTCCTTCTGATACTACCAACTGTACACCCATAGTTTTGCAAGCACCTTCCAGACGAGAAGCCACATTGACAGTATCGCCGATCGCAGTAACAGCCATGGCTTCTCCATATCCCATGTTTCCTACAATAGCATTACCACGGTGCAACCCAATACCGATTTGAAGGGGGCTATCAAGTTCCTCTTGCAAACGCGAGTTCAATACTTCTAGTTGTTGTCCCATTTTAATAGATGCACTAATAGCTTGTTTTGCACCAATTTCGGTCCCGCTGCGCATACCGAAAATTGCCATAATTCCATCTCCAATAAACTTATCGAGATAACCGTCTGAAGACTCAATAGCTTCACCCATCAACTCAAAATACTGATTCAGGATGAAAACGACATCAAACGGGAGACGTTGGTTTGCCATCTGAGTAAAGCCTCTTAGATCGGCAAACAATAATGTCACATCCACCTCTTCCCCATCAACGTATGTTGGGCGGGGATGTCCATCCGTAGGCTTGGCATGCTTTAGCATAGGATGGATGTATACATCATCTTGAAGTTTTACTTGACATGCCAAGCGAATGTTTGGTGCGGCACCAATCCGCTGAAGAACTTTTGCTTCTTCTCCCACTGGAGAATCAATTCCATCATGACCAATTAAGATGCGTGTACGACAAGTCGAACAACGGCCATGTCCTCCGCAAATCGAGGCATGTGATACATTTGCCAAACGACTTGCTTCCAGAATGGTAGTGCCGGAAGGAACCTTTATGTTCGCTCCATCACTATAACGAACCTCGATGGTAGATCGACGCTTTTCTATTTGTAGCCATATTAACCTTATGATTACACTAAGCATAACCGAAACGAAAAAAGCTCCAATGAGCTGGAATGCGAAAGGCATAATGATATGATCTATTTCCTCAGAGCTCATTGGAGTTCCTTCTGGAGTCAACCATTGTGCTTGCTCATCAAGTCTTAACAGCCAATTGGAATCGGATTTTCTAAGTGATGTTTCGCGGTATCCCACAACTATACCTATCATAGATGTAATATATGGCATTATAGCCAATGTATAACATGCAAGCCAAAATCGACTATACCAAGGCTTAAGAGACAACCAGCGATGCAAACCTATACAACCATGCCCCCATACCATACCTAATAGCAATGAGTAGACAATTAAAAAGAAAACAAGGATACCGTCCTCCTCAATAGTATGAAAGAAGTTGGAATAATACAGTGGACGACCATTAATGTGGTAACCAATGCGGCCGTAAGAAATATGAATAAAGAGTAAGAAAGGAAGCACCAGTCCTAAACCAAACTGAACTTTTTCAGTAATAGTAAGACCATGCAAGGATCTACGATGAAGGAACGTGAACAAAGCAGCTCCCGCGTGGAGTAAAATAGAGATAGGCATAAGCCAATAGATCCCAGGTGCACGCCAGAAAGCCATGAAATATTGTCTAAAAAAGTCCATTGTCTCTACCGAGATAATACCAAGAGAGTGATTGATCATGTGACCGAAGCAATAGGCCATCATAATTAGACCAGTTATTAACCGGGTG
>PACG01000026.1 GCA_002699335.1 Candidatus Poribacteria bacterium
TCTTATACAGATGGTGCCATGAGCACCAACGATACAAGATATCCATTTGCTTACGTGGACATCCAGTAGGTGTTCAATTGTCTTAACCGGTTCAACCTGCCAATTTTGTCCTCCATCGTTGGTGAAAAGAATGAGGCCATCTTCGCCAACTGCCCATCCGTTTTGAGAATCTGAAAACATAACATCACGAAGTGTCTTTCGGGTTACATGAGTCTGACTGAACCAGTTCTTTCCTCCATCATTTGTGTTTAGCATTAATCCGTTTACACCAACAACCCACCCTCTCTGCAATTTAGTAAAATGGCAGGCTAAAAGTGTTTGATCCGTACCGCTATCCTGATGTGCCCATGTGTTTCCCCCGTCATTAGTATGAAGAATTATTCCGTCTTTACCCACTGTCCATCCATTGTTACTGTCTACAAAGTGGACACTCCACAAATGTTCTGCTGTAGGTCCTGTTTGTTGTTTCCATTGACCTCCGCCATTAGTTGTGTGCAAAATTTTTCCGTTACCCCCAACAATCCATCCTTCTGATTCGCTGGTGAAAAAGAGGTCCAGCAGCCCTGATTGCAAATTGCTATTTTGTTTTACCCAGGATCTACCACCGTTTGTTGTGTAAAGGATTTTTCCTTGCAGGCCAATTACCCAACCATGGTTTTTTGTGGAAAAGTATACTTTGTTAATTGGACCGGAGAATAGAGCATTCGGTTGCGATATTGTCCCCCATGTCAATCCACCGTCATCTGTTTTCAATATGAGACTATTACTGCCAACTGCCCAACCATGTTTTTTATCGAAAAAATGGATTCCATACAGGTGGCTGGTTTTATTAGCGTTGATAATTCTCCAATTTCTTTTTGTTTCGTTAATGTTACAGCCAAGATGGAGAAAAGTGATATTGAGAAAGAAAAAAAACTGTAGGAATCGAAGCAATCTCGATTGCCCCCGATGGAACGAGCATGATAGGATAGAGTACTTGTAATTTTAACTGATGTTGGAATTGGGTGTCAATGAACTATGTAATTGGAATCGATGGGGGCGGTTCCAAGACCGTTGGACTCATTGCTACACCTAATGGAAAAATACTTAGTCGTGCAGAAGTTG
The DNA here is from genome assembly GCA_002699335.1 of Candidatus Poribacteria bacterium. The sequence continues at coordinate 1,105 of PACG01000026.1, forward strand.
GCGGATCCAATTACCATGTTGTAGGTGTTGATTGTACAGAACAGATACTGGCTGATTTGGTCGTCGCGTTGTTAAATCAAGCTGACGTAGCGCCTGAAAGCCAAATTGCATATTGTCTGGGTATGGCAGGTCTCGGTCGGAAATCAGATCAAAATATTATTAATAACGTATGTGATAGCATAGGTCTGAGTCGCCGCCGAATTCTGACACATGATGCTGAAATTGCTTTAGTTGGTGGGCTGGGGAAGCTCGAGGGCGTGATTCTGATTTCAGGTACTGGGGCAATTGCCTACGGTCAAACCGCGGATGGACGTAGTGTTAGATCAAGTGGTTGGGGACATGTACTTGGTGACGAAGGGAGTGGTTACTCTATTGGTTTGCAAGCACTTCAAGCAATAGTACGTGCTGAGGATGGGAGAGCCCAACCGACTAAAATTAGAGATTGTGTCCTCTTCGAGACGGGGTTGTCAACTCCCGAAGATCTTGTTACTTGGACACATAGCTCATCCAAAGGGCAGATTGCACATCTGTCAAGATTTGTCTTCGAGGCAATGGAGTTGGGAGATGAAGTTGCCAAGCGGATTATTATTCATTCGGCTGATGAACTAGCGTGTTCAGCCCAAGTTGTAATTGATAAGTTAGACATGAACCCAGCACCAGAAGTGATATTAAGTGGAGGGGTTATGCTAAATCAACCTGCTTTGGTTAAGATGATTCAAGATAGGTTTCTAGGCATACAAATCCGTCTAGCGAAAAATGAACCAGCATATGGAGCTGTTCTATTGGCTATAAATACCTGTTTTTGCAGTTTAGGAAATTAGAATTATGTTGCCATTTCTTGGCCGATTTCCAATTCACGGACAACTCGGTTTACTATTGGTGCTAATATTTTGGATGTTAAATTGGTTGTTAAGTGGTTTACTGCAAGGATCTGATAACCCCTCTTTGACATCGCATGTAGGGTTTTTCCCGCTATGGCTAGGGTATAGTTTAACGGTTGATGCTTTGGTTTTTTGCCGGAAAGGTCATTCGATGATCAGCCGGAATTATAGAGCTTACATGCAACTTTTCCTGGTCTCTTGCCCCGTATGGTGGCTATTTGAGTTAATTAATTGGCGAACCGGAAATTGGTTTTATCAAGGTCGAGATTCCTTTTCCAATTTACAATATTTCTTGTTTGCGTCAGTCAGCTTTTCGACTGTTATCCCCGCTGTTTTCGGTACGGCGGAACTGTCTTCAACTTTTAATTGGATTAGACGAACTCAGTCTGGGGTCAAAATTGCGTCGAGTCAAACATTATCAATCCCAATGTTTGTCATCGGGTGGTGTATGTTAGGATTGATGCTTTGGAAGCCAAAGTATTACTTTCCATTTGTATGGATTTCGGTGCATTTTATTATTGAACCTATAAATGTTTGGATGGGAAACGAGACGTTATTGCGACATTTAGAAAAAGGCGATTGGCGTCCAATCTGTGCGTTAGCCACAGGTTGTTTAATATGTGGTTTTTTTTGGGAGATGTGGAATTTCTATTCCTACCCTAAGTGGGTATATCAAATTCCATTTGTTGGATTTTTCAAAATCTTCGAGATGCCGATTCTTGGTTACGGTGGTTATATTCCTTTTTCATTTGAACTTTTTGCGATATATCATTTATTTGTCGGATTTATTAAGCAAGAGGATAATAAACAATTTATCCAGTTGGGGGTATAGGTTCACGCTTTGTCCACCCTGTTAATTTTTTTGAAGTAGTCGTTGCAAAGAAACTCAAGGTGTTTGGCGTTAATCTTTACATGTTTGATTCGGTGGTTTAGGGAAAAGCACCAGTTTTATAGTATAGGCCATAAAACGTAACCAATTCCTCCCATAAAGAATAGGAAAACGAATAAGGAAAATGATAAACAACCATGTCCGCTTTTAGGATTGGACTGGGAAGTTAAGTTAACTGAGTTTGAGACAACACCGTCTTCGTTATTGTCGAGTTTGAGCTGCTTTAAAGAGGTTAAGTTCCTTAAAGCTGAAGCATCATTGATTTTATTATTATTTAGAAAAAGTCGTTTCAGGGAGGTTAGTTTGCTTAAGGCATTAACCTCCCTGATTTCGTTATTGTCGAGCATCAAATTGGTTAAGGAACTTAAATTTTCTAAGGTTGAGATGTCATTGATGTGGTTTTCACTTAGTACAAGGCTTGTTAAGGAACTTAAGTTGTTTAAACCTGAAATATCACTGATCTCGTTATTGTCAAGCATCAGACTTGTTAAGGAACTTAAATTACGTAGTGTAGAGATATCATTGATCCTATTGTTATTGAGATAAAGTCGTTTCAACGAAGTTAAGCCACTTAAAGGAGAGACGTCCTTTATCTCGTTATCACTTAGGAAAACTGTATCCAAAGATGTTAAATTTCCTAAGGCGGACAAATCTCTTATTCTATTATTGTTAAGGTAAAGATGAGTTAGTGAAGTTAAACCTTCTAAATCGGAGATATCTCTTATTTCGTTATCATCAAGCATTAGGCTGGTTAAGGAAGTGCAGTACTCTATTCCGGTTAAATTTGATATATTCTCACCACTTAAATTTAAAGAAGATAGAGAATCAAGTTTTTTTGGTAATACCTCTTCAGGCATATCAAATTTTTCAATAAGTACATCAATCATGATTGTTCATTTTTCCCATATAGAACAGACGTTTCTCTTAGCGTGAATGATACACTACTACTTAACGTGGTTTTAGAGTATGGATTAGCTAGTTTGAGTATGGTAAGGACGTTCAGTATTTACGTCAATTTCCTTTTTTCTATTCCTTTTACTCTCATGAATCGTGGATAGTCGGCACGGTTCTCAGATGCAATATGGAAGATGGTAGGTTGGCAAATAATCGCATCTCCTGGTTTGCCTGTTAATTCCACTACGTGTACCGGAACATCATCGATAATTGTTTCTTTGTCCATGAAAAAGGCGATACGATCAATTGGACTTTCATCGTGGCCGGTCAATTGTGCTAACCAACGGTTTGAGGTGCAAAACTGTTTCCGAAGCACGCGACGTTTTTTGGCCCGATCTGCTTCGGATAAGTTTTGAAAGAATTGCTTCAGTAACAAATGTGATCCGGAGACAATCAGTGTCCCACCTCCCAACGGTTTTACTGCAGAAAAAAAAGTGAAAACAAACACACCAGAAAGAGTTTCCATGTCTTCAATTCCAGAGCGTCCATCCCAGTGCCAAGGAATGCCATTGCAGTGGTTGGTTGGAACGGTCCAGTTGTGATCAAGTTTTTGGGGAAAAGAAACCAGAAAACTACCCCACTTTTTTGGTATTTCCCAAGTCCCTTCACCCAGTAAATCATCAATAGCACGGCACATTCTCTGGCTGGCAATATCACTATAGATCGTATTTTCAGCAGATTTATTGAGCCCGGTAACATGTTTATCCCAAGTGTTTGGCTCAGACCGGAGGATACTGCACTTCTCTTCGAGCTTGTCCCAGATAAAATCTTGCATGGCTAAGGCATCTACCGGAGAAAAAGCCTCTGGTATGCGAACATAACCTTGTTGCTGAAAGCATTCGAGATCTGTAGATTTTAGAATCTTAGCCATTTCACGATTCGTTTTTGGCCGCAGCTAGCACTCCGGAAATCTGATTGGCGAACCGAGTTTGACTGTCATCTTCCGGTGCATAACCGATAACATCTCGGGCGTTTTGGATGCTCCAGAAACGGTGGGTATTGTCGCTGATACCATAGAAAATTTGGAATGGAACACCATTCTCGTCAGTGATGTCTTCAGCCTCAATACTTTTGACAACCAGTTGAACCTGATCCCGTAAACTAAGATAAGCACCAAGTGCGCGATGAACGCGTTTCAAATCTGATGCCCCCAATCCTTCAATATCAGTTTCACGCGGGCCACCGATTCGAAGTTGGACATTCTCCAACCGGATACCATCGGTCATTGCACCAGTAGCAAAAACGAATCCCAGCGACTCGTAGGAAATCTTGGCCCAGCCGTAGTAATTGTCGGAAAGCGGTATCATATCAGGAGTCACAAACTCCATTTTATCCTGCCAGATCAGCCGCTCGTAGAAGTCAGCCGCATGGTTGGAACTGCAGACCACAGCACGACGGACACCCTCCTCAACACAGGTTTGATAGATATTGTAGGACATTGCTACATTATCTAGTTCTGTCCAAAATTGACGGTGAGCCTGACTAGCCGATCCAATAAATCCACAGTGCACTACTGAATCAACACCTTGGAAATACTGGCGGTAATTATCACGGTCTTTATCCAGCAGATCGGTAATAATCACATCCTCAACTTTTTCGCCCTCACGGTTAGTGTCCTTGATATCAAGAATAGTAAGATCGTATCGTTGACGAAGTTCTGATAACATTCGCCCGGCAATGTAACCTGTTCCACCAGTGATTAATACCTTGCGTTTAGCCATTAGGTCTTCCTCTTTCTTTAAACATCGAATTCCAGGACCATCACCCACGACGGGGTTTGACCCACTTCATACGTTTTGAGTGGTGATAGTGAACCTTTCTGTCTGTCGATTCTATACGTAGCCAATTTTCCAGATCCCTGACCGCCGGCAAATAGGAAGTTTCCGGTTGGATCGACGTCGAATGTTCTTGGCGTTGGTTCGCTGGGTTGTTGCCCGACAGTGATTAGTTGACCATTTGATTGATTTACAGCAAAAATGGCGATACTATCATGTCCACGATTGGAGACATATAGAAATTCTCCGGTAGGGTCTAAGTGGATCTGAGCACAGGTGTTAGGTCCATCAAAATCATCGGGCAGTGTCGAAAGAGTTTGAAAAGGAGAAAGCGTACCGATATCCGCATCAAGATGGTAAGCCGTTACGCTACTCCCCTGTTCATTGGAGAAATACAAGACATCTTTATTTGGATGGTGACAGTAGTGGCGTGGTCCTTCGCCATCTGCTGGTATCACTTTTGGCACAGTATTAGGCATCAGTTTTCCGGTGTTTTGGTTGAATAAGAACTGACAAATCATATTTGGTTCGACAGTGTGTGGAACAAAAGCATACCGGTTGGTAGGATCAGTCATGACGCAGTGAGCGTGTTCAGCTGTCTCGATCCACGAAATAGGGTCGGCAACCACCAGTTTGTCATTGCCAATCTGGTGAACGGATACGCAACCAGCACCATAATAGGCTGATAACAGGAAATTATCGCTTTGATCCAAGGTGATGTAACATGAGTTCGATTGGATCTTGGTTTGCCCAATTTGGGTGAGTTGCCCATCACTCTGGTTGATCTCAAAAACAGCAATTTGTTCAGTTGATCTTAGACCAGCATAAAGATATGCTTGTTCTGAATCGACAACCAGTGGTGCCGGTGTGCCATCGACTGTAACGTGGCTTAGGAGAGAGAGATCACCAGTCTCTGGATCCATCTGATAAATTGAAATTTTGTTTTCTCCAGAAATTGAAAAGTAAGCAATGTATTGCACAAATATACCTCCAACTCATGTTTATATTTTATAAAGTCTTCAGCTATCACTCTGTGTTGACAACACTGAGACAATTTAACACCAAGAGGCGAACCCACCGATTTAAGTTATTGGCACGGCTTTTCCGATCCGACTTGATTCCATAGCCGAGTCTAACATCTGCATCAACATCACTGCCTCTGCAGCTGGGTTCAGCGGTTGATCCTTTTCAATGATAGCTCGAATGAACTCTTGAGACTGTAACGTAATTGGATCCGCTGACAGTTCGGCTGTATTGAGAAGTTTGACCTCCACTCCGTTAGGTGTACCGATTAAAAGACGATCATTTTCAATGCCGCCTAGAGTACCATAAATTTTTACATCCTGAAACTCTGTTCTGACAATGTTTTCCTCATCTGGTGTTTCTTCGTTGGCTGTGTTGAGTGAAAAAGCCACAGCAAAATGAAGTACGGAACCATTTTTAAAACGAACCTGACCACAAGCGGCGTCATCAGCAGTGTATATTTGATCTGCTGGTGCCAGGCCGGAAAAGTGGCAATACAGTTCAGCCGAGACCTCAGTTGGTTGCGGACAACCCATCATGAACCAAGCGTTGTCAATGGCATGGATTCCCAAATCCAGCAAGACTCCACCACCTTTTTCCTTATCGTGCCGCCAGCCTCTGCCGGAACACCAGCGAGTACGAATCCATCGTGTGTCGGCATAATAAATATCACCTAGTTCTCCACCTTGTATTCTTTGTCTACCAGCCATCAACCGCGGTGAAAATCGTGATTGCCGGACAAACATACAGACGAGTTTTTTCTCTTCTGCCAGTTGGGCTAGCTTTACCATCTCTTCTGCGTTGTTAGTGGGGGGTTTTTCGCACAGAACATGCAATCCACGTTCCAAGGCTGCCTGCGAGGCGGGGGCATGTAACCAAGTTGGCAGACCAATACAAACAGCGTCTAGATCTACTCCATCTAACATCTCGAGATAGTCATCGAAGATCTGAACATCGTTTATTCCTTCCAATACGCTATCCCGGCGAGCGGGATCCGGATCGGCCAAAGCTACTACTTCAGATGACTCTTCCCCAGCTAGGATGCGTGTTGTAGACGAAATTGTACCGCCGATGCCAATAATACCAATTCTAACGTTCATTATGATTCCTTTCAGATTAAAGTTCGCGTGCCAGACGAAAGCCAAAAGTATAGCAGACCACAAAATGTCGAAATCGTGCTGCTAATCTAACACGGACAGCGCTTCGCCTGCTACGATACCATGATCCACCCTGAACTACATAATATTGATTGTTTTTAGGACCTATTGGATCCTGATTTGGTTCTTGTAAGTAATAGTCATCGGCGAACCAATTTCTACACTATGAAGAGACATGCCTTGTGGATAATTCGACATATGGCTGTCCCTTTGCCAGCGACGTTGCATTTAGTTTCTTTAAACTGGTTCCTCCATGGTCAAGACGGACATCATCTCCACAGGCTGCTTTTTCCCATTGTGCTTCGGAGGATAATTTGATCTTGTCACCTGTTTCTTGGCTAAGCCACTGGGAATAAGCTAAGGCGTCTTTATAGATTACACAAACCGCTGGATGGTACCACTTTTCCTAAAATGGCTGACCTGGCTGTTTATACCAGACTGACTTTCCTAATCCGTCAAGTTCCCGGCCAGCTTGATAACCAGCATTATCAACAGAAAACCCAAACTGATGGTTGGTCACTAGGTAAATACCGATTTCAAACTGAGAAAGATAGATTTGCCGTTGGGGATGTTCACATGCTAACCGTTCGTTAGGATAATCAAAATCAAACTGCTTGATCCTATGTATTGGTTTCTGGCTAGACCCCATAGCAAAAATGCTGGCAGGAATGGTTCCCCACTCTATTTTTTGGGTTGGGTGATGTTAGGCACATTCGGCTTAGTAAACTATTCTAGCTCATTATACCAGTTAAGTAGTGATACAATCTAGTAGTAATATCTATAACCAGCATAGTTCGGTTAACAGAGTTTGTCTTAAATTTGGGTGCGTGATTTTGAAGAATATCTCTTTCCGATCTTTATCTACATATGTCTTAGCCTGTATATTATGAGTCCTAGCAAATGCTAAAGTAATATGGGGTTTCAGAAAAATGTTTGCCTCTCTGACAAAAAATCCTTGTACTTAAGTTTTTAACTTTAAGTNCAATTGCTAGATNGTGAATATTTCCTGTTTNAATATTTTGNGTCTTNCNGCATTAATCNNGTGTGGAATATCGGGGAGTTGACTAAACNCCTTAGTAATAATTTGAGGCCAATTTTATGTCTTGTCGATGCGTTATTCAATATGTTTTTTTTGTTATTCTAATAGCAATAAATTTCAATAATGGAGTTGGAGCAAAAATAAACCCCGATCAAAAAACATCGAATTCCAAATGGTGGAAAGGTAATCTTCATACGCATTCTTTCTGGAGTGATGGTGACGATTTTCCGGAGATGATTGTTAGCTGGTATGTGGAGAATGGTTACAATTTTCTGGCCTTATCTGACCATAACATCCTACAGGAAGGGGACAAATGGATTTTTCCAGCCGCAGGTGGCGAAGCAGTTGAAAAAACTTACCTGAACTATTTGGCAAAATTTGGAAAGGAATGGGTTGAAACAGAGGAAGATCCGGAATTAGGACTGACGGTTCGTTTAAAACCACTTAATGAATTTCGCTCACTTTTTGAGACGCCAGGACAATTCTTGTTGATTCAAGGGGAAGAAATTACAGCCCGTTTTATTAACAAACCTGTTCATCTCAATGCATCGAATCTTGCAACTTTGATTACACCTAAGAGTGGGAGATCAGTTCGTGAGGTAATTCAAAATAATGTTAATGCTGTAATGGAGCAGCGACGACAGATTGGTCGGCCGATTTTGGTGCACGTCAATCATCCAAATTTTGATTGGGCCTTGACAGCTGAAGATATTGCTGAGATAGAAAACGAAAAATTCTTCGAAGTCTACAATGGTCACCCATCTGTCAGAAACTATGGGGATGCTGCCCATATAAGCACAGAAGAGATGTGGGATCAAATCTTAATCAAACGATTGACCAATGGTTCAGGTGAAATAATATATGGTATTGCAACTGATGATGCTCATAATTATCATCAATATCAGACAAATCGAAGTAATCCCGGACGTGGTTGGGTAATGGTGAAAGCAGCTTTTCTTACGCCAGAGTTAATCATTAGGGCGATGGAAAAAGGTGATTTTTATTCCTCTACGGGTGTAATCATCAAATCATTTGAAAAGAATTGGCAATCTTTCAAAATTGAAATTGAACCAGAAGATGGAATAACTTACATCACTCAATTTATAGGCAAAATGAAAAGTAATACGGTTGATTCTGAATCAATGGATAGTCAGCGTCGAAACTCGAAGGAAGGGGTAAATGGGCTGATTTTAGCTGAGGAATCAGGATTCAAGGTTCAATACGATTTCAAGGGTGATGAGATCTATGTTCGAGCCAAAGTCATTTCTTCAAAAGAAAAGGAAAATCCTTACCATGAAGGGGAATTTGAATCTGCCTGGCTACAACCAACTGTAGAATTTTGATGAATTTTACTATTTATGTGAGAGGCCTGATAGAAGGAATACGACGGAAATCAGTTTCTTTAATGGGAATCTGGCATAGGCCCTGGCAGGGCAGTTTTTTCTGGTGCATTTCTCAATGTGGTGTGGAGATGATCCAACAGTTCTATGCTGGTTTGATAAATGATACGCGACGCCTTCGGAGTTCCTATATACACTTCTCCATAGGGCGCTTTTTTGTTTTCATATGTATATGGTGGTTTCCGGTCCCATTGTGATATTGGGACAATATAACCTACCTCATCCATTCCTAAATTGATATTCAGGTTAAGCCATCCTGTCATACAATGCCGTAACGGTGGTACCTCGACTGGTGGAATTGGAATATCCGCTCCATCTGGCGTTTCAATTCCTCCATCGACAATCTCAGGGAAGATCTCCCCTGGAGTTGTTAGTAGCTCAATCTCACCAACACGAATAGCGTTGATTTCACTCCGAACTTTGGTTGCAAAGATGTTGCCATAAAGACCTGGGTGCACTGTGCCTAAAGCAACCAAGATCTTCATCGGCCAACCAACCGGGGAATAAAAGGTCTTAGCTGATAAGGCAACATGTTGATCTTCCATTTTTTTTGCTGTGGAACTGCGTAAGGCTTGTGATGCCAAAATAGCTAGGTTTTCTCCTTGTGCTTGCGCTTTGTCTCGTCCATCATGGCTTTGTTGTTGACCAAAACGATCGGTGATTTCCAGGCCAAGTTGTGTCATTAAGCCGCCAACTGGTCCGGTAAAGAAAACTGATCTACCACCGAATCCTGCAAATCCATTGGTTCCAGCCAGGCCGTTTTCCATGGCTTGTCGATAATAGTGTACGAAATCAGAAGAGATAAATGTATTTTCGCTTCCAAAGGCTTCGGGATGCATGCCCCATGAAGCCAATGTGCCGATACTTTGTCCATTTATCTTCTTCCTGAACCAAGCCACTGGTAGTTGGTGGTCGACCATGATAGGTTGACGTGAATCACGGCTGAAATTTTCTTTGGGTACATATGCGTTAGCAATTATTGTATCGGTAGGTACTAGGTTTTCAACTGCTTCTAGAACGGCATCACAGGTACATTGCTGAAGAAATTTGATGTATTCTTCGTCAAAGCGCGAATTCAATAGCAGTCGGTAACTCCAGAGACCAATTGTGTCAGGGGCATTATGGGTATGAGTGGCAGCGAAAGTGATGTGATCAATATCCGACCTGATTTTTTTAACCATTTGGCGAATAGAAATATACTGATCGTAGGTAAGACCAATACTGTCAATGCTGACTAAAACAATGGTTAAGCCATTATTTCGGAAGGCGATAGCACGAGACCAAAGAGGATCGTTAACACCTTGTGCAGGTCGGTTACTATCAAAGCCCGCCATCCAAACTAAGTCGAAAGTATCATTGCCATTGACATCCTCATAAGTATCAATATCTGGTTCATAGGCACCATTGCCGTTAATGTCTGTCCAAGTATCGTAGTACTCCATCAAGGGTGTTATTTGACGGACACCGATACCGACCTGAAGGTTACCTACACTAGGCCAATTGTTAATAGCTGGGATGGTATAGTCAATTTTATACTTACGATGCAGTCCACGACTAGTTGCGTAAAAAAAGACAAACAACCCGGCCAGTAGCGTAGATAGACAGACAGCCATTCCTTTCAAAAAAGGATGGTGTTTCATGTTTAGGTACTCCAATCTAGGGCTAGTGGCAAGATACTGTAGTAATCACGA
>PACG01000027.1 GCA_002699335.1 Candidatus Poribacteria bacterium
GACTGGTGTAGTTGAAAGCTCGAATCATGATAAATTTGACTGGCATATCGAGGTCTGCATTTTTCCACAAAAACAGTACATATCAGATTAATAATTTCTTCAAAATCACTCTCTTTCGATGCACGAATTTCCATATTTTCTCCACATTGCTTGTTCATCGGTCCGAGTTGTTTTCATTTAGGTTGGATTCTCTACGGATTGGCAACTACACCAATCATATAGCCTTTGGCACGCTGGCCCACAATTCTCACCATATCAAACACTATATGGCACTGCCGTGGCGATAAAAATTAGGGATATCGATCCTTCTCAGCTATTTGCTATAGCGTTTGATTTTCTGCTGTTCTCCATGATGTTTACAGTATTACTGCCAAGAGGATTTATAGAAGCGCAATGTTACCGTTAAGAGTCTTGCATTNACTCAGTACCTGGTTCTTCAATATTGTTTTGGGAATCTCGTCGGCCGAGTACAAGCGCACCAAAGATCAATAGTTCCGTGCAACGCAGAAATATCCAATTGTTTGTGTGGCGTCCGACCATAGGTAATGTCGCCCATGGGAAACCGAAAAAGACGAAGTTGAGTGAATAGTAAACTAGGGCACTAAGAATTAACCCGTAGCGTGCGAAGGCACGCCCACTTAAGCCTCTACGTCCGCCTTTCTCAAAGTAAAGTGCAGCGAGGGTCATTATTCCCAAAGGGAGAACGATCAAGAAAAATCGGTCTGTGTAAAAGTGTATGTTATCAGTCGTCTTGAGCGTAATCCCAGCAATCGGGAGGGCTATGAGAGGAAGCGATAACATGTAAGGCCAATAACGCCCGCCCAGAATGCAGACTGCGGGAATCAGTCCCATGATAAGGGGGAAATTCGCAATAGGATCAATTCCTTTGTATCTTTTGACACCCCAGAGATAGAGCAGGAAGGCATGTGCAACGATAAGAGTCCATTCAACTTGCAGAGGAATCTTAGCTTCTTCACCTGTATCTCCTGAAGCAACCAACTTACGGTTAAGCCAAAGTCCAAGTCCGAGCACAAAGCCCAAGACAAGACCAAATGTCGTCTCCATCATGTTCCACCAATTCCAACCCATAAGACTGAAGAATTTCTCAGGAAAAATACCAGGCAGAAATTCATGTAGTGACAGATCAAATTCGGTGAGCCAACCTGGAGTCCAAGAATGCTTGGCCTGGAGGCTCTGCCCGAGAGTAAAACCGGCCCCCCCAGCCAGCACTCCGACAAAAGCCATGTTGCGAGCCAACTTGTCTTTCTTGATGTATCCAACATAGGCAACCAGCCCTAAAAAGGCAGCCAAGAGACCACCCCAGCACTCACGACGAGGTTTCATTTCGAAGTTATCTGGTTCCCACTCCCAGTGATCCGAGAAATAGATCCATGGGAGAGCTCGCTCCGATGAATTAACCTCTGGAACGTAGGGGCGATTGAGAAGTTGTATTCCAACGAATGCTAACACAATTAACGCGGCATAAAGCCCAAGCATCTCTTTCCATCTGTATTCCTTACCTCCCAGACCAATACCAAGAAAGGCCCCACCAAAGCCAACCCAAAGCCCTCCCTTAACGAAAAGTCCGATCATCCCCCAATGATACGCATCGTGGTTTCCCACCAAGGGGGTATCGTGAGTTAACCCAACTGTCTGGCCATAAGTCATCGTTCCACCAAATGAGAATCCGAGAGCAGTTAGTGCTACGGCTCTCGCGGCATGGAGCGCAGTTGATCGCTTGCAGAAAAGAAAGACGAAAGTAAAGGCGACCAGGACACCTGGCACCATCACTCCCCACTCGTGCCCATACTGCCCTCGTATGCCCCAGCCCATTCCGCCCGCCGCCGCACCCATTATCGGTGCAACAAACAATGATATGAGAGGTGAAGCTGCATTTTCTTCGGTGTCAGTGTTGTACGGAACGAGATCCAAGATTCTTCTTATTGCGTCCCTTCCAAAGTTCATTGCGTTTAGTTCCTACGAAAAAGTTATCAAAATTGTTCTCAATTCTTAGTTGTGGTTTTGTTTTGAGAATCTGTTTATCATATAGTATTTGTATGCTACATCTCCTTCAAAACACAAAAAACAATGAAGCAGTGTTCTTTGCTACTGGTGGGGCTATGGCAATANTCTNTACCCCCTGAATGGAAGAAGGATTCTCTAAATTCGTTAGGTAGGACGACTCCTTCCTTGTACTTGGTACTTAACCAGTAGGCCCTCCAGTTGCTGGATAATCTCTGGCTGTTGAGACCACAGGTTTTTCTCTTCCTGTGGATCGTTGTCCATATCGTAGAGTTGNCCCTTTATTTCCAGTGGCGGTTTTTCTGATTTTGTCCAACCTCCAGAACCTACTCCCTGGATCATTTTCCATTTCCCTTTTCGGATGGCAAACGTACCATCGATGGAGTGATGAACAATGGCCTCTCGAATCGGCTCGGACAGATTTTCTCCACATAGGGCCGGCAGAATATTGTAGCTGTCTTCGCCCGCATTTTCAGGCAGGTCAACACCGAGAATTCCAGCTATAGTCGCCATCAAATCTACCAAACAAATGGGTTCTTGACTAATTTGGCCAGCATTGATTCTCCCTGGCCAACGTGCTACAAATGGAATGCGATGGCCACCATCCCAAATATCGGCTTTGATACCCCGGTAAATATAGCTTGGATGGTGACCGAACCGTTTCACCGAATTGATAGCACCAAGCATGTTCGTACCGTCACGTCCAGGCGATCCATTATCGCTGGTGAAAATCAGTAACGTATTTTCGCTTTGCCCATTTCGTTCCAGTGCAGCCATTACTTGTCCGACTAGCCAATCGATTTGATAAACGAAATCACCGTAGGCTCCAGCCTGACTTTTGCCGATGAACTCAGGAGCAGGCGCAATTGGNGCATGAGGACCTGTTAGCGGAAAATACAAAAAGAATGGGGATGCATTTTNGCTTTTGGATTGNTCATCAATATATTCAATGGCTTGACTGGTTAAGTCGGGTAGAATTTGAACCAGATCCCAATCTTCCAGCATCAGACCANGATAATTACCGAACATCGTATCNGGTTTGNGTACGGTTGGAATNCCNACCGTACGATCGTTTTCGATATAACAATAAGGCGGGTAGTTAGGCACCGCGGTTCCAAAGTAGTAGTCAAAGCCACGGGTGGTAGGTCCCTCACCGATGGCTTGGCTGAAATCGATCTGATAAACGAAATCTTCTCCTTTACCACGGGGTTGAGCTAATGTCCCATCCGCCTTTTTCCAATTCCAGCCTAAATGCCATTTGCCGATACAGGCAGTATGATAGTTATGCGCTTTGAGCAAAGCTGGTACAGTCAACCGCTCATCTTCAATTAGTGCCTGATCAAATGGACCTAACACACCCCGTTTTAGTCGTGACCGCCAGCAATAGCGACCGGTTAAGACACCATATCGAGTCGGGGTGCAAACAGCTGAAGGGGAATGAGCATCGGTAAAACGGATACCCTGAATTGCCAAACGATCCAGATTCGGTGTGGGGATCTTGGAATCTGGATTTTGACAGGCCAAATCACCATAGCCCATGTCGTCTGCCATGATCCAGATGATATTTGGGTTCGATTCATGTTTATTCTTCAACATTTTGCCCTTATGATTCATCAAGGGCGATTCGTCCAACACATCGGCAACGGAAGAGATATACGGCAAGGTGCTGAAGGTCAAAGAACCAAGGCCACNAAGCGATTTTCCCAAGAAATCTCTTCTGGTTTCTTTCAATGCCTCCTACCTCTTAAAAGGAGTGGGCTTGCTTAATTCGGCCCCAAGTGGCCCCCAATTTATCTAGAGGGGAAACCAGAAACAGATCCTCTACATTTCGCCCAGTGATTTTGATGTGATTAAACATTGGTGAAGCGCCTGCGGCTGCTAGGCCAAGACGACCCCTTGGTGCAGTTTTCTTCTTGAAAACGTGTTTTTCGTTCAGATTTTTACCCTCTGGTTTAGAGTCGCCGAATAAAAATATCTCTGTTCCCTTGATTTCTATTCGAATGTTGTACCATTCCTTGGCCTCCAGCGGGCTTTTTGTTGCTAAACCAGGAACGATGTCTGCACCCCATAAACCTCCCTTGGCCGCGGTTTTGGGTGTTAGCTGAAAGAATCGCCACTGCTTATTTCCAACCCCAGCACCAGCTGTATATACNTCATCTTCGTCTTCATACGAATAGACCACGGCAAAGTTTTGCCAATTGCCATCGCCTACATCACCGCATTGAGCTTCAATTACCATCCCATCCTCCGCCTTAATTGGTAGCAAAGTTAATGGAACCGTTTTCAGACCATCTTGCCCCGGAGCCCAATAATAGCCGTCTTTGATCTTCCAATCTCGATGAACTACCTCCCAGATTTCTTTACTTTTTGCACTATCGCTNAAGTCATCAAAAAAAGTGCCGCTGAACCCAATTGAAACTGAAAGAGATATTAAGAGGAATATTAAAACTTTGGTTGTAGTTTTCATCTGTGGGTCCTCCCAAATTACTATTAATGTGAATTTGAAGAAGTTTAGAGACGCCTTAGCAAGCTGAACATCAAAACTAAAGCTTCTATGAATTTCATAATCATGTCCCAATGCTGTTGCTACTATTCAAACTATCAAATTACCAAGGTTACATATTGATAGTGCATTCTATCACAGTTGTTGTATTTAGCTCAAGCAGTGTGAGTACTGCTAAAAATCAGCTCTGATGAATCTCAATCAAGACGAGATATTCTACAACCAAATTAATGGTTACCAGTTTTTGAAGGCGTACATTGGTTGGTTGGTAATCAAACTTACCACACTCCAGAAACTGCCAAGTACGAATTCTCCTAGAATCAATCCGATAAAAAATGGCAGTGTTACTCGATAGATACGAATGCCTCCCAATTTTAAGATCAGAAACTTTAAGGCCCAACCGCATAAAACTGAGGACCAAATCCAGTTCATGGCATAATCATCTGCCAATGTATAACCAAGCGGATGGAACTGCCACCAAATTAACTTGGCTCGAAATATCAGCATGATTGAAGTCAAAAAGAAACCTACGGCAACTGCAATTAAAGCAGGTAGATCCGGTGGGGTAGGGAAGGTTAACCAGTTTTCCAATAAAGTATAGGGTTCTCGTCCAAAAGCTGAAACCGCATAGCTGGCGATTCCTTGAGATCCACCATCTTGATAAAAAGCGTGTAATAGTTTCCACCAAACCGTTATCGCTCCGATGATACTGCCAATAATTAAGGCGAAAAAGATACGACGAGTATGGAATTTCTGTGCTTGCGCTAATTTCAAACTTTCCAACTGAATTGGCATTGGATGACATCTATAAGCTCGATTAAACCAGGAAAAGATGGCCAGCAATGTTAGATTTTGGTTACCTACTAATCGAGTGCCAGTTGCTAAAACTACTAATTTTTGTGGTCCCAAGTGGTGGAAGTCATGAACAGGGGCTCCGAGTTCGGCACGAATCCGAGAAATACCAACCGACAACATAAAATACAGAACAAAAAAGGAAGTTGCCGCCCAAACCGACATTCCAGCATAGGTAGCAAAACCGATCAGATAAATCCCACCTAGAATAACGTAGATAAATGCGATCCGCATTGAAATCGGGTCGTCGCTTTTTCGTCCAATCGATCGATAAGCGTCAACCAAAGCACGCTTGAAATGACGACGGCCAGCGAATAATGCAAAGGCGAATATGCCCATATAGGCACCAAACGATTGGTGGCGAGAATATGGGAATTCGGGTAAATTCCGCCAATCCAAAGTCACCCCTAACACTTTTAAACCTTTCATCAACCAATAGAAAAACCAACATGAAAACGAAAGTTCATGCGGAATTAAAAATGCCATCGAGACCACAAAAGGGAAGATTCTTAATGGAACAGATCCAATTGCATTCCAAGGATAGTCAGTGAATCTTAAATTCAGACTCCAAATCAACATTGGGATACTGGGAAATAGATAGGCCAATCCATTGTAAAAAGTGATGCTGGCTGTAACCACAAAACCGAACCAAAACGGATACGATTTAAACAGTTGCGTTTTCGGATCTAGTAACGAAAGCGGTAATTGTGTAATTGGATAGGTTAATCGCTCATGTTCTACCCATTGACGACGCAGGATAGCGGATAGCCCTGATGTAACGAAAATCATTGCTGTCAGAAAGCTAATCCAAGCAACAACAATAGGCAGCCATGCCACTATGTATTTTTTTTGATGAAATTGGTCACCGCCTCGATAGAATCCATGTAGGATCCCTCGATCGTCGACAGTCCACCAATTTGGCAAATAATCCAGAAACAGTTCTTGCCACTCGTTTTCTGGTGTAGCAAACCAAATGGGATAGGCTGTTATCGGAACTAACACCTGCAACATATCAACACCGGCAACAGCAGTACCAATAGACACAGCAGCATAGATAACCGATAATTCAGGAGTGGTTAAAGCGAACGGTTTCCACCAACGGGGTAAGCATCTCTGTAGCAGAACTAAAACGAAAAGAAAAGCCACCACATGAAAAAAGATGGACATAGCTGTTGGATAAGAAGCTCCACCAACGGCACTTCCTCCACCCTTTGTAGCACCACCACTCAACATTTCCATCTTCAGCATCCATATAACAGAGATTGGAATCAGGAAATAGCTGAGTAATTGTGCCCTTATTATACCAGTTTGGTTTGCTGCGTGATTTCGATCTGAGATAGGCCCCCGCTAGGTATCAAAATGGTAAAGACATGAAGTTATTATTAACGTAAGCTAGTGTTAACTTGAAACTTAAATCAGNCAAACCCCTAGCGTCAAGTGTTATCNTTAGTTAGGTTCGGATGCACAAAAATAATAAGGAGGGACAATTTGTTTCGTCATCAAGTTGAATGGATGGGATTTTCAACT
This sequence comes from Candidatus Poribacteria bacterium, assembly GCA_002699335.1. The sequence continues at coordinate 6,905 of PACG01000027.1, forward strand.
TATGTCAATTTTAGCTTACGTCCTTTCCACNGTTTTCAGGTCCCAGTTTTGCCAATAGTATTTTAGTTTATCATTTGGATCCCAGTCCTGATAGATTTCCTCCCATTTCTGTCCTGCTGAGTGGGGCATTAGAGAATCAACTCGTACCGGGTGACTCATTGGTTGATAGCGAAAGTCGCAGGAAACGCGAAGNCGNTCACCACTTAAGTTATCTCGACCTTGATGAACCGTTAAACTATGGAGAATAACCACATCACCACAGGCATAGTCACCACCAACCCAAGTTTGCTCTGTTTCCACCTCTGCCTGACGGCCTCCGGGACCGCTGGCTGCTGTATGGTCTAATTTGCCATGTTGGTGCGATCCTTTGGCGATAACCAAACTGCCTAGCGAAACAGGACAATGCCCACAAGGGAGCCAAGCCGTCCATGTTTCTTCTGAACCTCCGATATGCCAATTGTCCTGATGAGGAGGGGTCGAATGTAAAGTTGTATCGGGAAAAACAAGACGACAGATATTGCGACTGTGAGGTAAAACCGATTCACCAAAGAGAACCTCAAACATCTGAATCAGGTTGTCATCCAAAGCCAAGTGATGGAAATCNCGTAGTTTCTGTACATCCTCNTAAAAGGCTCGCCATCTGGGATCNCCACTTTCTACTACCGTCAAGTTGGGATTGGCTAACCCNTCNGCTGAATTGGTTCCCTCTTGNNTCCAACCGTGNCTTTGACAAACCAATAGAATTTGTTCACGGAGATTAAGAACCTTAGCTGGATNCAGGAGGCCCGCAAAAAACAGGTATCCATCCTCAGCAGCTCGGTGTCTAAACGCTTTGGGCTGCGAGAGTAAATCTGTTGAATCTTGTAGGGGATTAACCTGAAACATATCTACCATTGCCATAAAACNACCTCACTATTTTCTAACCACAGCTTGTTATTATACAGGAAGACAGATCGATTTAAATAACGTTTCTTAAGATACAAGTTTTTGGANGCTCATGNCTGGTATCAAATTGACGTATTTATTGNAGTACTGATTATTATCCCAAAAATCGTTAACCTTAAGGANCGAAAACTTAGGGTAATGTTTTCGCCTGTCACTGAAGCTTCAGCTTCGAACATAAATGAAATTACCAGANGANNATTCTTTTGATTGGATAAAACTTGTCNGGTTGNAAGTCNGCTCCGTGTCGTCTGACCTNCATCACCAACATGCTGATATATATAGAAATGACTTCTGNTAACAGCAAATGCTTCAAAAAAACGAGGTTCGAANAACGNATCTTCGTTCTACCCNAATATCATATTNCTTATCGCCTGAGTCGGTTAAACCAGCACCGTTTGCAGGTTTATCTGAATGACTTAATTGGGTTAATCAATGGATTACGGATTGTCAGTAACAAGCTAAAAAGTTTTGTCTGCCTGTTTTAGTGAAGCCCAGCATGTTGCTAATTTGCCTCTCGACTCAATAGCAAATGCAACCTCAAAGCTTTTCATGATAGTTTCAAGTTCATCTTCACTAAGTGCTCGGTCATAAAGGAAAACTTCGTCCATACCACCAATATAAGTTTCTCCACCGTATTTACCTAAACCCAGAGGATCACCTGGATTCTCAATTTTACCTGTTTTCTCGACACTGATATCCAATTTCCCGTCGATATAAAGTGAAAGCATCTTACCGTCATAAGTTCCCGCGATATGGGTCCAAACCTTTGGCTTGACCTTTTTCTCGCCCCATGCTAAACCAATGCCTCCTTCATTTGTCCACACAGCGAAAACCCAGCCATCCGGGTTTCGTTCCCCATCTGCTTGATCTTCCAAGAGGTAAGAATTATTCCGGCGATGTCCCGTGTCGGATGGTTCATCTATACGGAACCATCC